>DATAPW010000162.1:0-71598 GCA_036265005.1 Acetobacteraceae bacterium | reverse complement strand
CGCTGGACGGTCTGTCGGATGATGAGCTGAGCGTTGCAACCCGGGTCCTCGACACCGTGTGCAGCAATCTCACACGGCGACTGGAACAGGACGCGTGAGCGCCACGACCGGCGGCATCGCGGTCCCCGTCTCGCAGGGCGGGGGCACCCGCATGATCGTCACAATCTGCACCGTCATGGCGACGCTCATGCAGTCGCTGGACAGCACCATCGCCAATGTCGCGCTGCCCTACATGCAGGGCACGATGTCGGCGAGCCAGGAAGAGATAAACTGGGTCCTGACCAGCTACATCGTGGCGGCAGCGATCATGACAGCGCCGACCGGGTTCCTGGCGGCGCGGTTCGGCCGCACCCGGCTGTTCGTCACGGCAGTTGTCGGGTTCACGCTCGCCTCGGTGCTGTGCGGCATGGCGCAGTCGCTGGACGAGATCGTGCTGTTCCGTGTGCTGCAAGGCATGTTCGGCGCCGCCCTGGTGCCGCTGTCGCAGTCGGTGATGTACGACATCTATCCGGTGGAGCAGCGCGGCGCCGCAATGGCGCTGTGGACCATGGGCGTGATGATCGGGCCGATCTTTGGCCCCATCCTCGGCGGCTGGCTCACCGAGAACCACAGCTGGCGCTGGGTGTTCTACATCAACGTCCCGTTCGGCGTGCTGACGGCGTTCGGGCTGCTGAGTTTCCTGAAGGAGACGCCGTACAGCAGATCGGCCAGGCTCGACTGGATCGGCTGCGGCGCGCTGAGCATAGCGATCGGCGCGTTCCAGACGATGCTCGACCGCGGCGAGACGCAGGACTGGTTCGGTGCGCGCGAAATCGTCGTGGAAGCCTTGCTGGCCGGCATGTGCTTCTATGTCTTCCTCGTCCAGTTCTGGCTGGCGCCGAAACCCTTCCTGTCGCCAAGGCTGTTCAAAGACCGGAACTTCGTTGTCGGCGTCACGCTGTATTTCATCATGGGACTGATCATGTATGCGACGCTGGCATTGCTGGCGCCGTACCTGCAGACATTGATGAACTATCCCGTGGTGACCGCCGGCATCGTGCTCGCGCCGCGTGGCGCCGGCCTGATGCTCGCTGCGATGATCTCCGGTCGGCTCATCGGGTGGGTCAGTCCGCGCCTGCTGGTTGGCATCGGCTTCGTCATCGGTGCTTACGCGCTGTACGACATGACGCTGTGGACACCGGACGTCGCAGAATGGACCATGATCAGCGTCGGCTTTATCCAGGGCCTCAGCATCGGGTTCCTCACCATACCCATCAACATCATCACCTTCGCGACCCTGCCGTCGGAGCTGCGCATCGAGGCCACCGGCATCTACAGCCTGATGCGCAATCTCGGGAGTGCCATCGGCATTTCCATCACCGGCGCGCTGCTGGAGATCAACACCCAGGTCAACCACGCGATCATTGCCGGCGACGTGACCCCGTTCAATCGCGCCTTGCAGACAGGTGCTGCGTCACGCCTGTGGCATCTCGGTTCTGTGCATGGCGCCGCGATGCTCAACCAGGAAGTCACACGGCAGGCGCAGATCATCGCCTATATCGATGATTTCAAGCTGATGCTGGTGCTTGCGATCATCGTGCTGCCGCTGCTGCTGCTGACGCGGCCGCCGTCCGGTGCCAGGCAGCCTGCGGTCAGCGCTAGCGACCGGCGCTAGGGGCGCCCGCTTCTCCGGCATATTTTTCCGCGAGAGTGGTTAGCATCCAGGTCCAGCCTTCCGCGTGGCGATGTCCCATCTCGTCGTCCGGCACGCCGGCATGACGGAGGGTGACCTCGGTTGTGTCACCGTGCGGGTCGAGCGTGATGGTGACGATGGATTCGGCGCCTTTGGTACCCTCGGACATCCAGGTATGCTCGATAAGACGCGGCCGCTCGATGCGGAGGAAACGGCCGTAATGCGGCCAGATGCGGCCCTCGTGTTCGACGGCAAAGTAGAACAGACCATCGACCACCGGATTCAGAATCATCCGCGCGGCACCGAACCATGGTCCGCCAGGACGGCTCGAATCCAGCCAGGCGTCGAAGATGCGTTCGGCGGAGGCCGGCACGGTGCGGGCAACGGTGATGTCGGTCAGTTGCATCGTGGATTCTCCATTGTAGTGGGCGGGATGGGCATCCGGGAGATTTTGCAGCGGGACGGATCTATCGCGATGTCCGCGTGCGCCGGATTTATGCGGGCACGTCGCATCTGTGACCGCGGCGGCGCAAAGATTCTTCGTGTTGAATGTTCAGCGGTGTCTCGCACGAGAACCGGTATTCCTCACTGCGCGTGGCGGTGGCCGTGCCGATGATGCAGGTCGGGATAATGCGGATGCCGATGCACCAGCGGTGGATGCCGGTGCCAGTGCGTGTGCGGCTCTCCGGCAGGCGCGTCCGGACCATGCTCGTGCCGATGATGCTCATCGTGGCGATGCCGATGGTCATGTTCCAGCGCCTCGTGGACATGCTCGTGGTCATGCCGCTCCGCCAGGTGCAGCCAGAGCCCCACTCCCATCAGTCCGCCGGCGACGATCAGCTGCGCGGTCAGCGGTTCGCCCAGCATGACGACAGCGAGGACCGCACCGACGAATGGCGCCAGCGAGAAATAGGCGCCGGTTCGCGCCGTGCCGAGATCGCGCAGGCCGAGTACGAACAATGCGAGGCTCACGCCGTAGCCGAGGAAACCCACCACGCCGACCAGCAGCACGGTGCCGACAGGAGGCAGCGCTGCGCCATGCAGCAATGCCAGCATGAAGTTCACCATGCCCGCGCACAGGCCCTTGAGCATGGCGATCTGCATCGGGTCGGAGGACGACAGCTTGCGGGTGAGGTTGTTGTCGATCCCCCAGCAGACGCAGGCGCCGGCGATCGGCAGCGCGCCCCATTGGAACGACGCCCGCCCCTGCCACGACAGCAACACGGCGCCGGCGAGAATCGCCAACGCGCCCAGCAGCAGGCGGCGGTCGACATTCTCATGGAATACCACCCAGGCGATGCCCATGGTCGCCAGGCCTTCGAGATTGAGCAGCAACGACGTGCCCGCGGCATCCGTGCGGGCGAGGCCGACCATCAACAGCAGCGGACCACATACACCACCGGCGGCGATGACCAAGGCGAGCCAGGGCAGATCCGCACGCCGCAGCGGCGCCTCGATCGCGGGCATGTGAAGGACGCCGCGTGACAGGTGGACAAGCAGGAGACCGATGCCCGCGCCGAGATACAGCAGGCCCGCCATCAGCCACGGATCGACCGAACCCAGCAGGAGCTTGGCAAACGGCGTGCTCGCGCCGAACAGCGCCGCCGACATCAGGGCGAACAGGATCCCCGGTTTCATGCCGCCATCCTAGGCGTATCGTGGGCGTTCGGACGAGGCCGAGAACACTGCCAGGAGCAACCCGGATGAATGGCACCAGGACGGCCAGGGTGGCGGTGCTCTGGCGTGGCGATCGTGACGCACGCCGCACTGCCACGCCGCAGAACAACCGCTTCCATCGCGTGTTCGAGGAGCTGGCAAATGCCGGCATCCAGGCCGAGCCGGCGGTGTTTGCCGATGACATGGCAGAGGAGGTGCGCGAGCAGCTCCTGAAGGTCGATGGCGTGCTGGTCTGGGTCGATCCGATTCACCAGGGCCAGACGCGCACGGTGCTTGACGCGCTGTTGCGCGATGTGGCGTCGCGCGGTCCGTGGGTCAGCGCGCACCCGGACGTCATCCTCAAGATGGGCGTAAAGGAGGTCCTGCATCGCACCAGGCACCTCGGCTGGGGCACCGACACGCATCGCTACCGCACGGCGGCGGCGTTCCGCGCGGAATTCCCGCCGCGACTGCAATCGACCGGCCCGCGCGTGCTCAAGCAGAACCGCGGCAATGGCGGCCAGGGAGTGTGGAAGGTCGAGCCGATTGCCTTGCCGGCCGGCGATGCTGCGCAGGTCCGCGTGCTGCATGCGCGTCGCGGCAGCGTGCCGGAAGAGATGACGCTGGCGGACTTCATGGCGCTGTGCGAGGCATACCTTGCGCATGATGGATGCATCGTCGATCAGCCGTTCCAGCCGCGCCTGCCCGACGGCATGATCCGCTGCTACATGGGAGCGGACAAGGTTGTCGGATTTGGCCACCAGTTTATCAAGGCGCTGATAGCGCCGCCGCCCGAAGGTCCCGACTCCGCAGCGGCACAACCGGGTCCGCGCATCATGCATGGCGCCGACGCGCCGCCGTTCCAGGCGCTCCGCGCGAAAATGGAAACCGAGTGGACGCCGCAGATGATGGCTGTGCTTGGCATCGAGACCGCGTCACTGCCGATCATCTGGGATGCCGACTTCCTCTACGGACCGCGCACTGCGTCGGGCGACGACAGCTACGTGTTGTGCGAGATCAACGTCAGTTCGGTGTTCGCCATTCCGGACCAGGCGCCGGCAGCCATCGCGCGGCTGACCATGGACCGGCTGCGGAGTGTCGGCGCGGCGTGAGGCCAGCGTCATGTATGGACTGCCTACTCCGCGGCCGCGACCCGCACGCCATCCGCCAGATCCGCCCACAACTCCGGCTGCAGTTCCTCCCGCCGGTCGGGGAACGCCAACGCGCAGCCCAATGTCACCGCGCCGAAGCCCGCCATCACCAGCGTGACCGCGGTGAGGCTGCCGGTGCGCTCGTGCAGCCAGGCGATCGCTGGCGCCGCCAGCGCCGCGCCGAGGAACCCGACGAAGAACCGCACCGAATACATCCGCGCCCGCAGCGCCGGCGAGATGTACCGCGCGGTCATCGTCTCGTTCACGGTCACCTGGCCGAAGATTGCCGCGGCGACCACCGCGGCCGTCGGCAACACCAGCCAGCCCTGCGCGTACGACAGTGCCACCAATCCCGGGACCAGCAACACGCTGACCGGCAGGAAGACGCGCTTCAGCGTCGTGCGATCGATCATTCGACCCACGGTGAACTGCGTCAGCGCACCGCACAGCGTCGCCAGGAACGCCGCGGTGCCCAACAGCGGCAGCAGGCGCACATCGCCGCCCAACCGCTCCTGCATCAGCTTCGGCAGCAGCAGGGTGAACGAGTTGAACACCAGTCCGGACACGACGGCGATCAGCAGCAGCACGACGACAGCGCGCCGCACCAGGGGAGGCGGGATCTCGGGAAAGGCACGCGCATCGCGCCGCAGGGTGCCCTCGGACGAAGGCAGCCGCAGCCATACCAGGCCCAGCGCGGCACAGGCCAGGCCAGGCAGCAGGAACGCCGCCCGCCAGCCCGCCTGGTTGGCGAGGAACGCGGTGACCACCGGCGCCAGCGCCACGCCGACATTGCCGAACACGCCGTTCAGGCCGATCGCCCGCCCGGGCTTGTCTCCGGCGGCGTCCACCAGCATCGCGGTGCCGATCGGATGATAGATCGCGGCGAACAGCCCGGTCGCCGCCATGCCCAGCGCCAGCATCAGCGGCGTGGCAGCGAACGACGTCGCCACCATGGACAGCCCGGTGCCGATGAAGAACACCGTCATCAGCGCCGGCCGTCCGACGCGCTGTGCGATCCAGCCCTGCGGCAGCGAGAACAGCCCGTAGAGCACGAACATGCCGGTGGCGAGCGCCAGGATCGGCCCGTACTCGCTGCCGAACGGCCCGTCCGGCACGGCCATGACGAGTACGGCGGTCGGCAGGACCAGCAGCGAATAGTGGGTCAACGTGTGCGCGGTGTTGATGAAGGCGATCAGGCGCGAGTTGGTGGTCATGCGAGGGTCCTGGCGTGTCCTGGCCGCGCACGGTAGGCTGTCTGCTTTCCGACGTACGGCCATATCTTGTCGCAGACCGGACAGTTCGACCGCTCTCGCCTACGCCCCTTCGAGCAGGCCCCGCGCCCGCTGGTCGGCTACGCGTTCGACTACCAGGTTGGCCACGACAGCGGCTGGCACCAGCACCCACGGGCCCAGCTGCTGCATGCGATCGACGGCGTGATCCGCGTGGCGACCGAGGCCGCGCTGTTCATCGTGCCCCCCGGCACCGGGCTGTGGATGCCGGCGCGGACGCTGCACCTGACTCGCATGCCGCCCGGGCTGCGCATGCGTGCGCTGTTCCTGCGCGAGGATGCCGCCGCTGCCGGACCGCGGGCGGTGATCGTGGTCGCGGTTTCGCCGCTGCTGCGCGAACTGATCCTGACCGCCTGCGAGGAGCCGGTGATGTGGGACGAGAACGGCCCGGTGCGGCACGTCGTAGCGTTGGCGCTGCACGAGATCAGTCGCGCCGACACGCGGTCGATCTCGGTGCCGGCGTGTCGCGATCCTCGGCTGCAGCGGGTGACCGATGCATTGCTGGCTGATCCTGCCGCCAGCCAGGGGCTGGAGGCGTTCGCCACCATGGCCGGCGCTTCGGCGCGCACGCTGGCACGGCTGTTCCGGCGCGAGACCGGGATGAGCTTCCAGGCCTGGCGGCGGCAGTTGCGGCTTACCGAGGCGCTGGCATTGCTGGCGCAGGGCGCGACGCCGGCGCGAGCCGCGGCTGCAGTCGGCTATGCCAGCGGGCCGGCATTCGGCGCCGCGTTCCGATCGGTGTTCGGCACCACGCCGGGACGATCGCGCCACGACAGGTGAGCGCGTTGGTCTTTCCGGCGCAGGCGGGATTCCAGGCGTGGCACCGGAATTCCCGCCTGCGCGAGAATGACGGATGATGTCGAACGACGACAGTTGCGGGTGGCGCGATGACGAGTGATGTCGCGCAAATGTCAAATTGTGTCGCACGATGACAAATGATGTCGCGCCGAGGACAAACAGCGGCGGCCCTTAACCGGCCTGTCCTCGATGTGATCGACAATGCGCGTTTGCTGCCGGCATGCTGCATTGCGCCGCCCTGTTGCGCGTGTAAGCTGTCCATTCGCCTGCCTGCATTGCACAGGCACGCGTGGGCAGCGGATTATTTTGGGCACGAGCGCGGCGTTGTCGGACGCGTGCGACAGCACTCGACACGGCTCGGGCTGCTTCGGAGGTGCGAGCGATGGCATTCACAATCACTGTCAACCGGGTGAAGCGGACCGTCGATGTCGACGGCGACATGCCACTGCTTTGGGTGCTGCGCGATGAACTCGACCTGAAGGGCAGCAAGTTCGGCTGCGGAGCCGGGTTGTGCGGCGCCTGTACAGTGCATCTCGACGGTGCGGCGGTGCGTTCATGCCAGACGCCGATCTCGGCAGTCGGCACCGCCGCGGTCACCACGATCGAAGGCATGAGCGTCGATCGCGTCGGGAAGCGGCTCCAGGCAGCATGGATGGCACTCGACGTGCCGCAATGCGGCTACTGCCAGGCAGGACAGATCATGTCCGCGGCAGGCTTGCTGAGCGAAAACCCGCATCCCAACGACGATGACATCGACGCTGCGATGAGCGGCAATGTCTGCCGCTGCTGCACATACACACGTATACGCGCCGCCATCAAGCAGGCGGCGAACGGCCTGCACACCGCAGCGGCGGAGGAGAAGTGACCATGAATGCCATGACAGCGAAGCCGTCGCGCCGCGCCTTCCTGAAGGTCAGTGCCGCGGCCGGCGGTGGCCTCATGCTGCAGGCGATGCTGCCGCCGCTGGCGCGGGTCGCGCTGGCGGACGCACCGGACGCCGCCACGCTCAACGCGTTCGTCCGCATCGCGCCCGACGGCATCGTCACCATCATGTCGAAAAACCCGGAGATCGGCCAGGGCATCAAGACGATGCTGCCGATGGTGATCGCCGAGGAACTCGACGTCGATTGGGCGAATGTGCGGATCGAGCAGGCGCCGCTGGATGAGGCGAAGTATGGCCGGCAATTCGCCGGCGGCAGCATGGCGACGCCGCTGAACTACGAACCGCTGCGCCGGGTCGGCGCGGCCGGACGGCAGATGCTGGTAACGGCAGCGGCACGCAACTGGAGTGTGCCGGTGTCCGAATGCAGCACCGCGGCCGGTGTGGTGCATCACCGCGGCAGCGGACGGTCGCTGCCCTATGGTGCGCTGGCCGCGAAGGCCGCGACGCTGCCGGTGCCCGATCTGTCCAGCGTGACGCTGAAAGATCCGAAGACTTTCAAGATCATCGGCCAGCGGATTCCCGGCATCGACAACGGCAAGCTCGTGACGGGACAGAAGCTGTTCGGCATCGACGTCACGGTGCCGGGCATGCTCTATGCGGTGTTCCAGAAATGCCCGGTGTTCGGCGGCAAGGTCACCAGCGCCAACATCGATGCGGTCAAGGCACTCCCTGGCGTGCATGACGCCTTCATCGTGCGGGCGAGCGAGGCCAACCGCGGTGGCGACCCGCAAGGGCTCAGCGACGGCGTCGCCATCGTGGCGAAGAACTGGTGGCTGGCGAACCGGGCGCGCGAGACGCTCAAAATCACCTGGGATGAAGGCTCGACCGCGGCGCAGAGCAGCGAGGGTTTCGCGCAAGGCGCCGCAAAACTTGCGGAGGGCGCGCCGTCCACCTGGCTGCGGCGCGACGGCGATGTCGGTTCCGCGCTCCAGGGTGCGGCGCATGTGGTGGAAGCAGCCTACGCGTATCCGTTTCTGTCCCATATCAGTCTCGAGCCGCAGAACTGCACCGCACATTTCCAGGCCGGCAAGGTCGAGCTCTGGGCGCCGACGCAGAACCCCGGGCCGGGCGCCAAACTGGTGGCGGCGACCCTGGGCATTCCCGAGAGCAATGTCACCGTCAGGATGACGCGGATCGGCGGCGGCTTCGGCCGGCGGCTGCGCAACGACTTCATGGCGGAGGCGGCCTGGATCTCGAAGCAGGTCGGTGCGCCGGTGAAGCTGCTATGGAACCGGCAGGACGACATGCAGCATGACTTCTACCGGCCGGCGGGGTTCCATTTCTTCAAGGGCGGCATCGACGACAAAGGCCGGCTGGTCGCTTTGAGCGATCATTTCGTGACCTTCGGGCAGCGCGGCCGGCTGGCCGACTCCGCTATGATGGACGCCAACGAATTTCCCGCACAGCTCGTTTCGCATCTGGAGTACGGCCAGTCGATGATGGAACTGGGCGTGCCGACCGGGCCGTTGCGCGCGCCGCGATCCAATGCGCTGGGCTTCGTCTTCCAGTCATTCATCGACGAGTTGGCGCATCAGTCCGGGCAGGACCCGGTCGCGTTCCGCCTGGCACTCCTGGGCGAGCGGCGCGTGCTGGTGAATTCCACCGGCACGCCAGATGCGTTGCGCGATTTCGACACCGGCCGCATGCACGACGTGCTGGTCCGCGTGGCGGAACTGTCCGGCTGGTCGGGTCGCCACAAGCTGCCCGCGCGCACCGGCATGGGCGTCGCATTCTACTTCAGCCACCTGGGATACTTCGCCGAAGTGGTGCAGGCGACGGTGGCGCCATCGAGCGACATCAAGCTGGACCATGTCTGGATCGTTGCCGATGTCGGCCGCCAGATCATCAACCCAAGCGGCGCCGAGAACCAGGTGCGCGGTGCGGCGCTGGATGGGTTGGGCGCGGCGCTGGGCCAGGCGATCACCATCGATCGCGGCCGCGTGGTGCAGGCCAATTTCGACACGGTGAAGCCATTGCGCATGAACCAGGTGCCGCCGGTCGAGGTGGAATTCCTCACCACAGACCATCAGCCCACCGGGCTCGGCGAACCGGCACTGCCGCCGGTCATCCCGGCACTGTGCAACGCCATTTTCGCCGCCACCGGCAAGCGCATCCGCAGCCTGCCGATCGATACGGAGACGCTGAAGGCGTAGCACCGCTTCACCGGTGTCAAGGGGGGCTCGAATGGCGAGCGGGCTGACGCTGGTTCGCGCCCTTACTGTTCCCAGCAACGGTTCGCGACTACCATGCCCGGATGCGCCAGCGATCGCGCAGCATGAGAGCAAACCGAGAGGAGACGAACGCGATGGCCTTCTACGAACTTCGCCAATACAAGGTGCGGCCCGGCAAGATGGACGAGTGGGTGAAGATCATGGAGGACGAGATCATCCCCTTTCAGGTGGCCAAGGGCATGGTGATCTGCGGCAGTTTCCGCGGTGAGACCGATGAGACCCACTATGTCTGGATCCGTCGCTTCGACAGCGAGGCCCAGCGCGAGGCACTCTACAAGGCGGTCTACGAGACCGACCACTGGAAGACCAAGATTGCCCCGCGCGTCCCGGAATGCCTGGATCGCGAGAAGAACGTGATCACCCGGATTGTCCCGACGCCGAAATCGACGGTGCAGTAGCGGGCGCGACGCCCGCCATCTCAGGCCGTCACGTTGACCTTGCCGGTCTCCGGCGCCGCGGAGGCCGGAGCGCGCGGCAGGGTCACGTGTTGCCCCAGCGCCTTCGCCGCCGCGGTGATCTGCTTACCCAGGGAGGACAGCGCGGCAGGGTCACCGCCGCGCGACTGGTCGTATGAATATTTGGCCAGCATACGGGTCAATGTCGCCTGCTGTTGCCCGCGGGATGCAGTCGCGGCAGGTGCTGGTGGCATCGCGGTGCCTGACGGAGCGAGCGTGGCCGCCGGTGCGGCAGCAATGATCGAGGACATTATGTCTCCTCTCGGCATGAGGTGATTGTCGCCGCCTGTTTTGGGCGGCAGGCCCTCATTGGAGCAGACAACGCATAACAATCGGTGAACCGCCGCGCGATGTCATGGCTGCCTGGCGCCGCCCGGCATCTGCATGCCCCCCATCTGTCCGTGATCCATGCCGGGCATCATCGCGCCAGCCTTCTCCACTGTCGCCGATGCCGTCACCTGGCCGGCCTTGGCGAAGCTCAGCGTGATCGGAAAGCTGTCGCCCTGCTTCAGCGCCTGCGTCAGGCCGGTCAGCATGATATGGTAGCCCCCGGGCGCCAGCGTCACGGGCTTTCCGGGTTCGATCGGCAATGGTCCCACCGAACGCATTTTCATAACGCCATGATCGTCGAAGCTCTGGTGCAGTTCGGCCTTCGCGGCGACCGGCGTGGTCACACCGGTAAGGGTATCCTGTACGGCGTCATCGGTGATGGTCAGATAGACCACGCCCTCATGACCGGCCATCGCAGCACGCGACCAGACATGGTCGACGTGGACGCCCGTCACATCGGCGGCGGCCGCAACCGGCAGGGCAATCAGGACGACAGGGAGCAACAGTCGCATCGTTATCTCTCCAGGGTTCGCCGGTTCAATGCGCGACGGTGAACCGGTAGCTGCCCTCGGTCTTGTGGGTATCCACCGAGGTCACGTGCCAGATCACTGTGTAGCTGCCGGGCGGCAGCTTCGGCAGGTCGATCGCCAGCCGCCGATTGTCGTCCGGCGCGACATGGGGTTTGCCGGTGGCCACCACGGCGCCGCCGGCGTCGCGCAGTTCGATCGTGCTGAACAACGGCTCCACGCCTTCGGTGAAGGTGATGGCAAGCTCGGGCGGCGCGACGGCAATGTCGCTGCCCACAGGCGGGCTGGCGCGCTCCAGGAACGCATGGGCGAACGCCGGCGATGCCGTTATGAGCATCGCCAGCGCAAACGGGACCGCGCGGCACATCAGTTCCACCAATCCACGATCGGCTTGCCGAGACTGTTGGGGAATATATCGTCGAAATACAGATGGAATTGCGCGATCACGCCCATATGCGAGCCTGTCTGCCGATTGCCCGGGATCAGCGCCTCGACGGTGACCGCATAGGCCTGCGCGGTGTAATTGACGCCGGCGCCAATCAGATACTGCGTGCTGTCCTGGTTCGGCCGGCTTGCCGGCGATGACCATGCGACCTCAACCACGGGGGTCAGCCGGTTGACGAACTCCGGCAGCCCGACATCCTTCACCTGCGATTGCAGGTAGCGCATGCTGTACTGCAGCGACAGACCGCCAGACCACTGATTGGCGTTGCCGTTGTTGAACAGCGGATCACCGGTGTCGGGATCGCTGCCGATCACCTTCAGCTTCTTGTCGGCGATCGTGTAGCCCAGCGTTCCGGTGATCGCGAACGGGCGCAGGAAGCCGATCGGCAGGTCGCCAAATCCCTTGCCCCAGTAGATCTTCGGGGTGGTCGAACTGCTGTCGTCGAAGCCGAGTACCGCGCCGTTCGTGCCGTTGGCGCCGGTTCGGGCGAACTCGCGCGACACACCGACCGACGCCATGAATTCATGCTCCGGGTTGACGTAGAACTTGTACTTCAGCGTGGCTTCGACATTCTCCCAGCCGTTGGCCGTCTTGGCACCGGGCGTGCGCAGCCACTGGTAGCCGGCGGCCACCGAGCCGCCGAAATTCTCGGTGATACGCTTGTCGAACTCGTACTCCAGCGCATAGAGCCCCGGCGCGGGGCCGCCATCGGTCGGCTGAGGCAGGAAGCTGAACGTCGGCAGGCTGGCTTCATCGGCGACATTCGGATCGTCGATCAGCAGGGTGCTGATGAACATGTGCGGGCCGGCGAAGCCGTGCGCGAATGCCGCCTGGATGGGCAGCAGGCCGGCGCCGGCGAACGCGGCGAACAGGATTGGACGGTGCATGACTGGTAAACTCCACTGATGTGAGCGGGCAATGCCGACGCCGTGATGCGCCGGGATTGGCAGGCCGGACTCAGGTCCAGGCCAGACTCAGGTCAGGGATGGTGGTCCTCGGGGTTGTGCAGCGGCGACCGGACGTGGCGGCGGTGCGCGGGGGTACGCAGCGGCCAGCCGGCCCGTGGCGACGGATTGCCGCTCGGGGAGTGCCGGGGCCGGCGACAGCAGCGCCGCCGGCATCGCGTGCGACAGGCAAAACACGCAGAGGGCGCAATCGTGCGTCGGATGCGCGGGCTTTTGCTGCGCCGGCGGGGTTGCGTCGCCGGCGTGGCAGATCGGAGCGTCGCCGGCCGGACCCGCGCCGATCGCCAGCGGGGCGAGCGAGATCGTGGCGAGCAGCAGGATCTGGCACCAGGCCGCAAGCAGCGACGCGGCAAACCCGATCGTGGGTTTCAGCCCTCGCAGGGGGATGGCCGCGTTTCGCTCAGGCAATCGCCGCACGGTGGAGACATTCGCTCTGTCGGGCTGGAACGAATAGCGGGGCCGCCTTCAGGCGGCAAGCCGTGCCGCGTTCCCGCTATCGCGGTGGGGCCGGCGGATCGATCCAGGAGCCGGCCGATCGGCCTTGCCGCGATCGGCGCTTCGATGGGGGTCACGCGGCTCACACCGCGGCGCTGCAACGATCAACCTGGTTGCCCCCTACCCGCACCTGCCGCAATCCCTATATTCAGGCGTGGTGGCGCCGGCGGGTTCCCTCCCCCGGCGCTTCCCTTGTGAGGCCCCATGACAGACGCCGCCACCGAGATCGCCCATCGCCGCACCTTCGCGATCATTTCACACCCCGACGCCGGCAAGACCACGCTGACCGAGCACCTGCTGCGCGCCGGCGGCGCCATCCAGCTTGCGGGCAACGTGCGCGCCAAGGGCGAGCGCCGGCGCACCCGCTCAGACTGGATGGGCATCGAGCGTGAGCGCGGCATCTCCGTGGTGACCTCGGTGATGACATTCGAGCACCAGGACTGCGTGTTCAACCTGCTCGACACGCCCGGCCACGAGGATTTCTCGGAGGATACCTACCGCACCCTCACCGCCGTGGATTCCGCCGTGATGGTGATCGACGCGGCCAAGGGCATCGAGGCGCGCACCCGGAAACTGTTCGAAATCTGCCGGCTGCGCGACATCCCCATTGTGACGTTCATCAACAAGATGGACCGCGAATCCCGCGACCCCATCGAACTGCTGGACGAGATCGCCTCCACCCTGGCACTGGACACCGCGCCGGTGACCTGGCCGGTGGGCCGCGCGGCGGACTTTGCCGGCACCTACGACCTGCTGGCGCGCCAGATGCACCTGAAGGCCGAGTTGCCGCAGTCGGACCCGCGGTTGCAGGCGCTGGGCGATGAGGTGGACCTGATCCGCGCCGCGCTGCCGCAATTCGATCGCGACAGCTTCAGCGCCGGCCACCTCACCCCGGTGTATTTTGGCAGCGCCATAAAAGGCATCGGCGTCAATGACTTGCTGGACGGCCTCGCGGCCTACGGGCCGCCGCCGCGCGCGCAGAAGGCGGACAGCCGCACGGTGGACGCCACCGAGCCAGGCCTTACTGCGCTGGTGTTCAAGATCCAGGCGAACATGGACCCCAACCATCGGGACCGCATCGCCTTCGCCCGCGTGTGTTCCGGTCGGCTGGCGCGCGGCATGCGGCTGAAGCAGGTGCGCACCGGCAAGTCGATCCCGCTGCACGCGCCGCAGTTCTTTTTCGCCCGCGAGCGCGAGATCGCCGAGGAGGCGTTCGCTGGCGACGTGGTTGGCATTCCCAACCACGGCACCCTGCGCATCGGCGACACGCTGACCGATGGCGAGGACCTCAACTTTGTCGGCGTGCCGTACTTCGCGCCGGAAATCCTTCGCCGGGTGCGGCTGGACGATGCGATGAAGGCGAAAAAGCTGCGTCAGGCACTATCGGAACTGGCCGAGGAAGGCGTGGTGCAGCTGTTCCGCCCGCAGGATGGTGCGGCGCCGTTGGTCGGCGTGGTCGGTACCCTGCAGCTCGACGTGCTGGCGGCGCGGCTGGCCGCCGAATACAGCGTGGCGATCGGCTTCGAGGCTTCGCCCTTTGCGCTGGCTCGCTGGGTGTCCTCGGACGACCGCAATGCGTTGCAGAAATTCGTTGCCGAGAACCGCAGTGCAATGGCCGACGACGTGGATGGCGATCCGGTGTTCCTCGCCAGCTCGGCATTCATGATGCGCCGGGCCGCGGAGCTGGCGCCGGCACTACAATTTCGCGACATCAAGGACGTTCGCGCGGAAAAGGTGGCGGCCTGAGCTTCAGGCCGCCACCCCGATCATATTCTGCCGGCGAGCAGCAGAATTACCACGATCAACAGGACCAGTCCGAGCCCGCCGCTCGGGTAGTAGCCCCAGCCGGAACTGTACGGCCAGGTCGGCAAGGCGCCGAGCAGCAGGATGATCAGAATGATCAGCAGGATTGTGGGCACCGCGGTTACTCCTTGCCGGTCACCTTGTCCCTGGCTTCCCGCATGGCGTCCTTGGCGCCGCCGACTGCGTTCTGCACCTTGCCTTCTGCCTTGTCGGCCTTGCCGTCGGCTTCGGTCTTGGCATCGCCGGTGACCTTGCCCCAGGCCTCCTTCACCGAGCCCTTCGCCTGCTTGGCGGTACCCTTCACGCGATCTTCGTCCATGTCATGCCTCCTGACGTTGGTTGGTGATCACGGCCGGTAGGTTGTGTTCCTGTCTGCCGACCGCTCGAGGCCGTGGCCGGCCGCCTGAAGGTCCTGGCCTGCACCGGCGGTCGTGTAGCACGCGGTCAGCAGTGGCGCCGTTCCCGCGAGCGCGAGCAACGTCAGGATGACGGCGAGCTTCCTCTGCATGGCAATTCCTTTCTGATTAGTAGAGAACAAAACCCCTGACGACTTCGTTTGGATGCATGCCAATACATGTCACAGTGTGGTGAATATTGAGGGTAGATATTTCGCGTCTGGCATAAAACCTGGCCTGCCAGGTTGCACGAATAGTGCAATGGCTCTGCGCGATCATTTCGGATTGACTTCACCAGTTATTTACACGCAACCGAACCTGTGGCGACGGCAAGCGGTGCGGCGCCGTCATATGCGATTGATTGCCTTCTGGAATATTTACTTTTCCAACCGAAACAGTTGCCGGCAATCCCGATGCGCACTAGATTTTGATAAACCTTGTTAACATTATTAAAACACGCGCTACGACCACGACGGGGACTCCATGGTCAACTATCGGTGCTACATTCTCGATGCTGAGGATCATATCCTTCAGGCTCACGAACTGAACTGCGACACTGATATGCAAGCCGAGTCGGCTGCAGAACAGTTACTGGCCGATGATCCGTACTATCGATCGGCCGAGGTGTGGCGGGCCGCGCGGCGAGTCAAGAAACTCGACCGGAATGCGACGACCAGTCTGCGCCGCGGCCATCCGCCGACCTGGCAGGTCATTCGGTTCCGCGAACTGAGGCGGCAAACTGGGGCGGCGCCTGGGACTGCCGTTCGCGCCATGCGGCGCACGCAGCAATGATCGGAGGCATGGCACGGGACATGCGCCAATGCGCCGGCTCCCCTTCCCCAAAGGTTGGTCGTTGACTTGGGCAGCCGCCGCCGGTACCAAGGCGGCTCGACCAAGATAAAGAAACACCAAACGCACGTCACAGGGGCTGCGTCGGGGAGGGGTATTGCCACCACTCCTGGAAGTGAAGAAGCTGCACACGGAATTCCGCACCGGTGCAGGAATCGTGCGCGCTGTCGACGGCATCTCCTATACTGTCGATCCGGGCGAAACGGTGGCCATCGTCGGCGAAAGCGGATCCGGCAAGTCGGTCAGCGCACTGTCCGTGCTGCGCCTGATCCCCGACCCGCCCGGACGCATCACAGGCGGTGAGATTCTGTTCGGCGGCCGCGATCTCCTGCAACTCTCGGATGCAGAGATGCGCGAAGTACGCGGCGGTGAGATTGGAATGGTGTTCCAGGAGCCGATGACATCGCTGAACCCGGTACTGACGATCGGCCGCCAGATCACCGAAACCGTCGAGCAGCACCGCGGCATGGACCGGACGGCGGCGCAGCGGCGGGCGGTCGAGCTACTCGGCCTCGTCGGCATAGCCGATGCGCAACGCCGGCTGAAGCAGTATCCGCATCAGCTTTCCGGCGGGATGCGGCAGCGCATCATGATCGCGATCGCGCTGGCGTGCGATCCCAAGTTGATCATCGCCGATGAACCGACCACCGCACTGGACGTCACCATCCAGGCGCAGATCCTCGAACTGATGAAGGAACTGACGCGCCGGCTGAACGTCGCATTGATCATCATCACGCATAACCTCGGCGTGGTAGCGCGCTATGCCAACCGGGTGAACGTGATGTACGCCGGGCGCCTGGTGGAGAGCGGAGCGGCAGCTGATGTTTATCATAACCCTCGCCACCCCTACACGATGGCATTGCTGCGTTCCGTGCCGCGGCTCGATCGTCCGCGCCAGGAAAGGCTCGATCCGGTAGAAGGCCAGCCACCGGATTTGACGCGCCTCGACGCCGGCTGCGCGTTTCGCCCGCGCTGCCGTTTCGCGGTGGAGGCCTGTGCCGCCGCCAAACCACCACTGGAACAGGCCGGCGTTGCCGGGCACCTGGCCGCCTGCTTCCAGAGCCATGTGGTCGGGCGCGAGGCTGGAGCGCCGGCATGCACATGATGGCGGATCCGGCGCGGCCACTGCTCGAGGTGAAGGGGCTGCGCATGCACTTCCCGATCACCGAGGGCATGGTGACGCGCAAGCTGGTCGGCGAGGTGAAGGCGGTCGATGGCATCGACTTCAGCGTGCGCCGCGGCGAGACGCTCGGGCTGGTCGGCGAGAGTGGCTGCGGCAAGACCACGACCGGCCGCTGCATCCTGCGGCTGGAACGTCCGACCGCAGGGGAAATCCTCTACGACGGCGTCGATATCGCCAAGATGCAGCGCAAGGAACTGCTGGCGCTGCGCCGCCGCATCCAGGTGATCTTCCAGGACCCGTACAGCTCGCTGAATCCGCGCATGAAGGTCGGCGACATCCTCAACGAGCCGATGAAGGTGCACGGCATCGAGCCAGACGCGACGAAGCGGGCGGCGCGCGTGCGCGAACTGCTGTCGATCTGCGGGCTCAACCAGCGTTTCGCCGATCGCTACCCCCATGAGATGTCCGGCGGGCAGCGGCAGCGAGTCGGGATCGCGCGGGCGCTGGCGCTGGACCCCGAGTTCATTGTCTGCGACGAGGCGGTGTCGGCGCTGGACGTATCGATCCAGGCGCAGGTGGTGAACCTGCTGGAGGATCTGCGCGAGCGCTTTGGCCTGACCTACCTGTTCATTGCGCACGACCTGTCGGTGGTGCGGCATCTGTGCCAGCGCGTGGCGGTGATGTATCTTGGGCGCATCGTGGAGCTGGCGGACAGCGACGAGTTGTTCGGTAATCCGCTGCATCCGTATACCCAGGCGCTGCTGGCCGCGGTGCCGGTGCCGGATCCCAGCGTGGAGATGCACCGCACATTCCGTCCGGTGCAGGGCGAAGTGCCGAGCCCGATCAATCCGCCATCAGGCTGTGTGTTCCATCCCCGGTGTGGTATCGCGGTGGACAGTTGCAAACAGGACCGGCCGGAGCTGCGGGAATTGAGGCCCGGCCATTTCGTGGCGTGCAGCCAGGCGGGGTGATGGCGGTGGTGATGGGTCTGCTGCGCTGAACCGCTCCTACGATGCCGCAGACCTGTAGGACGGGTTGAGCGCAGCGAAACCCGTCACGACGAACGCGACCAATGGGAAGAAACGAACGATGCGATCTGCCTTCGTGGCGTTAATCGTGGGAACCGCACTCGCCGTGCCGGCCGTCGCGGACGAGGCGCCGAAGCGTGGCGGTACGCTCACCTACATGATCCCGGCCGACGCGCCGCCGACACTCGACGGTCACCGCGAGACCACCTACGCCACGGTGCACGCCGCCGCACCATTCTACAGCGTGCTGATCCGCATCAATCCGATGAACCCATCGTCGCCGGACGACTTCGTGTGCGACCTGTGCACCGAGATGCCGACGCCGACCGACGACGGCAAGACCTGGACGTTCAAGATCCGCGACGGCGTGAAGTGGCATGATGGTTCGCCGCTCACCGCGGCGGATGTGGCGGCAAGCTGGCAGGAGATCGTGCATCCTCGGCCTGGTGTCTCCAGTGCCCGCGAAAGCTACTTCATCATGGTGGACAAGGTGGAGGCACCCGACGTGTCCACCGTGGTGTTTCATTTGAAGTTTGCCACCAGTGCGTTCCTGCCGGCCTTGGCCGATCCTTTCGCGTGGATCTACAAGAAGGAAATCCTCGACCGCGACCCGCATTGGTATGAGAAGAACATCATGGGCAGCGGGCCGTTCAAGTTTGTCGATTACCAGATCGGCCAGTCGATCAAAGGTGCGCGCAACCCGGACTACTACCACAAGGGCCTGCCCTACCTGGACGGCTTCGTCGGCATCTTCGCCGACAAACAGTCGGTGCGCATCGATGCAATCCGCGGCGACCGCGCAGCGATGGAATTCCGTGGCCTGCCACCGTCGGCACGCGATCAGCTGGTGAAGGAACTGGGCGACAAGATCGCCGTGCAGACCGGCGACTGGAACTGCGTGAACATGATCACGCCGAACCACCAGAGGAAGCCGTTCGACGATGTGCGGGTGCGCCGGGCGCTGATCCTGGCGATAGACCAGTGGCACGGCGCCGAGGCGCTGTCGAAGATCGCCAATGTACGCACGGTGGGCGGGGTGGTGTTTCCCGGCTCGCCGCTGGCAGCCACCAAGGACGAGTTGCAGAAAATCGCCGGCTACTGGCCCGATATCGAGAAGTCGCGCGCCGAGGCGCGACGCCTGCTGAAGGAGGCCGGCGCGGAAAACCTGAAGTTCGAGCTGCTGAACCGCAACGTCGATCAACCTTACAAATACATCGCCACCTGGGTGATCGACGAATGGAGCAAGATCGGCGTACACGCGACGCAGAAGGTGCTGCCGACCGGGCCATTCTTCGACGCCCTGCGCAACAACGCGTTTGACGTCACGGTGGATTTCAACTGCCAGGGCCTGGTGAATCCGACGATGGACGTGGGAAAATTCCTGCCACATTCGGTCTATACCGAGAACTACGGCAACTACGAGGACCAGAAAGACATCGACTTGTACCAGGCGATGCTGCACGAAACCGACTTCACCAAGCAGCGTGCGGAGATGCGTGAGTTCGAGACCTACGTGCTCGACACCCAGGCGCATATGTACATGATGCCGTGGTGGAGCCGCATCGTGCCCTACCGGTCCTATGTGAAGGGCTGGAAGATCAGCCCGAGCCACTACGTCAATCAGGACCTGGCGACCATCTGGCTGGACGAATAGGCGCCGCACCGGCGCGACGGGAGAATGACAAGGATGCGATCACGCTATGGGGCAGCCTGTATCGGCGCGATGCTGGTGACAGTGCTGCCCGCTGCTGCGGCGGAGACGCCGAAGCACGGCGGCACGCTGACCTATCTGATTCCAGCCGATGCGCCGCCGAGTTTCGACGGCCATCGGGAGACCACGTTCGCCACGGTGCATTCGGCGGCGCCGTTCTACAGCGTGCTGATCCGGGTCAATCCTGACAACCCGTCATCAACCACCGATTTCGTCTGCGATCTGTGCACCGAGATGCCGCAGCCGACCGATGACGGCAAGACCTACACGTTCAGGATTCGCGACGGCGTGAAGTGGCACGACGGCACGCCGCTTACCGCGGCCGATGTGGCGGCGAGCTGGCAGGCGATCGTACATCCGCCCGCCGGCGTGACCAGCGCGCGCGAGAGCTACTATATCATGGTCGATACGGTCGAGGCGACCGACCCTGCGACCGTGGTGTTCCATTTGAAGTTCGCCACCGGCGCATTCCTGCCGGCGATCGCCGATCCTTATACCTGGATCTACAAGAAGGAGATCCTGGAGAAGGACCCGCACTGGTACGAGAAGAACATCCTGGGCAGCGGACCATTCAAATTTGGCGGCTACGAAGTCGGCCAGTCGATCAAGGGCGTGCGCAATCCGGACTACTATATGAAGGGCCTGCCGTACCTGGATGGCTTCGTCGGCATCTATGCCGCGAAGGAAAACGTGCGCGTCGATGCGATCCGCTCCGATCGTGGGCAGATCGAGTTCCGCGGGCTGCCGCCCTCGGCGGAGGAACAGCTCGAAAAGGCTCTCGGCGACAAGCTCGCCGTGCAGACCAGCGACTGGAACTGCGGCAACATGATCACGATCAACCACACCAGGAAGCCGTTCGACGATGTGCGGGTGCGGCGTGCGCTGATCCTGGCGATCGATCAGTGGCATGGCGCCACGGGGCTGTCCAAGGTCGCCAACGTGCGGACGGTCGGGGGCCTGGTGTTCCCCGGCTCGCCACTGGCGGCGACCAAGGATGAGCTGCAGCAGCTTGCCGGCTACTGGCCCGACATCGAGAAGTCGCGCGCCGAGGCCAAACGGCTGCTGAAGGAGGCGGGCGCCGAAGGGCTGACCTTCGAACTGCTGAACCGCAATATCTTCCAGCCGTACGGCTATGTCGGTACCTGGATCATCGACGAGTGGAGCAAGATCGGCCTGCATGTGACGCAGAAGGTGGTGCCCACGGGTCCCTGGTACGATGCGATGCGCAGCGGCAGTTTCTCGGTGGTGCTGGAAGCGAACTGCCAGGGCGTGGTGAACCCGCTGCTCGATGTCGGCAAGGTCCTGCCGCACTCGGTGTACACCGAGAACTACGGCAACTACGACGACCAGCACGAGATCGACCTGTATCAGCAGATGATCCACGAAACCGATTTTCCCAAACAGCGCGCTCTGATGCGCGAGTTCGAGAAATATGCGCTGGACACCCAGGCCCATGCGTTCGTGGTTACCTGGTGGTACCGGATCGTGCCATATCAGGCCTACGTGAAAGGCTGGAAGATCAGCACCAGCCACTTCGTCAACCAGGATCTGGCAACTGTGTGGCTGGATAAGTGAGGTAAACCTGCCGGCGCCGGCAAGACGTGCGGGCATGGCCAATAGCGATGGAGACAGTCGAGCCGAAAAACACACGCCAAGGGAGGCAGCAAGATGCGATCAGCCCTGTTCACTGCCCTGTTCGGTGCGGTTTTCGCATCCGGACTGGCGATGGCAGCCGACACGCGGGAGGCGACGCCGAAACACGGCGGCACCCTGACCTACATGATTCCGGCGGATGCCCCGCCGAGTTTGGATGGTCACCGCGAGGGAACCTACGCCACCATGCATGCGGTGGCGCCGTTCTACAGCGTGCTGATGCGGGTCAATCCGGAGAACCCGGCCGATACCACGCAGTTCGTCTGCGATCTGTGCACCTCGATCCCACCTCCCACGGACGACGGCAAGACCTACACTTTCAAGATCCGCACAGGCGTCAAATTCCACGACGGTTCACCACTGACCGCCGCGGACGTGGCGGCAAGCTGGCACGAGATCATCTTTCCAAAGCCGGGGGTGCTGAGTGCACGGCAGAGCTGGTACTCGGTGGTGGACTCAGTCGAGGCGCCGGATCCGACCACCGTGGTGTTCCGTCTGAAATACGCCACCAGTATTTTCCTGCCATCGCTTGCCGATCCGTATGGGTTCATCTACCCGAAGGCCATCCTCGACAAGGATCCGCACTGGTTCGAACAGCACGTCATGGGGTCCGGCCCATTCAGGTTCGTCAGCTACGACATCGGCCAGTCGATCAAGGGCGAACGCAATCCCGACTACTACCACAAGGGAATGCCCTATCTCGACGGCTTCGTCGGCATCTTCGCCGACAAACAGGTGGTGCGGGTGGAGGCGATCCGCTCCGGCCGCGCGGAAATGGAATTCCGCGGCCTGCCACCGGCCGCGATCAACGACCTCCAGCGTGAACTCGGCGATAAGGTGAAGATACAGACCAGCGACTGGAACTGCGGCAACCTGATCACGCCGAACGAGCGACGCAAGCCGTTCGACGATGTGCGCGTGCGCAAGGCGCTGCTGCTTGCGGTGGACCAATGGAACGGGGCGCCGGCTTTGTCGAAGATCGCCAACGTCCATACTGTCGGCGGCATCGTGTTTCCGGGCTCGCCGCTGGCCGCGACCAAGGAGGAACTGCAGAAGTTGGCCGGGTTCTGGCCCGACATCGAGAAGTCGCGCGCCGAGGCGCGGCGCCTGCTGAAGGAGTCGGGCAATGAGGGGCTGCACATCGAACTGCTCAACCGCAACGTCGATCAGCCCTATAAATACGTCGGCACCTGGCTGGTCGACCAGTGGAGCAAGATCGGCGTCATTGCCACGCAGCGGGTGGTGCCGACCGGCCCGTGGTTCCAGGCGATGCGCAGCGGCGATTTCGACGTTGTCGTCGAGGCCAACTGCAACAGCGTCGTGAACCCGGTGCTGGACACCCAGAAATACCTGCCGCACGACGTGTTCGGGCCAAACTATGGCGGCTACAGCGATCCGGAAGAGGTCGATATCTACAACAAGATGCTGCGCGAGACGGATTTCACCAGGCAGCGGGAACTGATGCGGCAGTACGAGACCCGGATCATCGATACCGAGGCGCGCGAGTTCCCGATGCTGTGGTGGAACCGCATGATTCCCGAACGGTCCTACGTGCATGGATGGAAGATCGGTCCGTCCCATTATATAAATCAGGACCTGTCCGACATCTGGCTGGACAAGGAGCCGAACGGCTGATGTTACCGACCGGGTGACCGGTCCCGAAGCAGGCTCAGCGGGCTCTGCCGAATGGCCGGGTCCGCCGATCTGTCAATGACAATGTGGCTATAGGGCAACGGGAATGTACCAATATATCGCCAAGCGCGTGCTGCTGGTGATCCCAACGCTGGTTGGTGCGGCGGCGCTGGTGTTCACTCTGATGCGCCTGATACCCGGCGACATCTGCGTGGTGCGTCTCGGATCCGGGGGCGGCCACGTCGATGAACGAGCAGTGGCATTGTGTCATGCCGAGAACGGGCTCGACCGGCCGATCATCGTGCAGTTCCTCGATTTCGTCTGGGGATTCTTCCACTTCGACTTCGGCATCTCCATGTGGTCGGGCAAGCCGGTTTCCCTGGAAATCCTTACCCGGCTGCCGATCTCGATCGAGATCGCACTGCTGGCCACGGTCATCGCCATCCTGATCGCCATTCCACTCGGCACCATCTCGGCGCTGAAGCAGAACACCTGGATCGACGTGGTGGTCCGCACACTGGCCATCGGCGGCATCGCCACGCCGTCGTTCTGGCTGGGCATCATCTCGATCCTGATCGTGCTCGACCTCACCAACGCGATCTTCGGCACACCATGGATGCCGCCGATCGAATACGTGCCGATCTGGCAGGATCCGGTGCGCAACCTGGCGATGGCATTCCTGCCCGCCGTCACGGTCGGCTACCGCTACGCCGCGGTGAGCATGCGCATGACCCGCTCGGCCATGCTGGAGGTGCTCCGCGAGGACTATATCCGCACCGCGCGCGCCAAGGGCCTGGTCGAGAAGCTCATCATCAACCGCCACGCCCTGAAGAACGCACTGCTGCCCGTGGTCACCGTGATCGGCATCGAGTTCGCATTCCTGATCGGCGGGCTCGTGGTGACCGAGCAGGTGTTCAACCTGAACGGCATCGGCCGGCTGTTCGTGCAGGCGGTGCAAAACCAGGACTACACGCTGACCCAGGCGCTGGTGATGCTCACCGTCGCCGTCTTCGTGTTCACCAACCTTGTCGTCGATCTGCTGTACGCGTGGCTCGATCCACGCATCCGCTTCGCCTGAGGGGAGACCGCATCATGTCGACCACAGTGCATCCGCACACCACCATCCCAGCCATCGCGGATGATGCGATCGAGATCAAACGCTCCTACTGGCAGGCGATCGTGCATTTCTGCCGGCGCGAGCCGCTTGGCGCGTTCGGCATGCTGCTCGTGCTGATCATGGCGGTTACCGGCTTCTCAGCCGAGTTGATCGCACCCTACAGCCCGACGGCGAACGACTTCGCGGCGATGACCGAAGCACCGAGTTGGACCCATTGGCTGGGAACCGACCAGTTCGGCCGCGACCTGCTGTCGCGCATCATCTACGGCGCGCGCACCGCACTGATTGTCGGGCTCTCGTCGGCGATCGTGGGAGGTTTTGCCGGGCTGGTCCTCGGCGTCGCCAGTGCATATTTCGGCGGCAAGCTGGACCTGATCTTCCAGCGCATCTTCGACGTGGTGATGGCATTTCCGCTGATCATCATGGCGCTGGCCGTGGTCTCGATCTTCGGCACCGGCGTTCACAATGTCATCGTCGCCATCACCATTCCGCTGATCCCACGCTGTGCGCGCGTAGTGCGTTCCAGTGCGCTGGCGATCCGTGAAATCCCCTATGTCGATGCCGCACGCGCCTGCGGTTACAGTCACACGCGGATCATCCTGCGCCACATGGTGCCGAATGTGATGGCGCCATTCCTGATCATGCTGACTGCGTTCGTCGGCCAGGCGATCCTGGCCGAGGCGTCGCTGTCCTATCTCGGCCTCGGCGTGCAGGAGCCGACGCCGGCATGGGGATTGATGCTACAGGGAGGCGCCGAGGAGTATGCATCGACCGCGCCATGGATCGCGGTCTTTCCCGGCCTGGCGATCGCACTGACGGTGTTCGGCGTCAGCCTGTTCGGCGATGCATTGCGCGACGTGCTGGATCCGAAACTGCGCGAGCGGTGAGGCTGGTGGTGGCGGAAAAGCGTAGCGCATTCCGCCAACTTCAAGCCGGCCGCACATTCCAGGGATACACCCCAACCCCCTGGAGAATGCCCGTGATGCTGCTGCGATACGCAGTCTTCAGGAAGAACTGACCGAGGGGCACCGTCGCCACTTCCTCCAATGCCAAATTCTGGATCGCCGTTGCCAAACGCCGCTGCGTCGCTTCATCCGATGCATCGAGCCACTCGCGCACCATCTCCTCGACCTTCGGGTTGGTCCACCAGCCGTACCAGCCTGACTGCCCCTGTCCGCGCACCAGCGTTGACACCGCCGGATTGGAGTACGCAACCGCCGGACCGGTGGTGTGGAAGATGCTCCAACCGCCCTTTTCCACCGGTTCCTTCGACGCGCGCCGCTGCACCACCGTTCCCCAATCCATCACCTGAAGATCGACGTTCATGCCGATCTTCTTCAGCGCCTCGGCGGTGACATCGCCGAGTGGACCGATCACCGGGAAGTCGCTCGGGCTGATGATCACCACCTTCTGGCCGGAATAGCCCGCGTCCTGCAGCATCTGCCTGGCAGCGGCGAGATCGCCGGTCATCAGCTTGCGGCCCTCGTCCTCCGTGGTATACGGCGTGCCGCACACATAAAGACTGCGACATTCGCGCCAAAGCGTACGATCGTCGCCAATCGTCGCTCGCATGTAGTCTTCCTGCTTCACCGCGGTGAGCACCGCGCGACGGATGCGCACATCGTTGAATGGCGGCTGCAAATGATTGAGCCGCATCAGGCTGAGCCGCCCCGACGGATCCTGGATCATCGTGCGGATCTGCCTGTTGCGATCGAGTTCAGGCAACAGGTCGTTCAGCGGCCGTTCCCACCAATCCGCCTCACCGCGCTGCAACGCCGCCGAAGCCGTGGCCGGATCGGGAATGACATTCCATTCCACCCGCGGGAAGTGTGCGATCTTGGCGCCCGTCGCCCAGTCCGGGGGCTCGCTGCGCGGCACATAGCCATCGAATTTGGCATAGGCGACCAGGCTGCCTGACACGAATTCGCCGGGCAGGAAGCGATACGGGCCGGAGCCAACCATTTCGGTGACCGCCTTCATCGGATCGGTACGCGCGAGGCGCTCGGGCATGATGAACGGCACCGCGGCGTCTGGCTTCGCCAGCGCATCGAGCAGCAGCGGGAACCGCCTGGTGAGGTGGATCTCCAGCGTCCTGTCGTCGGGCGTGGCCCATTCCTCGGTCACGGCATCGAGCAACTGGCCCAGCGCATCCCGCTTGCACCAGCGTTGCAGCGACGTCGCGCAATCGATGCTGCGCACCGGCGTGTTGTCGTGGAACATCAGCCCCTCGCGCAGCCGGATCCGACAGACGCGGCCATCCGCCGAGAGTTCGTGGCCGGCAGCCATCTGCGGCTGCGGCTGCAGATGGCTGTCCGCCGAATACAGCGTGTCGAACACGTGGTAACCGTGATTGCCGGTAACCGTCGCCGTGGTCCAGATGGGATCCAGCACCGTCAGGTTCGATTGCGGGATCAGCCGCAGCGCCGCCGCCTTGGCAGGCTGCGCGATGGCTGGCGCGGCAAGCGGCGCCAGCGTTGCGGCAACCGCTCCCTTCAGCACTGTGCGGCGGCGCATGGTGTTCCTCCGATTATTGGCGCGTCAGGCCGCGCGACACTTGATCATGCGCAGCGGCGTATAGGTCAGAGCGACTGTGCCATCCTGCTTCACCACCTGATTTTGCGTGCGCACCAGCCCGCGACCCGGTCGGTTGCGCGACAGTCGAGCCTCGACCACCTCGCATTCCACGTGGATCGTGTCGCCGGCAAACACCGGCTTCTCCACGTTGAAGTCCATATGCAGAAAGGCGAAGCCGGTATGCTGCATGGTCGCTTGCACCAGCAGGCCCTCGGCAAAGCAGTAGCTCAACGCGGCCGGAGCAAGGCGTTCCTTGATGTCGGATTCCTCGCGCAGGAACTCGGTATTGGTGAACAGGACCTCCACCATGCCGGTGCAGTTGACAAAGTTGGTGATGTCCGCCTCGGTCACCGTGCGACCGATGGTACGGAACCGCCGGCCAACCGGAAGGTCCTCGAAATAGAAGCCCAGGCCTACGGTTTCCATGATTCGTTCCTTTGATTCAGCGCGCCATGTCAATCGCCCTGGAACACCGGTCGTTGCTTTGCCACGAACGCACGATAGGCGCGGGCGAAATCCTTGGTCTGCATGCAGATTGCCTGAGCCTGCGCTTCTGCCTCGATCGCCGCATCGACCGACATGTCCCACTCCTGGTGGATGCAGCGCTTGGTCATGGCATGCGCGAACGTCGGTCCGGAGGCAAGCGATTCGCCGAGCGCATGTGCCTCGGCCAGCACATTCTCGGGCTTGCACAGCCGGTTGAAGAAGCCCCAGCGTTCGGCCTCAGCGCCATCCATAGATCGGCCGGTGTACAGCAGCTCGGCGGCGCGGCCGGCGCCGATCAGCCGCGGCAGTATGTTGCATGCGCCCATGTCGGCGCCGGCAAGGCCCACGCGCACGAACAGGAATGCCACCCGGCTCGCCTCGGTGCCGAGACGCAGATCGGACGCCATGGCGATGATGGCGCCCGCGCCGGCGCAGATGCCATCCACCGCGGATACGATTACCTGCGGACAGGCACGCATCGCCTTCACCAGTTCGCCGGTCATGTGGGTGAAGTCGAGTAGCCCCTGCATGTCGTCGGATTCCTGCATGCGCACCAGCGGACCGATGATCTCGTGCACGTCGCCGCCGGAACAGAAATTGCCGCCGGCACCGACAATCACGACGGCCTTGACCGAGTCGCAGTACGCCAGTTGGCGGAATGTGTCGCGCAGTTCGGCGTAGGATTCAAAGGTCAGCGGGTTCTTCCGCTCCGGCCGATTGAGCGTAATGGTCGCCACTTTCCCGTCGAGAGACCAGAGGAAGTGCTTCGGCTGATAGCGCGCGAAGTCGGTGCGGTTTCTGTCATGCGGCAATGCCATGGCGGATCAACCTGTGTTCGCTACGGTGGAGTGGGCTGCTGCTTCATTGTGATCCTCGCCGGGAGCCCGAAGCAATGTCATCCCAGATGGGACATACGAGGGGATCGCCGCATCACTTCGCTCTTCGCAATGACAGCGTGAGTCACAGCACGTGGAACACGTCCCAGGATTCTCGTGCGGCAGTTACCAGACGATCGGCGTCCTCCGGCATCAGCAACCGATCCGCGACGAGACGCCCAGCGACGGCAGCAAGCTTCTCGGCCCAGGCCTCGCGCGACGCATAGCGTGCCGCAAGAGATGGTCGTGGATCGCCGGCACGCTGCCGCTCGGCTTCTGTTGCCGCGAACGGGATCATCGAACCCTGGATGGTGAACAGATCGCCCTCGCCATAGCCCTTGGCCCGCAATGACCATCCGACATGCGTGGCCAGCGGCGCTTCGAGCAATGGATGACGGATGCCGCCGAGTGCATTGCCGTCGCCATCGACCGCCTGCACATAGACCGGATACGCCGTGGTCTCTATCGGCGGCTCGATCGAGTGGTCGCGCAGGCGCAGTTCATTCAGCACGGTGGGAAAGTTCACGCCTGGCAACACGGGAAATCTACGACGTGCCTGTTCCACTGTCACCAGCGTGCCGGCGGCGCGCGATGGAAAGCGACTCGCCGGCGGCGCTGTGCCTTGTTTCACCCACTCGGTCAGCGCAACCAGCAGAGCACGCATGAAGGCGCCGTAGCCAAGTGGATTGCCGGGCAGCTGCATGACCGGCTTGGTCAGCGGACGGAATGGTGCATGCGGCACGCCGGTCACCACGTAGATGCGCACATCGTCCGGCATGGCGATATCGCCGCCGCTCGTGTCGGTGGCCACCAGCGAAGCGCGCGCCTGCCAGACATCGCTCTCGGTATCCAGGTGCAACACGTTCGGACACACGCCGGCGTCGCGTGCCTGTTGCAGGATCCCGCCGGTGCGGCCGCTGGCCGGATCACTCAGCGTGGGGTAGCTGAAAGGAAACTGGTCGTCGCCGTAGGAGTGGTCCTCGTGCTGGCGCGAATAGCGTCCCGTCTGCGCGAACTCCCAGTTGATGCAGGTGCGACGCGATCCGGCGACGACGGGCAGAATGCCGTCGAACACCTTGCGCCCGGCCAGGTCCTGGTTGAATCCGTAATACACCAGGTCGCGCAGCACGCGGCCGCTCTGCGAGATGCCGAAGCCGAGCGCGTGCCGGATACCGGGACCCAGCGGATTGGCCTCCCGTGCGTGGTGCAGGAAGGCGACGATGTCGCGGATCGCGGCAAAGCCGATGCCCATCACGATCGGCTCGCGCGCGCGATAGATGAATTCGAAGATGGCACCACGATCGTAGCCCGGCACGGTCGGCCGTGTGATCTCGACGTGGAGGTCGTCGATCAGACGCCAACCCGTGCCTGGGGGCGTGGTGCGCGGATCGTGTTCGCGTTCGCGCACCGTCAGCGTCGCTCCCGCTGCGTCGGCGACGGGATAGACCAGCGTGCCGATAAAGCTGTCCTCCGACACCTCCTGGATATTGTTGTCGCCGAGCAGGCCGCTCGCCTCGGCGATGAATTCCTCGCGGACCATTTTGGTGATCGGATCAGTCGGTGTCGGCAGACGCGCGACCAGGCGATCGTTGCCGGGCGACACGTCGCCCTGCCAGCCACTCCACACCAGGGTATAGCCATGACGCATCAGGAAGCCGTTGCCGGCGGTCTGCGGATGGCCGCCCTCCGGCGCGCCGTTCAGCCGCGGCATGATCGGCTGGTTGCCACGATTGGGCACGTCGTACACCAGGCACGCATTGCCGCGCGCGAGATCGAGCGGCTTCAGAATGCGAAAGTCACTCTGGTACTCGACATTGCCGCGGGCATTTCGCGGCGCCTTGTCCAGATTGACGATGCCGGCATTCAACGGATGTGCCGGGTCGAGCTCGCAGTAGGCGACACCATGCAGTCGCTCATAGGCACCCACATCGCCGAATTTTGCACCGCCGAACACCAGGGATTCCCGCTCGGTGATTTCGATCCGCCGTACGCCACCCCCATCGCTCATCGCAGGCTCCTTCGGCAAAGCCGGATCGTGGCGGTCGCCCGCACCAGCGTCAACGATATGACGTTTCGTTGACCGGGCGGCACACCCACGGCTAGCGTCCAGCGATGATTGAGCCAGGCACCTACGAATATTTTCGCCAGGAGCGCGTGATCTTCGGTAAACCGTTGGCCGCGGCACTGGTGGAGGAACTGGCGCGGCACGATGCGCATCGCATCTTCGTTGTCGCCACGCGTTCACTCAGTCGCAGGACCGATGTGGTCGCGCAGCTTCGCGGCGTATTGGACAACCGCTTTGCCGGGCTATTCGACGATGTCGAATCGCATGTGCCGCGCGCCAGCGCGGTTGCGGCCGCCGCAGCGGCACGCGCCGCGTCGCCCGACCTGTTGATTTCCATCGGTGGCGGATCGGCGCTGGATACCGGCAAGATGGTACAGCTCTGCCTCGCCGAGAGCATCATCGAGCCGCGCCAACTCGATGCATTCCGTGTCCGTACTGACGATGCCGGCCTCACCACTGTGCCTATCATCGCCAAACCGGCGCTGCGGCAGATCGCGATCCCCACCACGCTGTCCGGCGCTGAATGGAGCCATACCACCGGTTCGATCGATCCGGAACGCCACACCAAGGACATCTACATCCAGGCAGAGCTTGCCGCGCCGGCGGTGATCCTCGATGCGGCAATCAGCGTCCACACACCGATGTGGGTGTGGCTGTCGAGCGGCATGCGCGCGGTGGACCATGCGATCGGTTCGCTGTGCTCCAAACACCCGACGCCGTTCAGCGATGCCACCACGGTGCAGGCACTCGGCATGCTCAACCGCTCGCTGCGTCGCGTCATGGCTGCGCCCGACGATCTCGAGGCGCGGCTGGAATCGCTGGTCGGCGTGTGGCTGGCATCGACCGGCATGATGCGGATGCAATATGGCGCGAGCCATGGGCTGTCCTGGCATCTGTCGGCGCTGGCCGATGTGCCGCACGGCGACTGTTCGTGCGTGCTGCTACCTGCTGTCTTGCGATTCAACCAGTCGGTGAACGGCGATCGCCAGCGCGCGGTGAGCAAGGCATTGGAGCGGGCGGATCTGGATGCAGCGGACGCCGTGCTCGACCTGATCCAGGCACTGGGCCGGCCGCACCGGCTGCGCGATGTCGGCATCACGCGCGCGCATATCGACACGATCTGCCAGGACGCCATGCACAATCTGCTGGTGCGCAACAATCCGCGCAGCATTGACCGGCCGGAGCATGTGCGGGAAATCCTGGAGATGGCCTGGTAGGACCGAAGGAGACCGACATGACGGACGGCGCAGCGATGGTTCCACTTGGCGAAGATTTTCCCGACATTCGCGACGCGATCCGCTCGATCTGCGCGAAGTATCCGGGCAGTTACTGGCGCGAGGTGGAAGACGCCGACGTCTACCCGGAAAAGTTCGTGCTGGAGCTTACGGAGTCCGGCTACCTCGCGGCGTTGATCCCGGAGGAATACGGCGGCTCCGGCCTGCCGATCCGCGCCGGTGCGGTGATCCTGGAAGAAATCCATGCCTCCGGCTGCAATGCCGGCGCCTGCCATGCACAGATGTATATCATGGGCACGCTGCTGCGGCACGGCAGCGAGGCACAGAAACAGCACTACCTTCCGGATATCGCGACCGGTCGGCTTCGTCTGCAGGCTTTTGGCGTCACCGAGCCCACCACCGGGTCCGACACGACGAAACTGAAGACGCGTGCGGTGCGCGACGGCGACCGCTACATCATAAACGGCCAGAAGGTGTGGACGTCACGCGCGCTGCAATCCGATCTGATGCTGCTGCTGGCGCGCACCACGTCCGTGGAACAGGTGAAGCGTCGCACCGAGGGTTTGTCGGTATTCCTGGTGGACATGCGCGAGGCGCGCAAGCAAGGGATGGAAATCCGAAAGCTGCAAACGATGATCAACCACCAGACGACGGAGATCTTCTTCGACAACGTGCCGGTGCCGGCGGATGCACTGATCGGCGAAGAAAACAAGGGGTTTCGCTACATCCTCGACGGGCTGAATGCCGAACGCATCCTGGTGTCGGCCGAAGCGATCGGCGATGCGAATTTCTTCATCCGCAAGGCGTCGCGCTACGCCAATGAGCGCGTGGTGTTCGAGCGGCCGATCGGTGCGAACCAAGGTGTGCAGTTTCCGATCGCCCGTGCCTATGCCGAGACCCGCGCCGCAGACCTGATGAACCGCGCGGCGGCGGCATTGTTCGATGCTGGCCAGCCATGCGGCGAGGAGGCCAACCTGGCCAAGCTGCTGGCCTCAGAGGCGGCGTGGCATGCTGCCGATACGGCGATGCAGACGCACGGCGGATTTGGCTACGCACGCGAGTACGACATCGAGCGGAAATGGCGGGAGACACGCATCTTCCAGATCGCCCCGATCTCGACCAATTTGATCCTCAGCTACCTCGGGCAGCACGTTCTGGGCATGCCGCGATCGTACTAGGTGCTGCATCGCTCCGGATGTGCCGACGTCAGCGATGGGCGAGCCGGGCAGTCGGCGGCTCCGTCGCGCTGAACGCGCCGTATACCCGCTCGATCGGCCTGAATGCCGAGTACGCCTGGCGGTCGGGCGCAAAATCCCGATACGCCGTCTGCGCCACGGAAAGGCCGCCCCAATATGCGCGCCCCGGTAGTTGCAGGCGCGCCATCACGCGGCGTTGGTAATCTGCACCGATAGCCGGTGTCTCGGAGTGGTAGGCGGCAGTTGCCTGCACCCAACTGCCGCTGACTCCGTACAACGTGTTGAGGAAGCGCGCGGCATACAGCGCGTTGCTGGTCGGGTCGAACGCCTCGTCCAGCGAGGCGAAGGCATTCGGGTGGTGCATCAGGTTGACCTGCATGCAGCCGACATCGATCGACCGGATGCCCTGCGCCTGCAGGACGCGGACCGCATCGATCGCCTGCGCCTTGGTGGCGAAGAACTGCCCGCGTCCTTCGGCATCAATCGTCCATGGCCATGGGCGCAGCGTGCCGGTTTCGGCATCCGGCCGCCCGCTTTCCACCTCCGCGATCGCGCCGAGCAGATGGGCCGGCAAGCGGATGCTACGTTCTGCACCCACGATCGCGGCATCGCACAACAGCCCAGGCGAAAGCCGCCCTGGAGGGGTGCCGGCAGTCGCAACGGTGGGCATGAGCAGCAACAGGAGGAGCAGACGGCGCATCGATCGCTGTAAGTGCACGAATCCGTGAGATTTGCCAGCAAAATCGGGTATCAGGCCAACGTGATGGCGTCGCGGAATGCGCGTGCCTCCCATACAAGGCGGAGCATGAGCCCCGCGAGCGCGGCGACCACGATCCACCATCCGATCTCCAGGACCAGCCAGGCGCTGAAATGGGCTGTCGGCTCGGACATCCCGAACCACGCGGCGACAGTGACGGCCAGGGCGCGGATCGGCTCGTGCCACATCAGGATCAGGACCAGTCCCACCAGCCCCAGGGACCAAAGATGCGGACCCCTTTTGCCATCGGACTGCACCAGAACTGTCAAAGCCGGCAGCACGAACAATAAATGGATGGCGCGATACAAGCCATTCTGCGCCGCGAAGAAGCAGACGAGCATGAGCGCACAACCGATCAGCAGGAATACTGCCTCCGCCTCATGCAATGAACGCACGCGCAGCCGCAGGTCATCGTATCGGGCCAACGCGATGGCGACGCCGAGCATGGCAACCAGCAATGCGATGAAGAGCAGCACCGCCACGGGACGCGCCAGGCCAAGCGTCTCTGCCACACCGAATGGCAGGTCACGCGCTGCGAAGACGTTGTCGTCGCGATAATCCATCGTGGGGATATTCCCCGCGCTGCGCAGGATCGCGTTTGCGTCCGACACGAACCACATTGCCAGCACGGTGAACAATACGGTCCCGATCGCCAGGAACACAGCGAGGCGTTGGCGTAGCGCCAGGATCAGCAAGGCAACGGGATAGAATTTCAGCATGGCGGCGAGCATGGCGGCGGCATAGCCGGGCGTCGCCCATCGCCCGCCTCGCCTGGTCAGCACCGCGGCAATCGTCGCGAGCACGAAGATCAGCAGATCGATATTCGCGCGTTCCAACGCGTAGGCGACCACGCCGGATACCGTGCCGAGGGTGATGATCGCGGTCTGCCATCCGCCGCGGCCGGGTGGCAGGAGCGGCAACGTCGCAAGAAACAGCAGCACCACGGCAATACCGAGCGCGTTGTCCCAGGCGGTGGTGATGGGCAATACCCCGAGCCACAGCCATACCGGCGAATAGGCGTGCACCCGCTGGAACACGTCGCATGGGTTCTGCACATAGACATCGAAACCCAGGCGATCGCATTCGATGGCCGCGGTCACGCCATGCAGGTCGAGAAACGGGAAGCGAAATGGAAATGCCCCCCAATATTGCAGCAGTGCGTGGTACAACGTGCGGTAGCCGAGGACGTACAAGGCGCCGGCCAGCAGGACGCCGGTCGCGGCAGCGGCGGCAGGGATCGTCGCGCGTGCAAGCGGCGGCATCAGGACGATGCGGCGAACCGGTCCCGCCAGGATCGCTGCGCACCGGGCACACTGAGAGCCGATGCCTCGTAGACGCCGCGCGCGATCGCCCGCGCCATCACCAGGCCAGCGACATGGCCCAGTTCGGTCAACTCGTTCAACGGGTTGTTCATGGGCCGGATGCCCGTGGCAGCCGCGAAAACCGTATCGCCATCGAGTGGCGCATGCGCCGGCAGCACGGCGCGCGCCAGCCCGTCATTCGCCATGATGGCAAGGCGCAGGGTCTGCGGCTTGGTGAGGATCGCGTCGGTGGCCACCAGGCCAATGGTCGTGCTGGTACCCGGGCCGCCCTTCAGCCGCAGCGTCGTGTCGCAGACTGCCGGCCAGCCCTTGCCGCCGAATTCGCTGTCCAGTTCGAACGGCGCTGCCCAGAACCACGGCCCCTCGCCTATTGTCGGCGAACCCACCGCATTCACCACGACGATGGCCGCCACTGTGTGGCCGCTGGAAGTCATTGCACTGGCGGATCCCAGACCGCCCTTTACCGTGGCCGTCGTCGCGCCCATACCGCCACCGGCGCTCCCCAGTGCGAACTCCGCGCCGGCCGCGCACGATGCGGCATAGCCCAGGTCGCGATAGGGCGAGAAACGTCCCCAATCCTTGTCGCCGCCGTTCAGCAGATCAAAAATGATCGCCTGCGGAACCAGCGGCACACGGATGTCGCGAATTGCGGCACCGCGGCCCAGCTCGCGCAACCTGGCCTGCACGCCACCGGCGGCATCCAGCCCGAATGCCGAGCCGCCGGATAGCACGATCGCATCGATCGCCGTCACCGTGTTGTGCGGGGCCAGCATGTCGATATCGCGTCCGCCCGGCGCGCCGCCCAGCACGCAGACCGCCGCCACAGCAGGCTGGTCGAACATGACAACGGTCACGCCGGAACCAAGCCGCCTATCATCGGCGTGTCCGACGGCGATGCCGGCGACGTCGGTCAGCAAATTGCGTCGCATCATCGCCTACTGGAACAACACGTGGAGGCCGATCGTGAGCAGCGCCACGACAACGAGGGCAAGCAGCACGGAGCCAAGACGTGGCATGGCGCCACCGGATGATGCGCGAGACGCCGAAACGCCCCAACGCAACGCTGTGTCCATTTTGACACGAGACTGGTCAACGGCGTGGGTTGCATCCGCTCGCCGCCCTCCCGATTTCCGTGTGCGCAAGCGGAAGCTCATCCACCGCCCCGGCTGGCCATTGTCCGTGAGCATGCCGCAGCTTGCTCGCCGAGTGCAATCTTCCGGATCATAGACGGTTCATTCACAGCTGCGGAGCGGCTGCCGTTTGTGATCAACAACAGGCGACGATGGCCGCAAACCGAGACACGGCGCGGCCACATCGCCTAGGTTTGTGCAGCGTCGGCGTGGCGTGGTCGCGTTGAGCCGCAGCGTGAGGTTTCCTCCCCCGCGAAATGAGGTGTTACCAGACGTGACTGAGTCAGCCATGAAGCTGCCCGATTCCGCCGCGAACAAGGCTGCCTCCGCAACACCGGTGGTGCAGCAACGCGATGTCCCTGCCATGATTCGGGTGACGTTCAGCGATCTGTCACGGCTTCCGGTCGAACGCCTGGCCAAGCTCCTGATGGAGCGTGCGGCGGAAGACCCGATGCTGCTGTCTCGGCTGCACGATACGCTGGCCGAGCAAAGCTCCGCCGCGCCACCGGCGGACACGCCCAGCGTCAGTAGTACGCGAATCGTCGGCACGAGCCAGGCGATCCGCCATGTGGCGGAGATGATCAAGCGATTTGTACGAACCGACGAGCCGGTGCTGATCACCGGAGAGAGCGGCACCGGCAAGGAGCTTGCCGCTCGCGCAATTCACGAATCATCGAGACGACAAAAGGATGCCTTCGTTGCCGTGAACTGCGCCGCCATCCCGTCCAACCTCGTGGCGTCGGAGCTGTTCGGCTACGAAAAGGGCGCATTCACCGGCGCGCATGCACGCACGAAGGGCCAGATCGAACACGCCAGTGGCGGTACGCTGTTCCTGGATGAGATCGGCGACATGCCGGTGGATCTTCAGGGCCATCTGCTGCGGTTCCTGCAGGATGGCCAGATCGTGCGCGTCGGCGGCCGTGAGACGATCATCGTCGATGTGCGTATCGTGGCGGCGACCAATGTCCGACTGCGCCAGGCGATCGCTGAAGGCCGATTCCGGGAAGATCTCTACTACCGCCTCAATGTCCTGGCGCTGCACCTGCCGCCACTGCGCGAACGCACCGAGGACATCGCGCAACTGGCGCGGCATTTCCTGCGCGAGGCCGCCAGCGACTTCGGGCGCGAGGTGGTCGATTTCGAAGCGGCCGCAATGGACGCGCTGCGGGCGCATAGCTGGCCCGGCAACGTGCGCGAGCTGCAATCGATGATCCGCCGCGCCGTGGTGATCGGCGACGGGCCGCTGGTGTCGGTTAGCGACCTGGTCGGCCTGGGCGATACCGACAACAGCTACGTGCCGCAGGCCAAGCCGCTGCCGCGGCCGGGCTCGCACGAAGAGAAGACCGCGTTGCTCGAGGCGCTGTCACGTACGCAAGAGAACGTGACGTTGACGGCACAGGAACTCGGCGTATCGCGCGTCACGCTGTATCGCATGCTGCGGCGGCACTCGATCAACCTCAGTCGTGGCCTGAAGGATCCGCCGGTGCCCGGTCGCGTCAAGCCGCTCGACCAGCAATTCGGTCCGGAGAGCGACGCTACGACGGGATGAGGACCGGAGCCACCGGGCAGACGAGGTTCAGGGCATCCGCCAGCGTTGGCACCGGGCTGGACACCGAACCGTCGCTGCAGCTGGCCACCGCCCATGTGCCGCCATGGCCAACCACCAGCCACGACGCCAGCAGATGGCCTGACTGGAACACGCCGATGATTGTCTCGGCATCGCTGTCCGGCCAGGGCCGCATCGCGAGGTCCTCAACAGCATCGATGCCCGACGCCCGGGCGGCATCGCTCCACCCGAGCAGATAGCGTCGCTGAGAGACTGTCAGCGCACCAAAGGCGTGGGCAGGCGGAGGACGCTGTGCATGGACCTGTGCGAGCTTCATAACCCATTCCGCATATTCTTGGAGCCGACCACACCGATCGGCCAACTTCCCTCCCTCAGCGTCCGGGTTGGCGTTTCCCCTGTAACGCCGGGTAGCTTCCAAAGATATTGTAGCAAGCCATATGCCACGGTCACCGGTTCGTGCGGGATTTAACAAAGCGGCTGCATCGAACAACGGAGCGGGCAGCTTTGCCTGGAATGCGGGGCAGAAACCAGAAAATTGTGGCGCGTTGCCCCCATGCGACAGTGCCGATCACGTGAGTACGGTACACTGCCTTGACGTCACGCGAGACGTCACGCATCAGCCGCGCAACGCCAGCCACAGTCCATACAGAATGAGCAGGCTCAGCAGGCTGGAGGCGACCATGGCCGCGAGGGCCAGCCGGCGAGCGCGGCGCTGCAGCCCGGCCTCGTCCGGGTCCGCGCGACGCCATACGTCGAACCGGCGTAAACGGCCGGGACTGCCCTTGGCATCCCGCCCATGCAGTGGACGTTCGATCTCAGCCTGCGGCTGATCGTTGTCGCCCAGCGCCACGATCCCTACTCCTCCCCCGGACCCGGGCTCCCCTCGCTACCCATTCCTACCATGAATAGAGACGGCAGGGGAACGGAAGCTTGACCCCACTCTCACCTGCTCGTGAACCCTCCGGTGGCCGCGCAGGCGTCCGGATTGCATCGGACCGCGCGATGTATATGAGCCGCACACCGCCCGCCGACTTTGCCCGCCCTTCCGTCCGCACCCTGGACCAGCCGGCATTCGACATTGCGTGCGCAAACCTGCTGCGCATGGTCGCGACCAGTTACGCGCCAACGCTGCTGGTTGGCGTCCGCACCGGCGGCCTCGTGGTCGCAGAAGCCATGGCGCGTGCCGCCGAAGGGAGATTGCCCGTGATGCCGTTGACCTGTCGGCGTGCCAGCACCGCGACCAAATCGCGGGTACCTTTCCTGCACGAACTGCTCGCCGTGCTGCCGCGCGGTGCCGTCGACGCGATGCGCGTGCTGGAGCACCGATTGCTGTCGCCGCGCCGCAAGAAGCAGGCTCGCCCGCCGGATGTCGATCACGGCGAGGCCGGTGCAATCGCCGCGCTGCTGTCATGCAGCCCGGGCGACAACCGACTGCTGGTGGTGGACGATGCAGTGGACAGCGGCGTAACCTTGGCAACGGTGACCGACCTGCTGCGCACTAACTGTCCGGCGCCAACCGAAATCCGCTCCGCCGTCATCACCGTGACGCTGGAGGCTCCGCGCGCCGAGCCGGATTATGCGCTGTATCATGGCGTTCTGTGTCGGTTTCCGTGGTCGTTCGATGCAGCGCGTTGATCCGGTGCTGGTGTTCGATCTCGACGGCACCCTGCTGACAGTCAACAGTTTTCCGATCTGGGTGCTGTTCCTGGGGTTCGGCGGCGTGCGGGGACTTTCAATGCGCGTACGGCTTACCGTGACGCGGATGGTGGTGCGGCTGTTGGTACTACGAAAACTGGGCCGCATGGATCACGAGACATTCCTGCGTCACATGCAGGCGCTCTGGCATTTCGCCACAGCCGGCGATGAGGGAGCGGCGGCTCAACGTCTGGGGACGCTGCTGCTGCGCTACCGGCGCCGCAACATGGCGCCCGTGCTCAAGCTGGTGACCGACGGCACGCTGGATGGCGTCATGGCCACCGCGGCAGCCGAGGAATATGCACAGGGATTGGGCCGGCGCCTGGGATTGCCCAACGTCGTCGCAACGCCCGGCGGACGCGGTTCCGACGAACCCAGCAATACCGGGGAGCGCAAGCGGCAGCGCCTGCTCGCGTGGCTGGAAGAACGCGGCTGGAGCGGCCGGCCGCTGATCTTCTTCAACGATCATATGGCTGACGTGCCGTTGATGCGAGACAGCCGCATTGTGTGCTGGTTCGGTTCTCGGCGTACGCTGGAGCGGGCGAAGCGCGCGACGCCGAATGTCCGTTTCGTCGCGTGCCGTGGGCTGCGCGAGCGCGAAATGCGGGCGACGATGGCACATCTCTGCCAGAGCGTGACGGTTGTGCAGCTGCAGAGCTACGCCGGCTAGAGCAATATCGGCGCGCTCGGGACAGCGTTGCAGCTGATGGGCATCGCTGCGTTCAACGCACCGGACGGGCGGACCATTACCGTCGACTGCAACCCGTAGGATGGGTTGAGCGCAGCGATGCCCATCACGTGCGCCAAACAATGTCGGGGCCTTCGTTCACCCCGCATCGGTTCTGAACAGGCCCTTGCGGATTCCGGCCTAACCGGGACGCAGCCTATGCAGCGCGATCCGTGCTTATCCGGTCGCGCGCCAGCACCCTGGCGTAGATCGACAACAGCTCTGATGTGTGATGTTGCCGGTCCGGCGGCGACGACCAGAATTTTTGCCAGGCGGCATCGCCTGCCGCACGCACCGCAGCATCATCGCGCAGCATGGACATGGCGCGAACCAGATCCGCCTGATCGCCACTGCGGAAGGTCCAACCGGTGACGCCATCCGTCACCCTTTCGGCGGCTGCGGAAATGTCACTGACGAGTGCGGGCACGCCGAGGGCGGCCGCCTCGGAGACCACCAGGCCGAAGGTCTCGTACCAGCGGCTAGGAAACACCAGGCACCGTGCCTTGGCCAATTGCTGCCAGACCTGATCGGACGAAATCCAGCCGGTCACGCTGGCGCCCATCGCTTCCACCTCGCCACGCTGCGGTCCCTCACCGGCGAACATGATAGGCCACTCGGCTTGCCGCGCCGCCGCCGCCGCGAGAGTGACACCCTTCTCCGCTTCCAGCCGTCCTACCACGAGGAGACTATGGTTCGCCGCCACGTCAACCGGCGGCGCGTGTGGTGCATCGATGATATTGTCCAATGGATAGAATGCAGCGTCCTGCGGGAGATACCGTCGCAACAACTCGGCTGAACGCCGCGACAACGTGATGTAGTCGCGAACCGAGCCGGGGAATTGCGTGAGATGGCGCTGCACGATGCCGCGCGCCACGCGGTATGCCTTGTGCACCTGGTGCCGCTTGTCGCAGGGCGTCGCGATACAGGCAGGCGACAATGCGACCAGCGGACACGGAAGCTGCCGGCGGTAATCGTAGAAGGCACCATTCGGACATGCGGCGAAGAAATCATGCAGCGTGCAGACAGTACGGAACCCTGCGTGCTTCGCTGCCAGTGCCGGGCCCGCTGTCAGTGCCTTGGTATAGCCGTGCAGATGCACGATGCATCGTCGCGGGTCGAGCGTCTTCAATACCTCCTCCAAGGCCGCACCCGCCGCACGGTTCCACAGGCCTCGCAACGCTGCACGGGGATGGCGTGCAACGTCGGCCAGTTCAGGTTGATCCAGGCAGACCACGCGCAATCGGGCGTCACGCAATGCATCGCAGACCGGCCCGACGGCACCCAGGAAGATCACGTCAGCGCCACCTTCGCTGAGTGCCACGGCCTCGTCGATCGCGACCTTGCTCGCGCCGCCCTGCACGTGACAAAAGTCGTTCAGCACGATCACTGTGTCCAAAGCGCAGGAATCCATGATTGCCGTAGCGCCTCAGGCGACGCGCGGCATGACAGGTGCGCGCGGTGCGATGCGCGAGGACAACCGGCGGCCGAATTCGTTGCCCGGGCGCTCTACCAGGCGCTCCCCGATGAATGCCAGGATCAGCACGGCCAGGACGACTGCGGCGAGCATGCCGAGCGTATCCTGGAACAAGCCGAGCAGGATGAGCGTCTGGATGATCGGGCCGTGCACCAGATATACGCTGTACGACATGTCGGAGCGCATCCGCAGCACCGGGGTGCACAGCGCAAAGCAGAACACGAATGCTCCAACGACAAGCGGACGGATCCCTGGCGGAATGGGATCAAGCCAGGTCCATGCCACCAGGAACAGCGCAGTCACCACATAGGCGAACCACGCGGGCACCCGAAGCCGCTGGCCATACATGTGAAGCGCCATGCCGACGACGAAGAATTGCATCTGGCCGGGCAGCTGCTTGGCCAGGCGGTCCGCGCCCAGATGCAGCGCCACCAGGTCATACGCCACAGATCCGACGAAGATGGCCAGCAGCGCGCCCCAGCCCCAGCGTCGGGTTGCCATATAGACTAGCGGGACGATGAAGTAGAAGCCGATCTCGATCTTCAGGGTCCAGAGGCTCGGGTTGATGCTGGGGTTGCTCAGGCCGCTGAGCACGCCGCCAATGTCGTAGTCCAGAAAGTTGGCGAACAGCAGGTTGGCGCCAAAGTAGCGCAAGGTGGCATTCGGTTCGCTGAGTGGACCGCTAGGCAGCAGCGACAGCATGATGATGGCCTGTATAATGACGATACAGGCGTACATCGGGTACAGTCGGAATACGCGCCGAACGTAGAACGACCACAACCCCCGCGTGCGCTCGTAGCTGCCTGCGATCAGATAGCCGCTGACCACAAAGAAGCAATCGACCGCGGCATCCGCGAGGTTGAAGGGAAACGGCGGATAATTGGTGCCGGAGAGCAGCTTGAAGTGCCCGAGGACCACCATGAGCGCGAGAAGCAGCCGCAGCAGGGTGAAGTTATTTGTCTCTTCTTCGGGGCGCAGCTTCATGCCAGTGAGGTAGGACGCGGGTGGGGCCAAAGCATAGCGATCAGTGGAGCGGCGCGTTCAAACATTCATGAGAAGCGTCGCGCTTGCCCGCTTCCCCTGGCATGATGCTTGCGTTACGTTCACGCAGGATCCCTTCACCAGGTGCAAGATGGCAAATCGCTTATTCGCAAGAACGCGGAGTCGCTCGCTGCGGACGTCGCATGTGGTCCTGCTGAGCGCATTGGTATCGCCAATGGCGGCGCAGGCGGCGCCATTCTGCCTCCAGACGCAAGCGATTGGGCCGCAATGCATCTACTATGATGCCGGACTGTGCCAGAAGGACGCCGCCCGGCAAGGTGGGTTCTGCGGCGCCAATCCGGATGAGGTGCATCTAAGCGCCAATATCGGCAAGTATTGCGTGGTGACGTCGGGACAGGCCTCACTCTGCATCTATCTCGACCGCGGCACGTGCACGACCGAGGCGGTGCGGCAGGGCGGCGCATGCACCGAATCCACCGGCACCGCAGGAACGGGAGCACCTGACCCCTACGCGGCGATCGGCGGTCGCTAGGCGTCAGTTGCCGCTCTTCAGCAACGGCACCACCCTGCCATAGCCGCGCGCGGGATACGCAGCCGACTGGATGCGGTGTGTCTGTCCGCCGGTGGTATCCTCGAGGTATGTCGTATAGCGGCTTTCGGCGCGGAACGCTTCCTCGACGAATGAGGCCTGCAACGAGCCGTCGCTGTTCCGGAAAGCCGGCACCGTCGCATCGGCATCATGCACAATATACAGCAGGCCGCCGAGGATTCTGGTGTCCGCACCAGCGCGGTTCTCCAGCACGGTGCAGTCGCCTTCGGTCTTCAGGCCGAGGATGGTGAGGGGAGTGCCCTGATTGACGATGCGCGTACCTCCGCCTTCGGTATCGAGTTGCCTGGCATAGACCGGAGCCGGCCCGGCGACACGCATCGTTCCACAGCATACGTCCTCGATGAATGTGCGGCCGCCATCTTGGCCTCGGTCCAGCAGTGAGGTTCCGGCGGTGACGATGTCGCGCAGCACCACATCGCGTGGCGCTGTCTGTTCCACTGCAAGCTGGTCGCCGAGATTGGTCATGTCGAACACCACGCCATCGATGGTCAGCGGCGGCCCGGGCCGCGTGATGCGGAACATGCCGCTGGTGCGGGCAAAGTTTGGATTTCGCTCCGGCCGCACCGTAATGCTGGCGTTCATGCTGACGATGCGACGGACACTTGGCGGGATGTCGATCGCGTCGGAGATGGTGTAGCGGCCGTAGGGCAGATACACCGTCGATGCGCCGCTCTCGAGCGCCTTGTGCAGCGCCTGGGTGATGTCACGATCACCACCCGATGCCGGACCTGCAAAGCGCAGCACGTTGACCCACGCGGCAACCGGATCGTCCGGGGTGGCCGGTGCGTCCGGCAGTTTCGCGACGATGCCGTCGGGAAACTTTTGCCATTGCGGGCCATGAAACACGCCGCTGGCTGGCGCGTCTTCCGCGCGGGCATGCAACGTCGCGTCCACCAGCACGACCAGCCCACCGGCTGCATCGTTGGCAACCGGCGTCGGCGCGTCGGTGACCAGATCTGCGGCGGCGACCGCGTTGCCGGCATTCTGCAATCCCGCACGTCGCTGCCCGCTGAGACGGATATGATCCAGCGTGACGCCGTATTCGGTGTTGCCGACCGCGATCCCGGTATCGAAGCCCTGCACGTTGACCTGCTGCAGCAATGCGGGACCAGGCCATTTCCGCAGCATCGCGATGCCGACCGCGCCACTGTCGCCTGGCGCACGCACAGTGACGTCGCGCACCGCACCGAGGTTGTTGGCGAGGTAGTCGATGCCGATCGCCCCCGGATTGCCGTTACCGACGTCGATCGTGAGATGCTCGATGAAATTGTCGTAGGCGTCGTTGCCTTCGCCCTTGTGCGTATAGTCCTTGCCGCCGCTGGTCGGCGAACCATCCAACAGCTTGGCTGTCGTCATCACCACGCCGCGCGGTGCATCCCGGCTATCGAAGCCCGCCGCGCGGTCGCGCAGTTTCAGGATCGTCGTGTCGCGCGACTCACCGACCAGGTACATGCCCGAGCCGAATTTTCCGTTGCCGTAGTGCCGCTGCAGCGTGCGCGAGACGAGGTACGTACCAGCCGGCAGATAGACGATGCGAGTCTGCCAGAACGCCGCCCCGGTATCGGGTCCTGCCGCATCGATCGCCGCCTGCAATGCCTTGGTGTCATCGTCAGTGCCGTTTCCCTTCGCACCGAAATCGCGCACGTTCAGCACGCCGGCATCCGCGGGAAAGCGCGGTGCTGCGACCGCCATCGGCATCGCGGTGAGCGCGGCCAGCGCCATGATGATCAGCCGGCAGCTGCTATGCGGCAATGCGCGCCTCCTTATGTTGCAGAAGAGCGACATAGTGATCGAGATAGCTGTCGACCATGTGCGACACCGTGTGGCGTCCGGCCATCTGGCGCGCCGTGGCGTCGAAGTTCTCCAATCGCAGATCGCCGCTCGACAGGCGCCGCATGATGTCGGCAAGAGCCGCGGCGTCACCGGGTTCGAACAACAAGCCGGTGCTGCCTTCGCGGACCAGTTCGGGAATGCCACCGATGCGGCTGCCGATCACACCCAGCCCATACGCAGCGGCTTCGATCACCGCAACCGGCGCATTCTCATACCACAAAGACGGAATCAGCAGATAATCGGCATCCGACAAGACCGCCTGCTTCGCCTCGTCGGCGACGAAACCCAGGAACGTGATGCGCGGGTCGGCCGCCGCTGCCTGCCGGACCCGTGGTTCCAATGGTCCCCGCCCGGCAATCGTCAACTCGACGTTCAGCTCGCGCGGCAGACGCGCCATGGCATCGAGCACCACGTGAATGCCCTTTTCGACGGTCAGTCGGCACAACAGGAGGAACCGCAACGGCGCCGAACGGTCCGCACGTCCGGCGATCGCCGGCAACGGAATGCCGTTGCGAACCACCGCGCTCCCCGCCGCCGGGAGCCCGGTCTGCAGGTGACGATCCAGCAGGAATTGCGACGGGCTGACAAACAGATCCACGTCGCCGGCGGTCTTCATGTGCCAGCTACGATACGCGCGGCAGAACACGCCGGGGCGCGCGCAAATCTGCCAGTCCCGTGTCAGCAGGAACGCGCGCGGGCAGAGCAGGTGATAGTCATGCGCCGTGTGGATCACCGGAATTGCCGCCTCACGCGCCCGTCGCCAGATCGACGCGGAGAACCCGTCGATCACGTGCGTGTGGACAATGTCCGGGCGCGAGCGCCCGATGATCTCGCGCAGCCGTCGCCCGGCATCGAGGTTCCAGGCATCCCGCAGGTGCCACATCAGCCGACGCAACCGCGGCTGGCCTTCGCGGGTAAAGCTCCAGTAGACGTTGCGCGGAAAGAAGCGGACCACCCGGACGCCGTTGCGGATCTCCGGCGTGTACGGCTCCATCTCCGGACCGCAGGTGGACACCACCGTGACCCGGTGGCCGCGCTCGACCAGGCCTTCGCTCAGGTAGGCCACGATCAGTTCTGCACCGCCCGCCATGATTGGCGGGTACAGATTGTTGACCATCAATACGTGCATTTGTCGCGCGCCCGGACCCAACCGCCCGCCGACCAATCAGAGCCAGCGTTGCAGGAAGCGCGGCACCACGGAGCGGTATCGGGTAAGCACGGCGCCGACCACCGTGCCGCCGGACGAGCTCAGCGATTCCCGCAGCTCCAATGCAACCGGGGCGCGCGTGCGACCCGACTCCAGCACCAGTATGTTGCCATCGACGAACCGCGACAGCAGCACGCCCATCGGCGCGTCGGTGGCCGCAGGGGAGGCAATCACCACAAGATCGAAGGTCTGCCGCAGCCTGGTGAGGAACTCCGGGATGCGCCGCAGTGCCGGCGCCAGGTCGAGCGCGCCGCGCATGCTGGGCATAGTCATCTGATACAGTTCCAGCCCGACCACGCGGGTGATGGAGGACTCCACGTCGCCGATATCAAAGCCGTTGCCCAGCAATGGTTCACGCCGTCGCGGGGCGTACTGTTCCCTAACGTCCATCTGCATGCCGGTGCCGTTGACGAACAGCACGCGCTTGCCGAGCCAGGCAGCGCTGATATAGGCGAGATCGTAGACCACGTCCTCGGTGCCTGCGCCGCTCTCGGGCGCCACGAACTGCGCGACAATGCCTCGCTCGGTCACGAGCGACTCGGCGAGCGAATGGTGCAGCTTCACTAGTTCGCCAGGTGCCAGGCCGTGCGGCCGCGCACCGGCGGCGACCCGCGGCGGCAAATTCGTGGTGGGCACTGGCAGATTTCGGCTCAAATCCCGCTTCCTTGCCATTGTACGTCTCATTCGCGGGTCCCCGGTCTCAACCTGGCGGAGACTCACAAATCAAAATGGCACTCATGTGTCGTTGGTGAAGGTCGCAAGCACCGGCACCTGCAAAATCTGCGTGACATCCCGCGGACTGCGCAGGCGATCATCGAATGCCTCCGCTCCGAGCACGCAACCGGATGCCAGTACCAGCGCCGCGATGACGGTTGCAAACGCTACCAGTTTCCGGCGGGGCCGCGACGGCAGTTCCGGAACCACCGGCGCAGCGATCACCGCAGCGGCCGAGATCTTCTCCGAGTTCCGATTGGCTTCGGCGCGCGCTTCCTCAAGCCGGATTGCCATGGTGCGGTAAGCCGCATCCTGGATTTGCACCGCGCGCTGCAGATCGTCGTACTGGTTGTGCTGCTTTTCCAGGTTGTCCAGGCTCTGGTTGATCTGGTCCAGCTGGGTCGACAAAAGCTGCGCCGGCTGGCGCGCGCTCTGTGCCTCGGCCGAAGCGCGCAGCAGATCGGTCTTGATGTTCTCGTAGACCAGGTTGACCTGGGTCATGCTGCGCGCACGGGAATCATTCTTACGCGCCGCGGCAGCCGATTCGAGGGAACTGATGCTGGCATCCAGCTGGCGGAACACAGGACTGCCAGGCTGATAGGAGCTCGCCATCTGGTCACGCTTGGCCTTCAGCGTTGCAATCTGTGTCTGGACATCGTCCACCCCACGGAACTGCTCTCCCGCTGCCGACGTGGCCACGGTTGCCGGCACCGCGCTCAACAGGTCCTTCAACGCTGACTCCCGCTGCACGGCTTCCGACACGCGACCCTGCGCGGCATTCAGCCGGGTTTCCACATCGGTGCGCTGCTTCAGGAGCTGCCCGACCTGCGCGTTGAGGTCGGCGATCTGGTTGCTGTTCTTGAACTGCGCCAGTGTCTGCTGAGCGGCATTCAGCTTGTCGCGCTGCCGGTTGGCCTCCTGCTCAGCGAACTTCAATTGGGGGTTGGCATAGACGGTTGCTTCCTGCCCGTAGAACTGGTCCAGCATCGACTTTATGGCGTCACGGGCAACCACGGGATCGGGATTCAAAAACGACAGATTGATCACGTCGCTCTGCAGTCCGACGTCGACGACAAGGTCGCCGCCAAGTGCCTTGAGTGCCTCTTCCTCCTGGCGGGCCTGACCGTGGCCGTCGCTCGCAATCTGCGGATACAGACGAGCCAGCCCGATCTCATTCATGGCCCGGCGGAGCAGGTCCGGACTGCGCAGAATATCGGCATCCGAATAGATAATTTCCCGCCGCTCGTTGGATCCAAGCGGCTGGACCGGAACGCGCGTCTTATCGATATCCGGCACCGTGTGCTGATCGAACCGCACCACCAGTGATGCGCCGGCCATGTAGAGCGGCTGGGTGAAAAAGAGGTAGGCGGCGCCCGCGAGGCAGACGCCGCCAAAGATCAGCAGAAAGGTGAATTTCCGCCGAAAGAAAGTATGGATCGTGTCACGAAACGACGGTTGTACGATCACCATGCACGCGCGCTCCAGCCCGGATTCTGGGTTTCAGGTGGACGTAGGTCAGCTACAATCAAGTGCGCCATGGCTCTCGCAGACCTAATGTGTCGGTGCACTTACCACGGAGGTGGTCGAGCCGGGGTTCACAAGATAAGAGAAGCCCCAGCTTATCGGCACGAACTCCTGCACATATTGGTTGAAGAAGTCGAAGACCTCGGCAATCCCGGTCTTTGGCACATAGACCACGTCGTACGGAGCCAGACGGACATCCGAGAGTGGATCGTGCCCGTGGATCACAGCACTGTAGTGGGTTGCCAGGAATTGCGGCACATCGTTCGGCCCTCGCCGAATGATGAACACCGAACCGGTGTCTCCACGTACCTTGTGACCGCCCGCGCGTGCAATCGCCTGCGACAGCGTCAGAGTCGGGCCGACAGTGATGAACTCGCCAGGATTGTTCACCTCGCCGCCAACATAGATCCGCGTCGGTGCGAAGGATTTGACGATAACCGAAATGCGCGGATTGCGCAGGTCACGGCTATAATCCTGGCGCAATGAAGCCGTCAGTTCCGGTACGGTGCGATTATACGCAACCTCATCGGGCACCACTGTGGTGGAGATGTGGCCGTCGGGCCGCACTGCCACTTCCTCATTCAATTCAGGATTCAGCATCAGGCGGACATCGAGGATATCGCCGACCTGGATGCGGTACGCCGGCAGGTCGGTGACATAGCCCGCGCTCGCGTCGGGCACCGGAGGAGCCAACGGCATGTTCGACGTCGATGTGCAGGCGGCCAGCACTGCGACCGCGCCCAACGCCACAACGCCGCGCAATGCACTTGATCGCAACAGCGTCTGTTGCATTCCCGCTGTCGTGCCTGCGGCTGGGGTAACGAACGCGTTGCAGATTGCGCTCCTCCCAGGCATCGAGCGCCCGGAACATCCTGATACTGTATCCATTCCTGGTCATTTCTCCCCTTTTGAGCAGACGGTTTGCTGAACGCTTGACGATGCGGAAGAGGCGCAGCCGCTATTGCGCCCCGCGCTGCAGGAACACGGCGGGTATGGTCTTCAGAAGGATCGCGATGTCGTGCCAGAGGGTCCAGTTGCGGACGTACCAAACATCGAGCCGAACACGCCGCTCATAGGACGTGTCGCTGCGGCCACTGACCTGCCAAAGCCCCGTCAGGCCCGGCTTGGTTTCGTAGTAATATTCGATGTCCTCGGCATAGCGCCCGACTTCCGCCTGCACGATGGGACGCGGTCCGACGAGGCTCATCTCGCCACGCAGCACATTGAACAGCTGCGGCAGCTCGTCGAGGCTGGATCGGCGAAGGAAGCGGCCGAACCTTGTGATCCGCGGATCATCGTTCAGCTTCTGCGTGGCGGCCCATTCTGCTGCGGCAGCGGGATCCGTCGCCAGCACCTGATCCAGCACGCGGTCGGCATCCGTCACCATGGTGCGGAACTTGATGCAGCCGAAGCTGCGGCCGGACGCGCCGATGCGACGATGGCGATAGAACGCGGGACCGCCATCGCTGCGAACCACGGCAGCCAGCACCAAAAGCAACGGCGCGAACAACAGGACGAATGCCGCAGCAACGACCTGGTCGAAAGCTGCCTTCACTGCACGGCTGAATGGCCGCGCCAGGTTGTTGCGGCTGACCAGCATCACGAAGTCGTGGCTGAAAAAATGATGCTGGCGCAGGCCGACCACGGGCAGGCCTTCCATTGCCGGCACCAGCGCGATCGGACGCTTGGCGCGGCGCAGCGCCGCGATCACCGAGCGTTCAGCGGCCTGCTGGCCACTGCCTACGGCGACCACAACGAAGTCCGCGCAATGGTCGTTGAGAAGATCGAGCAGTTCCTGATCGCCGAGAGTCGCGACATCTGCCAGTTCGAGCGAGCCGACCAGTTCGTAGCCAAGCACTGGGTCGGACACCAGGGCCGCGCGTGCCTGCTCGGCCACGCCGCGTCCGGCGATGATCAGTGTATTGATCGACCAGACGCCGCATACGCGCAGCAATTCGCGCACACCGGTCCGGAACAACAGCAGGAACGGGCAGTAGAACACCCAGCGCAACAGGCCTTCCAGCTGCACGGGACGGTCATACACAGCGATGGTCAAAAAGGCATCACATGCCAGCGCGATGGCGGTACCCATCACCACGTCGCCGAGCTGTGTCCAGAACGGCACACGCGATGTGTAATGCCCGCGGCCACCGAAATAGCCGAGCAGACTCACAAGAACGAGCAGCGATCCCCAGCCATGCCATGCCGTGCCGAGCATCGACAGATTCTCGAGAGCGCGCGCCAGCGGTGAATCCTGCGTCGCGACATGGACAGCGAACGCAAGGAAAACCGCCGGGACGAACGCCAGCGCGTCCGAACCCACCAGCAGCAGCTGGCAGATCCGTTCCGCGACCACGGACCGCGAACGGGTCTGCGTCGCCGACATCATTTGGAGTCGCACGCCGGACGACAGAAATTCCGGATGTTCGACCCGCCTCAACGGATACATGACAGTTCTTCGCAACCTTGCTGGTGATCGAGCAACACCGGTGTGGAGGTCAGCAAACGCCGTGCCAAGCCAACGCCGGCATTGCACCGCGGCAAATCCGGCACGTTCTGGCGCGCTGACACTCCAATGCCACGAAGCGCGCGTGCCATTAACGTAGCGGGGGTGTTAATGCCGCTATGTCTCTGTGCGCACGCGAGTAGTCGATCACGCAACGGTGTGTGCAATCGGCGCGCAGTCATGCACGAATTGGTGAATTGCTTTCCTTGCGCCTGGCGATTCGCCGCATGCCGCGCTGGGCGACAAGCGGCCAGATCGAGGGGTGACGCAGAATGCTGGCAACCAATTGCACCGGTGTGGCGCCCGTCGCACGCCGACGGCTGACTTCCTGCAGCTGGTGCAATTGACGGAAGGCACGCATCCTTCTCACCAGCAGCCTGGCAAGCGCGTCCTCGCCTCGGTCACGCATCGCAGTCAACACTTCGGCGTTGGCTCGCACGCCTGACAGGAAATCGTAGCGCCACTCCCCGCCGGCAGTACCGGTCCAACGACGTGACACGGTGCCGAACGCCTGCCGCCAGTAGTACAGCGGACGCGGTATCACCACGCCCTCACCGCCGGCCGCCAGGAATTCCAGCAGATAGAGAAAATCCTCTGACAGTCTCGCGTTTTCGCGATATGCGACGCCGGTCCGACGGACGAAATCGGCGCGTACCACCGGCTTCAGCATGCCCAGATCGAAGTTCGCATAAGGATCGCAGCCGGCGGCGAATGACTGCTTGTCGAGCCGGCGCTCGCCAAGAGCATCAGGGAATGCCGTCCGCAGCACCTGATCGACGCCTTCGTCATATAGCAACTGGTTATCGGCGACGAGTTGAACATTGTTGCGCTCACCCGCTCGCAGCAGCGTGGACAACCGATCCGGTGCATACCAATCGTCGGCGTCGAGCACGGCAATCCACTCGCCCGTTGCCTCGGCAATCGCGACATTCATCGCGTGGGCCTTGCCGCGATTGTTGACCAACGACATCACGCGGACGCGCGCATCCGTGTAGCTCTTTGCCACCTGGTTGGTTGCGTCGGTCGAACCATCGTCGACGATCAGCAGCTCGAGATCCTGCAGATCCTGTTGCAGCGCGGATTCCACCGCACGCGGCAAGGTCGTCGCACTGTTGTAGACAGGGATGACCACTGAGACGGCACAGGATATCGACATTCGGCGGCTGACCTTCGCGTTACGCTCGCTCATGCCAGACACGAGTCGTGGCAGGACACCCGCGTGGAGCGCGGGCGCCAACGCGCGAGGTCGGGGATACGCTGCAGCTCTTCAACCGGGGCTCCCGCGCCCGTGTACCCGCCACCCGGGATTTCTTGCCTGGCTCGACGGTCCGCCGCGATAGCGCGCGCTCTGTCTAAGGCATATTACTTGAACGGATCTATATGAGGGTCTGTCACGGATGCCTTCGCATAATCTGACTGGTATGTTCCGGTAACATAATTACATTTGTAGGAGATGGCGGAAATCTGGAATAAAATGTCCGTATATATTATGTTATATGACCCAAAATGTCGCGGAACGATGCTTGTCCGGTTCATTGCTTTCGGTTGAGTTTCTCCGAGGGCGCATAAAATCTGATGCCAACGAACCACGCCTAACGGAATTTTAACTTCAAATTTGTTTGATCGAGTCACGCATTCGTGAGAAGAACTCTCGTCTTCGTGACTATCCCGTCACCCGCTGAGCCCGAGGAGACACCCCCTTCGATGGCATCGACCTCCCTGACGGCCACTACAGCCGTCAGCGCCAGCACCTTTGCATCTTCGCTCGGCATCAATACACATATTGATTTCGCAACATATGGCTATCAGAACCTGGCGAATGTCGAGAGCGACATCCAGTACCTCGGCGTAAAGATCATCCGTGACAGCGCAGAAACGGCGACCGATGCGACGACATGGCTGCAGGTCGCGCAGGCAACCGGCGCGAAGTTCGACGACTACATCGCCGAAACCTCGCCGTCCGGCATGTCAGTCGATCTCGGATACGTTGCACAACTCGCCGGGGAAGGCATCCTCGCATCGATCGAGGGCGGCAACGAGGAAGACGACGCCTATCCTGCGTCCCTCGGCAATACCCTGCAGATAACTGCGCAGTTCCAGCAACAGGTTTATGCACTCGGCAAGTCACTTGGCCTGCCGGTCTTCAACATGAGCTTCGGCGCCGGCTGGACCGCTGCGAACGGCTGGCAAGGCGATTACGGCGCAGTCGGCAACCTGTCGGCCTATACCACCTATGGCAACGCGCATACCTACCCGGTAGCCGGACAGCTGCCGGATTCGACGATTCAGCGCGTCAACGGCCTCGCCGCGCTGGCCGCATCGACACGGCCGGTCGTTACTACGGAGATCGGTTGGGACACGTCAGTTTTCGACCCGCAGACGATCGCAAAATACGTCCTCGATGCCGCGCTGGACGGCATGAAAGACGGCGATTCCGGCATGTATTACTATGGCTTGTACGACGACGGCTCAGGCAATTGGGGGCTGTTCAATGCCGACGGCACCGCACGGCCGGCCGCCACCGCCCTGCATAATCTGACCACGCTGCTCGCCGATACCGGGACCAACGCCGCGACCTTCAAGCCCGGCGCATTGACCTATGGCCTGAGCGGCACACAGACCGGCGACAGCTCGGTCCTGATCGAGAAGTCGAACGGCAGCTTCTGGCTGTCGTTGTGGAATGAAACCGAAACTGCCGGCAGCCCGCACACGGTCACCGTCACTCTGGGATCACAGGCCGCCTCGGTGATCGAATTCGACCCGCTGTCAGGCACGAGTTCGATCCGGACATGGAGCAACGTATCGTCGGTCCAGGTTTCCGTGCCGGACCATCCCGTCCTGCTCGAGATCGTCCCGGCGACGACCGGCGGCAACGGCAGCGGCGGCGGGACACCCACTCCGACACCACCACCCACGCCGCCCCCTGCTGCGACCGGCCCCGCGATCACGGTTCCGGCCGGTGCCAGCGTGGCGGCGGGCGCCACGACCACGATCGGCGGCGTGACGATCGCCGACAGTTTTGCCGCCTCCAATTCCGGCAGCATGGTGCTCAACCTCAGCGCTGGCAGCGGCCTGCTGACGATCACCGATGCAAGCGGCATCAAGGCGGCAGGCTCGGGAACCCACGCCATCACCTTCGTCGGGACGCTGGCGCAGCTCACCACGGAACTGGCGCACCTCTCTTACACGGCGGGCAGCACGGGCGGCACCGACAGCATCGTCGTGGATGTGTGGGACCAGGCCGGTCTGGAACAGACGAAGGCGATTGCCATCACTGTCGGAGCGCCACCGGCACCGCCTCCCACGCCACCGCCCACGCCGGCTCCGACTGGCCCGGTAATCACGGTTCCGGCGACCCTCTCGGTCGCGCCAAAATCAACCACGTCGGTTGGCGGAATCTCGGTCGTCGACGCGTTCGCCGCCACCAATCCAGGCAGCCTGACGCTGAATGTGAATGCCGGCACCGGCACCGTGACGATGACCGGGAGCAACGGCAGCAAGGTCACCGGCTCCGGCACGCACGCCATTTCGCTGCAAGGTACGCTGGCGCAGATCTCCTACGACCTTGCGCATCTGACCTATACTGCACCTTCCACTGGCAGCAGCGATGCCATTGGCATCGATATTTGGGACCAGGCCGGCCACGAAGGAACGCAGTCGATCGCCGTGTCGGTCAAGGCCGCGACCACCACCACGACGGCAACCGCCACGGCAGCCGTTGCGACGCCGGCTTCCAGCCCAACCACAGCGGTCACCATCGCCCCGGGCGACGCCGACCCCGTCATCACGGTGAGCAACGCGACGATCAGCGCGATGATGGGCAACCACATGATCTTTCTCGGTGGCTCGCACGACGTGCTGACGGCCACTGGCGGCACTGAGACCGTGCAGGCGTTCCAGGGCAGCAATACCATCACCACCGGCAAGGGCAACGACGTCATCCAGATCGGTGGTTCCGGGAACATCGTGAATGCCGGCAGCGGCAGCAATGAAATCGACGACAGCGGTAGCGGCAACACGATCGTGCTGCCCGGCACGTTCGGCGGCGCAGGCCACGACGACATCTTCGGCTATGTGCTGCAGAACCAGGATATTCTCGATATGCGCAGCATGCTCGCCGGCACGCAATGGAACCACACCGAAGCGACGCTGGGCAATTTCCTGCGGGTGAGCAGTGCGAACGGCAGCGATGCCATTCTCACTGTCACGCCGGCCGGCGTAGCCGGCGGTGCAAGCTACAACGTGGCGACGCTGCACGGCTCCGGTGCGGTGAGCCTCGCCACGGTGCTGGCACATTCACTCACCTGAGCGGCTCCGGCCATAATCCGGCGCGTAGCCGGCATCGGGCGCGTAACCATAACCGTAGCCGGGTGGTGGCGGCCCGCCGCGTGGCGGCGCCATCGCGGTGACCGCCTGAACATTGCCCATCGGCCCGTTGTTGGCCTGGGCCATGGCAAGGTCGATGTATTGCATGGCGCGCGGGATATCGCCGGCGCCGAGCATGCTGAGTGCCTCGGCGACCTGGCCAGCGGCCACACTGCGGGTTCCTGTCATTTCCCCACTCGGCCCGATCGGACGAAACACCAGTTGCACCTGTGCCTGCTCCAACAGGTTGCGCGCATCGTCCACCCGACCGGCCGCCAGCGCCATGCGCGCATCGGACAGTCGCTCACGCGGCGAGGGCGCCGGCGCCTGAGCCAGAACCGGCGCCTGTGCCAAAACCTGCGCCTGTGCCAAAACCTGCGCCTGACCCTGTAGCTGCGCCTGTGCCTGCGTGGCTCCTCCGGACGGTCCATTCGGACGACCCCGTGCCGCATCCTGCTCTGGCTGGATCGGCGGACCCGGCGCCCGGCGCAAGCGGTTCAGCACAGCCTCCGATGAATCAGGCCCCTGCTGCGCCGGCTTCGCGACCGGAACTGGCGGCGGCGGCACGCTGGCAGCCGGCCTGGGCGGTGGCGTGATCGCAGCGACCTTTGACGGCGGTGGCGGTGGCGCGGTGGCGGCGACCTTCGGCGGTTCCACCGGCGCAGCAGCCAGGGCAGGCTCCGCCGCTTTGCTGTCCTGCGGTGCTTCCGCACGCGCCGTCATGCCTTCGGTTTCCGCCTTCAGCCGATCCAGCGCAGCCTGTTGCATCGCAACCTGCTTCTCCGCATCTGCGGCACGTTGCTTGCTGGCCTCCATTGCCTGTTGGGTCGCCTGCCTTTCCTGGTTCGACGCCGCCTGATCCATCGCTCGCTGCTGTCGCATCGCGTCCAGATCACGTCGCGCCGATTCGGATTCGTTGCGCAGCGCCGTCATATCCTGCGTCGCCTGTGCGACCTTCGCCTGCAATGCCTGCAACTGCTGCTGCAGTGCATCACGCTGCTGGCGGAGCATGGCGGTGTCGGGTCCCACCGATGGAGCCGGCCTCGGTGGCGCGGCTGGAGCCGGCATCGGTGCAGGAGGCGGCATCGCCTGGGCGAGCTGCGGAGGCGGTGCCGGCGGCGCCACTCTGGCGGGAGGCGGCACCGCCTGGGTCAGCTGCGGTGGCGGCGCTGGCGGCGTCACGCTGGCGGGAGGCTGCACAGCCTGGGCCGACTGCGGTGGCGGCGTCACGCTGGCCGGTGCCGACGATTTCAGCTGAATCACCGGCAATATCGCCTGGATGTCACGCAACGCGCTGCTCGGGTCCCCGAAGGAGGCAACGAACAACAGGACCAAGCCGCAGACGGTGACCAGGCCGGCAAGCAGGAATCGCAACATGTGGCTCCCCTTTCAGGGCTGACCGCATGCCCCAACATGGCATGAACGGCAACGCGCGGTGCAAAGGACGTACCCCGGGTGGCACATAGGCTGCCCCATAGCGCGGTCAACTGCCGGTCTCTACTGCCACGGTGATCCCGCTACGCAAGTATCCACAAATCGTCAGTGGCAGTCTCGCAATAGTTTCGTTCTACGCTTCATCTTTCCGAGAAGCAAAGCAACCCACCGCCCAGGACCGCGGCCAACCATCAAGCTCGTGTCATTCGTCCTTGCAGGCACTCCCTTTCCGCCACAGGTGCAACACGCAGTAACACACTTTGAGCACAGGAGATATAATCATGGCGGCGGAGTTTCACGAACAGCTTACTGCTTTTCTGCCGAAAATGCGAGTTTGGGCACTGGCACTTACACGAAACCGCGCCGCAGCCGATGATCTTGCGCAGGACGTCGCCACTAAAGCGCTGATAGCACAGGACTGCTTCATTCCGGGTACCAACTTCTCCGCCTGGATTCATCGTATCATGATCAATCACTTCATCAGTAGCGTCCGCAATCGGCGCGAATTCACCGATATGGACACCATGCCGGAAGTGCCGGTCCCGGCCGCCCACGAAGACAGCACGGCACTGCGCGAGCTGAGCTGGGCGCTCGATCGCCTGCCGGCCGATCAGCGCGAGGCGCTGTCGATGATCGTGCTAAGGGAAGAATCCTACGAGGCGGCAGCCAAGGTCACCGGCTGTGCGATCGGCACATTGAAAAGCCGGGTGCATCGCGCGCGCCTGCAGTTGCGCACGCATCTCACGGGCGAGGAGACGCCGCACGCCGCATAAGCCCGTCACGGGCCATGGCGTGCTTCCAGCAGGTGCATCGAGAACAGCTGTCCGGGATCGGTCCACAACTCCACGGTATGCCAGCCGGACGATGCGGCAAGCGCGGCGAATTGTTCGGGCGCATACTTGTAGCTGTTCTCGGTGTGGATAGTCTCGCCACGCTCGAAGTGGATGACGTGCCCATCCACCCTGACCGCCTGGTCGCGACAACTCACCAGGTGCATCTCGATGCGGCTGTCGGCATCGTTCCAGACTGCACGATGCTCGAATGAATCGGGATCGAAGTCGGCGCCCGCCTCGCGATTCAACCGCACCAGCAGGTTGCGGTTGAAGGCCGCTGTGACGCCTGCGGCATCGTCATAGGCTGGCAGCAGCACGCCAGGGTCCTTGCGCAGATCCACGCCGACCAGAAACTTCGCCCACGCGCCGAGTGTCTGGCGCGCCTGTTGCAGGAATTTCCTTGCCGCGGGCGGATCGAGATTTCCGATGGTGGAACCTGGGAAGAATCCAAGTCGCGCCAGGTCGGGAATCTCCGCGGGCAGCGCCATCGCCTGCATGAAGTCAGCAGCCAGCGCACACACCACCAGATCGGGCCGCTCACGACGCAGGCGCACACGCATCTGGTTGAGCGCCGAAGCAGCGACATCGATCGGCACGTAGGCGCGGATGACATGGTCGCCCGCGGCGCGTCGCTCACGCAGCAGGAACCCGGCCTTGGTTTCGTCGCTGGCACCGTATTCCACCAGCACCGCGGGCCCCGGCAAGGTGGCCGCCACACGCGGCGCCACAACTTCCAGCAGCGCATGCTCGGTACGGGTCAGGTAGTATTCGGGCAGCTCGGTTATCTGGGCAAACAGATGACAGCCTGCTTCGTCATAGAACAGCTTTGCCGGCAACGTCTTTCGCCGCTGCAGCAGACCCGAGACCGCCGCATCCGCCACATCACGGCTCGCCGCCGGTACCAGGGCGGTGTCATTGGGCATCAATTGGGTTCCTTTTCAGACGTCGCGAGCCAGGCGAACGCCGCTGAACTGCCAGCGCTTGTCAGGGTGGAAGAAGTTCCGATAGGTGGGTCGCGTATGGCCGGACGGCGTGGCGAGCGATCCGCCCCGCAGTACCATCTGGTTGATCATGAACTTGCCGTTGTACTCGCCGACGGCTCCGGCGACCGGACGAAAACCGGGATACGGGCGGTAGGAACTTTCGGTCCATTGCCAGACATGACCGGTAAGTTCGGCGACATCGGAGCGGCTGCTGGCAGCTTCCCATTCTGCCTCGGTCGGCAATCGTGCCTCCGCCCATCGCGCGAACGCATCCGCCTCGTACCAGCTGACATGGCGCACCGGCGCAGCCGCGTCGAGCGGCACCAGCCCGTGCAGTCCCATCTGCCACCAGGTGCCGTCGATCTCGCGCCAATACTGTGGTGCGGACCAATCTTCTGCCAGCAGCCTGGCCCAGCCGTCGGACATCCATAACGTCGCCGTGCGATAGCCGCCGTCGGCGATGAACGCCAGCCACTCGCTGTTGCGCACCAGATGCGAGGCGATCCGATAGGGCGCAAGCAACGTCCGATGCACGGGATTTTCGTTGTCGAAGCAGAAGCCCGCGCCAATATGGCCGAGTTGCACCAGGCCTCCGTCACAATCGACGAATCGCGTGGCTCCGGGTGCGGTCCGTGGCTCCCGCCAATGCGGCAGTACCGCCGGCGCCAGTGGGCTCTGCGCGAACGCATGCAGCATGTCGGTCAGCAGGAGTTCCTGATGCTGCTGCTCGTGTTGCAGGCCGAGTTCGATCAGCGCCGCGGCTTCGGCGGGGGGACATGACAGCAATTGCAACATCGCCGAATCGACGTGCGCACGGTACCTGGTGACCTGATCCACCGAAGGACGGGTCAACAGGCCGCGGTTCGGCCTGGGATGGCGCGGGCCCACCGCCTCGTAGTACGAGTTGAACAGATAGCAGAAGTCGCTGTCGAACACCCGATAGTCCGGCAAGTACTGGCCGAGGACAAACTGCTCGAAAAACCATGTGGTGTGTGCGCGGTGCCATTTGGCGGGACTGGCGTCGGGCATCGACTGTACGCATTGATCTTCCGCGCTGAGCGACGCGACCAGGCGCTCGGTGTGGCCGCGGATACTGATGTAACGCTGCGATGCCAGCGTCCCGCCCGCAGCGTCCGCCATCACTCCCAGATCGTTCATCGGCATCCTCCCGCCGTCGTCCGGCGACAAATCTCCAGCCGTTCGGGCTGTCGCCTTCTAACATTCATTGTCGGCATCGCAGCGCGCCCACTGAGCGTGGCAGCGCGGACCACCGCGGGGGAGCGGTGCCCGTCGGCACTATGGCAGTGTTCATGCTGCCCCGGAAGCGGCGGCGGGCGAACCACGGCCGGCAGGTCTGTGTTGCTACGGTGAAGCACGACCGAGGAGAGCCGCATGACATCTGCCGCCGCAACACTGGACGAGCGAATTCGCATCCGCGCGTATCATTTATGGGAAGACGACGGACGGCCACAAGGCCGTGACCACGAATATTGGGAACGAGCACGTGAACTCATCGCAATCGAGGACAATCCGACAGTGGGCCAGGTGCCCAATCCCGTGAAGAATGGTGGGCCGCTTGGGTCCGGGCAACCGGTCGAGCCGATCGAGGCCGTGGAGAACCAGGGCGAGCTCCCGGCTCGCCTGACCAACCAGGGCGACCGCCCGGCAGCGCCTCGGCGTCGAAAACGAAAGGCCTAGCGCCGCATCATGAAATGGACAGGCGAAAGTGGGCGGCCTTGCAGCCGCCCACCGACGCAACGCGCCGCAATGCGATCACGCATTGGTGTAGTGGTACTCCGGCATGCCCTCGAGCGACGCCTTGGTGGCGCCCGGCATGACGATCTTGTCGTTCTCGATCTTGAGCTGATCGAACGGCACGGAAACCAGCTTGGACCCCATGCCGAGGAACCCGCCGACCGAAATCACCGCCGTGGCGGCCTTGTGGTCGGCGTCGCTCATCAGAACGTCATCGATCGAGCCGACCGACTGGTTCTGGTCGTTGTAGACGCTGGCCCCAACAACCTTGCTCGAGCGAACCTGATGGTCCGCCGTAAAGTATTTCGGCGCGCTGGATGCCGTGGACGAGTTGCCGGCCACGCCCGTGCTGGCAGGACGGTTCGTCGTCATGCCGGGCGGGGGCGGAGGTGCGGCCGGGCTGGTTGAGGTTGAGGTCTGCGCCAGGACGGGGAATGTGAGCAGTGCTGTCGCGGCGATCATCGTTCCTATCGAAGCCTGTCTGGCCATGGTTGGCTGCCTCCTCTTGAACGGACAGGCAACCAACGTCGGTCCCGCCCGCCGGTTGCGCTCGGTGCGGGTACAAAAGAACGTGCGACGCTCACGCGTTGCGTGTGTGGCGGTCGATAGAGATCAGACCTATTTTTGCATAATCAGGTCAGGGAGGCGGTGATGGCAGAGCGACCAATATGGCGTGGGCATCTGCGGCTTGCCCTGGTGACCTGTCCCGTGTCGCTCCACAGCGTGCTGCGGGCCAGTGCCAACCTGCGCTTCCATTTCATCAACCCGAAAACCGGGAACCGCGTGCGCACGGTCACGCAAGATGCAGATACCGACAAGGAGGTGCCACGACGCGATCTGGTCAAGGGCTACGAATTTGAAAAGGACCGCTACGTCCTGCTGGACGATGAGGATTTTGAAAGGGCCAAGATCGAGACATCGTCCACCATGTCGGTAGACAAGTTCGTTGACCGGGACGCGATCCATCCGATCTATTTTGACACCAGCTATTACATGGCGCCGGACGGCGAGGCTGGACAGGACGTATACACGGTGCTGCGCGAGGCGATCGCGAGGGCAGGGCGCGCGGCGCTCTCCCGCGTGGTGATCTCGCGGCGTGAACGGGCGGTGGCCATCCTGCCGCTGGCAAAGGGCATGGTGGTGCACACGCTGCACGAACCCAGAGACCTGTACGACTATCACAAGCTGTTCGATCGCATCACCGACGGCAAGCCGGACGCCGAGATGGTGAAGCTCGCCACCCAGCTCATCGAACGGCAGGAAGGCAAATTCGAACCGGCCGATCTCGAGGACCACTACGAGAAGCGGTTGCGCGAGGTGATCGATGCCAAGCTGAAGGGCGAAGGGATAACGCCGGAAGCGCCGTCAGAGTCGCGTGGTGACAATGTCATAGACCTGATGGCGGCACTGAAGCGCAGCCTGGGACAGAACGGCAAGAAGTCGCGCGCGGAATCCGCCGACGCGCCGCAACGCCGCAAGGGGGCGCCCCCGCGCAAAGCCAGGCCGAAGCGCGCGGCGGGGCGTAAGCGCGCGTAGCTGCCGGCGCATTCCTCCGACACCGCGGTCGGTGTTAGCGTGTGTGGAAGGAATCGCGGGACGAGGGGGATATGGGCAGGGTAGCGGCAATCACCGGAGCGGCCTCCGGCATCGGCCAGGCGGCGGCCCAGCGTTTGCTGGGCGAGGGCTGGACGGTGTTCGGCCTCGACATTTCGGAAGATCGACTGCGCGCTGTCAGCAACAATCCGGACTACCGGCCGGTGGCCTGCGATGTCGCCGATGCGAACCGCGTGGTCGCGGCGTTCGCCGAGATCGGCTTCGCAGCCGGCGCGCTCGATGCGCTGATCTGCTGTGCCGGCATTCTGCGGATCGGTCCGATGGAGAGCATGTCAGTGGAGGATTTCGACCGCGTGTTCGCGGTGAACACGCGCGGCACCTGGCTGTGCGTGCGTGAGGCGCTGCCATTGCTGCGCAAGCGAGCGACGCCGGAGCGGCCGGCGCGTGTTGTGCTGCTGTCGTCGGTGGCTGCACTCCGACCGAAGATCCATAGCGGCGCCTATGCTGCGTCGAAGGCGGCGGTGTCGCAGCTGACGCGCGTGATTGCAGCCGAGGTGGCGGGTAGCGGGGTACTGGTGAACGCGCTGGCGCCCGGCACGGTGGACACGCCGATGATCCAGGCGGTGAGCGACCCGGCGAAAAGCGGGCGCTACCGGCCGTCCGGCGTATCGCCGGTGGGACGCATTGCGACACCGGACGATGTGGTCGATGTGATGCAGTTCCTGCTCAGCGATGCGGCGCGTTATGTCACCGGGACGACGATCCCGGTCGATGGCGGCACGCAGGCAGCCTTCATTCCAGCGCCCGGCGGTTGAGCGCCGTGCGCACACTTCGCCTTCCGTCAATCCCGTTGCTACCTTCGTCATTCCCGCGAGGGCGGGGATCGAAGCGCGACCAACCGGTGGCGCGGGCCTGGATTCTCGCCTTTGTGACGACGGTAGCAACAGGATTGACGATGTTGCTCGCCTTGCTCGCTTTCCCCCCACCGGCGGACGCCGATGATCGCGTCCTCAACGTGTATAACTGGACCGAATACATCGATCCCGCGATGCTCGATCGGTTCCAGAAGCAAACCCGGATCACCGTCCATTACGATGTGTTCGACAGCCTGGAGACACTGGAAGCAAAACTGCTGGCCGGCCACTCCGGCTACGATGTCGTGGTGCCATCGAACGAACCGACGTTCTCACGCCTGATCAAGGTCGGTGCGCTTGCGCCGATCGACCGCGCGCAGGTGCCGAACTGGAAGAACCTCGATGCCGACCTGATGCGCCAGGTCGAAAGCTCGGACCCGGGCAATCAGCATGGCGCGATCTACCTTTGGGGCACCACCGGCATCGGCGTGAACCCGGACCGCGTGAAGAAGCTCGCACCCGATGCGCCGATGGACAGTTGGGACCTGCTGCTCAAGCCGGATAATGCCAGGCGAATTGCGCCCTGCGGCATCACCATGATGGACTCCGCGATCGACGTGATCCCCGGTGTGCTGAAATACCTTGGCCGCAGTCCCGACAGTACCGATCCGGCGGATCTCGCCGCGGTGGAACACACGCTGATGGGCATCCGCCGCTACATTCGCAGCTTCGCGTCAGGCGGCGCATTGGAGGCACTGGCGACCGGCCAGGCCTGCCTGGCGCTCGACTATTCCGGCGACGTGGTGCAGGCACAGGCGCGTGCGGAGGAAGCCAGGCGCGGCGTCGCGGTTCGCTACGTCGCACCGAAGGAAGGCGCGCAACTCGGGTTCGACATGCTGGCGATTCCTGCTGACGCGGAACACAAGGACGCAGCGCTGGCCTTCATCAATTTCCTGTTGCAGCCCGACGTGATGGCCGCAATCACCAACAAGGTGCGCTACGCCAACGCGATCCCCGCCAGCCGTGCGATGATCCGGCCGGAGCTGTTGGCCGACACCAACGTCTTCCCTGCACCGGAACAGATGGCGACCTTCTTCACCATTGGCCCGGTGCCGCAGACGGCCGAACGCCAGCGCACCCGCATGTGGGCCCGGTTCAAGGCTGGGCACTGACATCCGCAACCAGCCCGGCAAGACGACTGCGTTGCTGACCGTCACCGGCCTGACCGTACGCTTCGGCAGCACAACGGCCGTGGACCGGCTCGACCTGACCGTCAGGCCAGGCGAATTGTTCGTCCTGCTCGGCGGATCGGGTTCAGGCAAGACGACACTGCTGCGTGCAATCGGTGGTTTCGTGCAGCCCGACGCGGGTCGCATCACGCTGGACGGTCGCGATATCGGTGCACTGCCGCCGCACCGTCGTCCGGTGAACACGATGTTCCAGTCCTATGCGCTGTTTCCGCACATGACCGTTGCAGCGAATATCGGCTTCGGCTTGCGGATGCTTCGCCTGAAGCGCGCTGAAATCGATGCCCGCGTGAGCGAAATGCTCGCATTGACCAGCCTGCAGGGGTTCGCCGCGCGCAAGCCGGCGGAACTGTCCGGCGGCCAGCAGCAACGTGTCGCGCTGGCACGCAGCCTGGCACCTCGGCCGTCCCTGCTGCTGCTGGATGAACCACTATCCGCACTGGACCGCAACCTGCGCCGCGACACGCGCGAGGAACTGGTCCGGCTGCAGCGCGCACTCGGCATTGCCTTCATCATGGTCACCCACGACCAGGAGGAAGCGTTGACTATGGCCGACCATATCGGCGTCATGCACGAAGGGCGGCTGGCACAGGTCGGCACGCCGGCCGAAGTATATGAACATCCGCGAACACGGTTCGTCGCGGAGTTTCTCGGTGCCGCGAATATCGTCCCGGTCACCGTGCGGAATGGTCGTCCGGAGCTGGCGCAGACCGGAACGCCGGTCCAGGTCGCGATGAAGCTGCCGGACAGTGCCGGCGCACCAATGTGGCTGGCGATCCGGCCAGAGCGCATCAGCATCGGTCAATCCGACGCACCCAATCGTGTCACCGGCATCGTTACACAAAACTCCTACGCCGGCGAGACCCTGACCCATCTGGTGCGCCTGGCCGATGGAACCCTGCTGCGCTCGACTGGCACGTTGCGCGACGGCCTAGGTGCCCAGCAGGTCGCCATCGGCGACAGCATCACGCTGTCGTGGCAGCCCGACGCCTGCATCGTGCTGACGCAATGAAACCGGGGGCCGGCCGCGCATTGGTGTTGGGTGCGGTATGGACATGGCTGTTGCTGTTTCTGGTCGCGCCGGTAGCGATCGTCTTGAAGATCGCGCTGTCCGAGTCTGCCGACAGCATTCCACCCTACGCGCCGCTGCTGCAGTTGGGCGCAAGTTGGCTGCCGCAGCTCCATGTCAGCTTCGATGCCTTCGCGCAGATCATTGGCGATCCGCTTTATTCGGAGGCGCTGGGACTCAGCCTGAAAGTTGCGGGCCTATCGACCGCGATCTGTCTGCTCGCGGGCTATCCGATGGCGCTCGCCATCGCCCGCAGCCCAGAACGCTGGCGCAGCCTGCTGCTGCTGTTGGTCATGTTGCCGTTCTGGACAGGCTTCCTGATGCGCATCAATGCCTGGATCGGCCTGCTGCAGGACGATGGCTGGATCAACGCGATCCTGGTTGAGGTCGGCCTGTCGCCAATGCGGCTGCTCTACACCGACACCGCGATGTATATCGGCATCGTTTACACCTACCTGCCGTTCATGGTGCTGCCGCTCTACGCGCGCCTGTCGCAGCTTGACGCCCGTCTGCTCGAGGCGGCGGCCGATCTCGGCGCGCCGCCATGGCGGGTCTTCTTCTCGGTGACGCTGCCGCTGTCGATGCCGGGCATCTGGGCCGGCGTGCTCCTGGTGTTCATCCCCGCCGTCGGCGAATACGTGATTCCGGAATTGCTCGGTGGCCCGCAGGCCCAGCTGGTTGGGCGGGTGTTGTGGGAGGAGTTCTTCCAGAACCGCGACTGGCCCACGGCGGCAGCAATCGCCTGTGCCCTGCTGGTGCTGCTGCTGTTGATGCCCGCCAGCGTCCTGTGGGGTGTATCATTGCGAGGACATTCCCCTAGCGCCGTCGCGCCGGGCAAAGCATCACCTGGGTGTAGGCCACGGTGATGTTATTGCGGATCGGCCGGCATTGCGCCGGATCGAATGCCACACCGGCCTCCGCCGGCACCATGGACAGATCGCTCGCCTGGTCCACCAGCGCAAAGACCGGGCCATCATGGTGGCGGATGATGCCTACCGTCTCGTCGTACAACCTGAATCCACGCGCATCCAGCGTTGCGTTGGTGATGCCGACGGCGCGCATGTCGGGCGCGTCGAGGAACGGGATCATCATCGCGACCGGCTGTCCAGTCGCCAGCACCAGGCTGTGCGGCGGCAATACGACAGCGTCCACATCGAACACCTGGTCGCGATACGGCACACGCCACCAGTCCAGCACCTGGGTGTGCCAGACCAGCGCGGCCAGCAGCAAAGTGGCTACGACAGGAGCGGCGAGGCGCGGCACCATCACTGCACATAGCTCGCGCAGCGCCAGCACGGTGAGCACGCCGGCGAACGCCTCCAGCGCCACCGCGTAGCGCAGGATCGAGAACATGCGCAGCCACAGCACATAACCGAGCACCGAGGCGGTTACCAGCGTGAGCGTGCGTCGCCGCCGTGACGCCTCGGCCCGCATGCTGCAAGCCAGCAGCACTGGCACCGCCAGCATGGCCAGCGAAAGCCGTGCATCACGGAATGGCAGCTCCGAGACCAGCGATGCGTTCAGCCGTAGCCACCAGAACGGATAAAACCACGCCTGCAGGGTACTGCTCGGCAGGAAGCGCCGATCGTAGAAATCGTACGGCGGGTACCAATCCGAATGGAACAGGCCGTTCATCAGCGGAAAGGTCGGGCTGCCATAGCGCTGCGCCACCATGAATGCCCAAGGGCCGGCCAGCAGCAGCGCCATCAGCGCCGCGCCGGCGCCGAACATCACTGTAACAGTCAACCGCGTCCGCCATGTCGTCGCGGTGAGCAGAAATCCCAGCAACACGCCCGGCGCCAACACCAGGCATGTCAGCTTGAGCGCCACCGCCGCTCCAACCATCGCCCCAGCGCAGAACAGCCGCCATCGCACGGGACGCAGCACACAGCCCGGGCCGCCGACCGCCAATGCACCCACGACAAGTGCGGCGACCGGAATGTCGTTCAGCGTCGTGCCGATCTCCGAGACGGTCGCCGCCGCGGTACCGCCCATGGCAGCGGCCAGCCAGGGCAGCAGTCGCCGTGGCCCACCGGTTTCGTCCAGCACCCAATCCGCCAGGGAAAACGTCGCGAACAGCAGCAGGCCGAATGGCAGTCCCGCCACCGCCGCCAGCATCCGTGGCCACGCCGCCAGCGGTCCAACCGCCAGCACGTAATACGGCACGTCGAGCAGCGGGTTGAAATAGCTCTGCGGTCCGGCGGGCATCAGGTCGCGCCAGAGCCGGCCATGCAGCAAGGCGAACGGATTGTACAGGTGGTAGTTGCGCAGATCCCAGTTGGCATCCTGCCCCATCAGCACGGACGCGGTTGCACCGATGGCAAGACAGATCAGCAGCGGCGGCAACCACGAGAGCCGCTGCGGCAAAGGGGTCACTTCGCTTCCGACAGTCGCTTCTGCGCCATCGGACGCCAAGCGGCATCGGGGCGGGATTCGGCGAGCGCGCGGCGGAACAGCGTCGCGGCCTCCTCGGTGACGTGGCCCTGCGTCTCGGTGATTGCTTCGGCGGCTTCCACCGCAATCGTCGGATCGAATCGCGCGGCAAGTGCGACACGCCATGCTTTGGCGGCTTCATTCAACCGGCCACGGCTGGCTTCGGCATTGCCGAGCAGCACGTAGCCTTGCCGCGCCTGGTCGCTATGGGGATCGAGCTCGCCGAGCCGCTTGCGAAGCTGCTTGATCAACGCGGCATCACGTTGGGCACGCTGCTGTGCCGCGGCGAGCCGCTCGGCGAGCGGCGCAGCCGGCAGTTCCGGATTGCCGCCCACAATATACAGCGCGAAGGCGCCGACGGGCAGCAGAAGCAACGCGATCAACACAGGCGAACGGTCGCCGACGCGCGATCCGCTATCGGCACTGTCGGCGGCGGCGAGCAGCCGGCGCTGCACTTCCAGCACCGCGTTGGCATGTTCGGACGGTACGATCCGCCCATCCGCGAGGTCACGGTCGAGTTCCGCGAGTTGCGCACGATGCAGGCCGATCGCCGCCTCCTGCCGACTGCGCGCAGCCGTGGAGCGACCCAGCGACCAGGCCAGTGGTGCCAGCGCAACAATCGCCAGCAGGGCGATGGCCAACCAGATCATGCGCGGCGGATCATGGCTTCAGCAGATCGGCCAGCTGACGGCTCTCGGCTTCGGTCAGCGGCGCAGGCGGCGCGGGACGCCGGCTTCTGGCCAACCATACCGCCGTGATGCCGGCCAGCAGGGCCAATCCCGGCGCACCCCAAAGCAGCAGCGTCATCGCGTTGAACGGCGGACGCAGGCGCACGAAGTTGCCATAGCGCGCCACCATCCAGTCGATCACCTGCCGATCGCTGTCGCCTGCGACGATGCGCTGCCGGATGCTATGGCGCAGGTCGCGCGCCAGGTCGGCGTTGGATTCCTCGATGCTTTCGTTCTGGCACACCAGGCAGCGCAACTGATGGCCGATTGCCTCGGCGCGTTGTTCCTGCTGGCGATCCGGCAGGAGTTCCGCGGGATCGCTCACGGCAAACGCCGGCAATGCAAACAGCATGACAAGCAGGCAGGCGGCCGCCGGTCTCACGCCAGGCTCTGCAGCAGCGGCGTCAATGACTGGCGCACCACATCGTCGCTCATGCCGCCGGCCCAGCGCCAGCGGACAATACCGGACCTGTCCACCAGGTAGGTCTCCGGCACGCCATATAGGCCGAAATCGATCGCCACCGTACCGGGTTCGTCGCGCGCGATCCGGGCGTACGGATCGCCGTTCTGCTTGAGGAAGTCTGTGGTCGCCTCGGCCTTGTCCTTGTACGCGATGCCCCAGATCGGCGTGCCCTGCTGTTTCAACGTCATGAGCACCGGCGCTTCCTGCACGCAGGGGATGCACCAGGAGGCAAAGAAATTCAGCAGGACGGGGCGGTCGGCGGCGATCACGTCGGCACTGGAAAAGCCCTCGCTCGGCGCCTGGCCTGGCAATGAGAATTGCGGCAATGGCTTGCCGATCAGCACACTCGGCACGCCGTGCGGGTCGTAGCTGCCTTCGCGCAGGCGTTCGAGCAAGGTCCAGAACGACACGCCGCCGATTGCCGCGAAGCCCAGCGGGGCCAGCAGCATGACGCGACGCTGGATGGGGGTCATCGGTGTCCCCTGCCCCCAGCTCCCTCCCGCACGAGGAGGGGGAGGAATGTGGTTGTATATACCCCCCCTCCCGTTGCGGGAGGGGTGCGAGGTGAGAGGACACTGATCACGACACCACCCCCACTTTCGTGGCAACAACGCGCCTCGCCGGCGCGCCGATGCGCAGCCGGCGATCGGCGAGCGACAATGCACCGCCGATCGCCATCACCAGCGCACCAAGCCAGATCCATGGCGCCATCAGGTTGACGTGCAGCCGCAACACCGCGGCGCCATCGCGTTCGTCGCCCAGCACGGCATAGAGGTCGCGCATGCCGTTGGTCTCGATCGCAGTATCGGTGACCGTGGTCCTCTGCACCGTGAACATGCGGCGCGACGGATGAAACAGCGCCACCTCATGGCCATCGCGGCTGACGCGAATATCGGCGACGCGGGCGGTGAAGTTCGGTCCCTGGCCGTCATGCACGTCCAGCAACGTCCATTGGTAGCCGCCAAGCTGCACGCTCTCGCCAGGATGCACCGCCACGATAGTGCTCGTGGCGAGCGACATGCCGGCAATGCCGGCGACGGTGACCCCCATCCCGGCATGCGCCACCGCAGAACCCCACACCGACCACGGCTGCGCGGCCACACGCGCCACGAAGCTCGCGATCGGCGCGCGGAACAGCCTGGTGCGTTCCACGAGTTCGGCCAGCGATCCGAAGATCAGCCAGGCCGACGCGGCGAAGCCAAGCGCGGCCATCCCGGCGCGCAGGCCCGCTGCGGCGACAATACCGACGGCGGCGGCGACCAGCGCGGCCCACCACAATTTCAGCAGGGCCGGCCACAGTTCCGCGCGCTTCCACGGCAGCACCGGGCCGAGCGACATGGTGAGGAACAAAGGCGCCGCCAACGGCAGCACCGCCGCCTGGAAATACGGCGGCCCGACGCTGAGCTTGGCGCCGAACAGCAATTCCGCGAACAGCGGATAAATCGTGCCGGTCAGCACGACGGCGCAGATCGAGCACAGCAGGATGTTGTTGAGCACCAGCGCTCCTTCGCGCGAGATCGGCGCGAAGATGCCGGTGGGCGCCATCACCGGCGCGCGCAACGCGAACAGCAGCAACGCGCCGCCGATCACCACTGCCAGCAGCGCCAGGATGAACACGCCGCGCGCCGGATCGTTGGCGAACGCGTGCACCGAATTCAAAATGCCCGAGCGCACCAGGAAGGTGCCGCACAGCGACAGCGAGAATGTGCCGATGGCCAGCAGGATGGTCCAGATCTTCAATGCCTCGCGCTTCTCCACCACGATGGCGGAGTGCAGCAGCGCAGTGCCGGACAGCCAGGGCAGCAGCGAGGCGTTTTCGACGGGGTCCCAGAACCAGTAGCCGCCCCAACCAAGCTCGTAGTACGCCCACCAGGAACCGAGGGCGATCCCGCCGGTGAGCAGGCACCAGGCGCCAAGCGTCCAGGGCCGCACCCAGCGTCCCCATGCCGCATCGACGCGCCCTTCCAGCAACGCGGCGACTGCGAAGGCAAACGGAATGGCAAAGCCGACATAGCCCGCATAGAGCACCGGCGGATGCACCGCCAGCCCGGGATCCTGCAGCAGTGGATTCATGTCGCGCCCGTCGATCGGCGGAGGCCACAGGCGATCGAACGGATTGGACGTGGTCAGTGCGAACAGCAGGAAGCCGGCGGAGGTAAATCCCAGCACGCCGATGACGCGTGCGCGCAGCGATGACGGCAATGCGCGGCCGAACAGGGCGACGGCGCTGCCGCATAGCGCCAGGATCAGGCACCACAGCAGGATCGAGCCCTCGTGGTTCCCCCAGGTGCCGGTGATCTTGTAGACCAGCGGCTTCAGGCTGTTGGAGTTCTCCGCGATATTCAGCACCGAGAAATCATCCACCACCGCGCTCCAGACCAGGCAGCCGTAGGCGGCCGCCAGTGCGAGCAACTGGCCGATCGCCAGCGCCGGTGCGGTCGCCATCAGGCGGGCGTCGCGGTCCTGTGCGCCCCATAGCGGCAGTACCGCCTGCGCCCCGGCAATAACCACGGCGAGCGCCAGTGCGAAATGGCCCAGCTCAGGGATCATGGTGAAGCTGCACCATCATTATCGTTATCTCCGCCTCCCCTTGCGGGAGGGGATAGGGCGAGGGGGCAGGCGGCGTCCCCCTCCCCCTCCGCCCTCCCGATAGGGGGAGGGGGAAGATATTCCCGCTCGTCACACCTTCGCCTTCACCCGCCGGTATTCCTGACCGGCATCGTGTTCCAGGTCGCCGCCGGTGGTGGCGGACCGGACGCAGGATTCCAGTGGCCCGATTTCTTCAGCGCGTCGGCCACTTCCTTCGGCATGTAGGTTTCGTCGTGCTTGGCCAGGACCTCGGAGGCGCGGAATGTGCCGTCCGGCTGCAGGGTTCCCAGCGATACGATGCCCTGCCCTTCGCGGAACAGGTCCGGCAGGATTCCGACATAAGTGACCTCGACGCTGGCCCCGCCATCGGTGACGCGGAACTTCGCCGCCGGATGACCGTCTTCGGTCGACTTCCGCACGCTGCCCTGTTCGACCAGCCCACCGAGGCGGAATGTGCGCCCAGCCGCCGGCGCCTTGCTGGCGAGCTCGGACGGCGACAGGAAGAACACCAGGCTGTCACTGAA
>DATAPW010000161.1:0-6644 GCA_036265005.1 Acetobacteraceae bacterium | reverse complement strand
CGAGCCCCATGAGGGGTCTCCGTACGCGAGCGCGATCACCCTGGACGATCTCATCCAGATGAACATCGCGGAGATCCGAACGCTCGTGCACCACCTCCTTCAGCGGCCACTGCTGCTCGGACACTGCGCCCCCGAGCGGCGGCCTCGCCTGGCGCGCCTGCACGACAGTCTTCGGCTCGATGAGGTTCGCCACATTGCGTACACCGCTGCGCTGATCGAGGAGTTTGCGCGTCGTGGCGAGGCCGGTGCGGTGAAGCGGCTCATGCAAGAGCGGATGAGCGACTTCAACGCGATCACGAATGAAGACCTTGGAAGAACCGTCTTCGAGCCTGTCTGATCACCGCAGCAACCGGCGTGACGTGACACTGCGGGCTGTGAAACAGTGGGCCGGTGAGCGCCGGATCGGCCAAGCGCGGCTCATCCATGCCTACGAGGCCGCGTTTCTCGTCGCAGTGTCGCGGTTGCTTCAAGCGATCTTCCGGGAACGACACGCGCCGCAAGCGAGGTTGTGGCAGTGCGACGCCGGCCAGTGGTTTCTCGATCTCGGCCGCGAGCCAATGCTGCGGGCGCCGGTGAGTGGCCCATTGCCCTTTCGGCGGCTCGAGCTGACCGGATTTCCCGTGAAGATCGTCGCGGGCAGGCGGCGCCTGCTACGCACCACCCGGGCCTTCCTGAACGCCCTTCGCCCCTGCGTGGAGCCCTCGGAGCTGGCCCAGCATTTCGATCGGCTCATCGCGGATTTCGACAACAGCTTCGCCAATCTGGTACTGAACCGTCTCATAGCCCAGCGGCTCGATGCCGGCGCGCAGGCCATCGAACCCGTGTACGAGGGCCACCATTATTATCCGTTCCCGGCGCTCCGGCTCGGGCCGTCACTCCGGCAGGTCGTCGAGTGCTCGAATCTCAGCCGAGAGGCGATCGATCTGACGTTGGTCGCTGCCCGGCCGTGCCTCTTCGATTCCTCGGAGTACGCGGATCATCGGGCGTGCTTTCGCGCCTGGGCCGGCACTCCCCTTCCTCGAAACGCCGACGTCGTCATCCCGCTGCATCCCTGGCAACTCGACCTCTCGCCGATCATCCGTGAGCTGTTGAAACGGCGATGGATCGCAGTCCTCGACCGGCGCATCAAGGCGGTTCCCCTCGCGTCGCAGCGGACGTGCCGGATCCTGCGATCCGGTTTCGACGTCAAGCTGCCGATGGCCGTCACCCTGACAGGGGAAGACCGGTTGCTCTACCCCTTGAATCGCGCGAACGCGGCCGCCTTCTCGTCGCTCGCCCGCATCCTGTTGCGGGCCAGTGGAGAAGACACTCTCGACTTCCAGTACGACGTGGCGTCAATCGCCCATGCCGAGCCATTCATTGGCATGCATCTCGCCGTGATTGTCCGGGCGCCGGTATGCGCGCGCCGCGCAGAGATCGTGGTTCCGGCGCTGAACCTCTGGTGCGGGCCGCAGCAGGCGCGCACGATGTTGGACCTCCGTCGCCGAGAGCACGCAAACGCGTTCTTCCGCGTCTACTGCCGTGTGCTCATGCGCGGCGTGGTCGACTTCTATGCGCGCTGGGGCATGGCCTTCGAGCCGCACCTGCAGAATGTGTACGTCGCCCTGCGTGACGGCATGCCGTCACGCATGATCCTGCGCGACCTCGACAGCACGATCCTCGATCCCCGCCGGATCCGCCCGGTAGCGCGGGCGAACGGGGTGCGGCTCGCGCACGGAACGTGGAATCACATGCCGGACTTTGCCACCGGTGGTCGGCGACTGGCTCATGCCATGATGTATGGACACCTAGGCCAGGTGATGTCCTATCTGACCCATGCGGCGAACGCCGATCTGGCCGAGTTGAGTCTTGCGGTCGAAAAGACATGGGACGAGTTGACCGCCCAGGCTCCGTCAGCAGCCTGCCGGGCGCGCGTGCGGGACTTGCGCAAGCAGGCTGACACTGTCGGGGCTGTCCTATCGCGCCGGATCACCAGAGCGGACCGCACGCCTTTCCGCTAAGAAGGCGGACGAAAGTGAGGGGATCCAAGGGCCCGGCCCTTGGTGGGGGCCGGGGCAAAGCCCCGGTCTGACCTGAGATATTGCCCGATCGCGCAAGCAGTGCCTGGATAGCACCCGACAAACCGCGGGGGAAACGAGATGTCGGTGATCCTGGGAACCGGCGAGTACCGGTATCGCGTCGAGGAAGGCTGGGGGAAGCTGCCGGAAGGCTGGACGTTCCACGAGGTCGGCGCGGTCGGCGTCGATCGCAACGACAACGTCTACGTGTTCAACCGCGGCGAACATCCGATGATCGTGTTCGACCGTGACGGCAACTTCCTGCGGTCCTGGGGCGAAGGCATGTTTCCGCGCGCGCACGGCGTGCACATGGCGCCCGACGACACGATCTTCTGCACCGACGATGGCGCGCATTGCGTGCGCAAATGCACGCTCGACGGCAAGGTGCTGATGACACTCGGCGTGCCGGGCAAGCCCGCGCCGTTCATGAGCGGACAGCCGTTCTGCCGCTGCACGCACACCGCGCTGTCGCCGAAGGGCGAGATCTACGTGACCGACGGCTACGGCAACGCGCAGGTGCACAAGTACAGCCCCGACGGGAAGTACCTGTTCTCCTGGGGCAAGTGCGGCATCGGCGAAGGCGAGTTCAACCTGCCGCACAACGTGCATTGCGATGCCGATGGCTGGGTCTATGTCGCCGACCGCGAGAACCATCGCGTCCAGGTGTTCGACGGCAACGGGAAGTTCGAGACGCTATGGGGCAACGTGCATCGCCCCAGCGCATTGCACATGACCACCGGCACGTGTCCGTTGTGCTTCATCGGCGAGGTCGGCCCGTACCTGGGCTCCAACCGTGGCTTCCCCAACCTGGGGCCGCGCATCAGCATCCTGTCCAACACCGGCAAGCTGCTGGCGCGCCTTGGCTCCGAGACGAACGCGCATGGCCAGGCGCCCGGGCAGTTCATGTCGCCGCATGGGATCGCGGTGGATTCGCACGGCGACATCTATGTCGGCGAGGTGTCGGTCGCGTCCTGGCCGTCGCTGTTTCCCGGCCAGCCGAGGCCGGACAACCTGCGCAGCCTGCAGAAGCTGGTGAAGGTCGCATAGTGCGCGCTGCCGACACCCAGGAGATAACGATCAGGGTGGATGACGCCCATGTCGTCTCGGGTCTCCTGGATGTGCCGCTGCGGGCCCGGGCATGCTACGTGCTCGCGCACGGCGCGGGCGCCGGCATGACGCATCCATTCATGGCGGCGGTGGCGGCAGGACTGGGCCAGCGCGGTGTTGCCACGCTGCGTTACCAGTTCCCCTACATGGAGCAGGGTTCGAAGCGGCCGGATGCACCGAAGCTTGCCCACGCGACGGTGCGCGCTGCGGTGGCGGAGGCTGTTCGCCATGTGCCGAAGCTGCCGCTGGTCGCGGGCGGCAAGTCGTTCGGTGGCCGCATGACCTCGCAGGCGCAGGCGATTGCACCGCTGGCCGGCGTGCGCGGCCTGGCGTTCCTGGGCTTTCCATTGCATCCCGCCAAGAAGCCGTCGGACGAACGTGCGCAGCATCTGTTCGACGTGCGGATTCCGATGGTGTTCCTGCAGGGAACCCGCGATGCGCTTGCCGACCTGGCGCTGCTCGAGGCACTGGTCGAGCGGCTCGGTGCACGCGCGACGCTGACGCTGTTCGCCGGCGCGGATCATTCGTTTCATGTCGCGGGGCGTGGTGCGCCGTCGGATGCCGAGGTTCGCGACACGATGCTCGATGCGCTGGCGGCCTGGATCGACCACACATAGTCACTGCGAGGGTCGCTGCGCGGCTCGCAATGACAGGGGGACGCGTATTGTCCTGCTGGTACGCGGCGGCCTAGGCTGTGATAACGCAGCAAAAAGGGGACGGAAATGGCGCAAGCCGGCGATTCCAAGGGTGAATACCGCGGCCTGTACTACCGCAACGATGCAGACCTCGCGGCATGGCTGGCCAAGCGTCCGGGCGAGGCAGCACTTGAACCGGACCTGCCGATCATCGATCCGCATCACCACTTCTGGGATGTCCCGCAACAACGTCGCTACTTCCTCCCGGACCTGCTGGCCGATATCGGCGGCGGTCACAACATCGTCGCGACGGTGTTCCTCGAATGCCAGGCGATGTATCGCAAGCACGGTCCGGCCGAGATGGCACCGGTCGGCGAAGTCGAGTTCGTCAACGGCATCGCGGCGATGAGTGCGTCGGGCAATTACGGTCCCTGCCGCGTCGCCGAGGCGATCATCGGCCACGCCAACCTCACTCTCGGCGCGCGCGTGCGCGATGTGCTGGAGGCGCAGATCGCCGTCGGCGGCGGGCGCTTCCGCGGCATCCGCTACGGCGTGTCGTGGGACGCCAGCGACGCGATCAGCAGGTTCGCCTCCCGCGTCGTGCCGCCGCACCTGGCGCGCGACCCGACATTTCGCGAAGGCTTCGCCCAGCTGGCGAAGCTCGGGCTCAGCTTCGAATCCTGGCAGTATCATCCGCAACTATCGGACGCGGTCGACCTGGCGCGCGCCTTCCCGGACACCACGATCATCCTCAACCACGTCGGCGGCGTACTCGGCGTCGGCCCGTATTCCGGCCGGCGCGACGAGATTCGCGCCGGCTGGCGCAAGGACATCGGCGAACTGGCGAAATGCCCCAACGTCAACGTCAAACTCGGCGGCGTCGGCATGACCTCGTTCGGCTTCGACTTCCACGAGCGCGACGTGCCGCCGTCATCGGAGGAACTGGCCGCCGCGTGGCGCCAGTACATCGAGCCCTGCATCGAGGCGTTCGGCGCCAACCGCTGCATGTTCGAGAGCAACTTCCCGCCCGACAAGCAATCCGGCGGCTACACCGAATTGTGGAATGCCTTCAAGCGCATCACTGCCGGTGCGTCGGTGGCGGAAAAAACCGCACTCTACAGTGGCACCGCGGCGCGGGTGTACCGGCTGACGGTGCCGGGATAGGCGCATCCGGCTGGCCGTCAGTCACGCGCGGAAATCCAGGGGCCGGTTCACCGGCGGAACGGACCCTGGATCCTCGCCTGCGCGAAGATGACGATGGGCGCCACCACTGGCCGGTTGATTGCCGGCCTGGGGCTGGTAGCCTCCGCCGCCCGCCAGTCTCGGCGTGCCAAGGAGCCAGGCCCATGTCAGTTGTCGAAACCGAGCGTCACGGACAGATCCTCGTCGTCCGGATGAACCGCCCCGAGCGGCTCAACGCGCTCAACCATGAGATGCGCACCAGGCTCGCCGAGACCTGGACCGAATTCCGCCACAGCAACGAGCTCGAGGTCGCCATCTTCACCGGCGCCGGCCGCGCCTTCTGCGCCGGCGAGGACATGAAGGAATCGCTCGAGAACGGCGCGCCGGGCGGGCGGCGTCCGGTGATGGAAGACCCGTTCATGTCCGGCGCTCTGGAGAAGCCGGTCATCGCCGCGGTCAATGGCTTCGCCATGGGCGGCGGCTTCATGTTGGTCGAGCGCACCGACCTGCGCGTGGCCGCGCGCGGCGCGATCTTCGAGGTGTCGGAAGCCAAGCGCTGGCTGCTCGGGGGCTACAACCACGGCCACATCGCCAACGTGCCGTTTCCAGTCGCCATGGAGATGGCCCTCGGCTTTCGCTTCACGGCGGAGCGGTTCTACGACATCGGCTTCCTCAACCGCGTCGTCGAGCCGGATGAACTGATGCCGACCGCGCTCGCCATGGCTGAGCACCTGCTGACCCTGCCGCCGGCCTCGCGCGTAAACACCGTGCACATGATGCGCCAGATGCGACCGGCGCCGTCTGCCGAGCAGGCGCAGCTCGCGGCCGCGCTGCACGACCATGGCGCCAAGAGCGACCTGATGGAATCGCGCGCCGCCTTTGCCGAGAAGCGGCCGCCGCGGTTCAAGGGCTGGGACGACCCACAGGACCGTTTCCGGCTGCCGACGCTCGAGACGCTGAAGCGCTGAGCCTCAGCGGACCTCGACATCCTCCCAGAAGCCGAAGCGGCCGCCGACCTGGGCCATCTTCGGCTGCGGCGCCTCGTAGGACCAGGCATTGCGTTCGTGGCGCTCGCCATTGATCACCACGTCGTAGAACTGCACGCCGTGCGGGCAGGCGAGGTCCGACTCGGTCTTGGCGACCTTCTCGAGCCATTCCAACCGCACCGCCGAAGCGGGGAAGTAATGGTAGCCGCCGGCTTCGACGATGTCGTCGCTGGCAGCGATCTGGTGGCCGTTCAGGGTTGCCTGCATTGCCGGATTCCTCCACGAACTGGCGGTTAAGCTGGTGCCGCCGGGATACGGCGGCAAGGCGGACGGTTGATATTGCGTTATATCAAAATATATGCGTAGTTGCGCATGTTGTCCGACTCCCGGTCACCGCGACCCGACACCGTCACGACGGCGCTCAGCTGGCTTGGTATTGAGCGCCGAAACGCGGCCTGGCCGATCGCCGTGGTGCCGCCGGCGAACGTCCGACCGGTAGGCAGATGCGCCTCGCCGAGGGCGTCGGCATTGGCGATGTGCAGGCCGGTCTGCCGGGATGATCGCCGGACGATCGGCCTTGCGATAAGGCTGTTATCTGCGCCTGCTGATTTCATCAGCCTACTGATTTCATCAGCCTACTGATTTCATCAAACGTACACCCTTTGCCGGCAAGGTGA
>DATAPW010000160.1:0-23662 GCA_036265005.1 Acetobacteraceae bacterium | reverse complement strand
CGGCGAGCGGCGCGCCGAACGCGCCGGCGATGGCGGCCGCGGCGCCGCAGCCGACCAGCAGGCGCAGGTCATTGCGTCGGACCCGGAACATGCGGCCGAAGCGCGAGGCCATCGCCGCGCCGATCTGGGTGTAGCCGGCCTCGAGGCCGATCGACGCACCAACGCCGTTCGATATGATCGTCTGCGCCACGACGATCAGGCTATCGTTGAGCGACATGCGCCCGCCGTACAGCGCATTGGCCTCGATCGGGTCCACGGCGCGGCGTGGCCGGTAATAGACCACCGCCAGGCCGACCAGGCCCAGCGCCAGCCCGCCCAGGGTGGGCACGACAACGGTGCGGATCGGATCGAGCTCGACCATGGCGCTGAGGCGCTCGCCCACCCCAATGCCGAACAGCACTTCATGGATCAGCTGGGTTGTCCCGGTCATTATCCAGACCGCGATGCCCGCGCCACAGCCGACGAAGGCAGACAGCACCACCAGCCAGACTTCGTCCGCACGGACCAGCGCTCGCAATGTTTGCGGGGCATGCAGGACGGCATCGCCAAAATGGCGCCGCGGGCGGTGCGGGCGAGCGGCCGCAGTTTTCCTGGCGTGCGGGGCTGCCGGGGCGCCCGCGAGAGTTGAGTCGCCAGGAAGTGTCGACATGTGCGACGTCCAGCGGGCCAGCGAGATACGGACCCATTCTTGGAACTTGTGCGCTGTGGGATCAACCGCCGCGATGCGCTTTTGCCACGGAGTGTGGTAAATTAATCGTTTGTAAGTCGCAATTAAGCCTTTGCACGGCCGAAACTCCGGGCCGCGCTACGGCTCCTACGGATCCAGCCCCCGCTCGGCGCGGGTTGCCGCGAGGTCATCCTCTATAAAGGCGCGTATCACATCGACCACCGGCTCGTGCGCGGCGAAGTTGAGCATATGCGTGCGGATAGCCTCGAAGGCCGGCGGCCATAACCCGATTATGTCGGCAATCTCCTTGTCCTCGATTCGCCGCACCAAAGCCGACGCGCCGGGCTTCACCTCATCCAGCGCCTGCAGCAGGTGGGCGATCGTGGTGCTGATCCCGGGCGGATTGACGCCGCGGTCGAGGCCCATCAGCGACGTGTCCATCGCCGCCGCATGCAGCAGCCAGTCGACCGCGCGGCGCGGGCTGCAGACCCAGGCCGCAAAGGCGTCCGACACCGGCAGATCGGCCGGCAGTCCCAACAATGGCTCCCGGACGATTGCCGAGAGGAACGAACTGGCGGCGCGATTGGGCCGACCGGGCCGGACGATCACCGTGGGGAGGCGCAGCGAAACCACGTCGAGAAAGCCCCGGCGCGACGCATCCGCCAAGATCAACTCGGCTGCCGCCTTCTGTGCGCCATAGCTGTTTGTCGGAAGCTGCCGGGCGTCATCCAGCAGGCTCGCGTCCTGCCCACCGCCGAAGCTGGCGACAGACGAGGTGAATACCACGCGGGGGGGCCTGCGACCGGCGGCAACCAGGCGGCGGCAGGCATCGACCACCGCGTCGGTACCGCGGAGGTTGACCCGGCGGCCTAGCTCGTAGTTTGCCTCGGCCTGCGCCGATACGACCGCGGCGAGGTGAAAGATCACATCGGTGTCGGGCGGCACCGCCTCGGGCGGCAGGTCCACGATGTCGCCTGCAACGGCGGTAACCGGAAACGCGGCGTTCGGCTTGGGTGGGGCCGCGATGTCGAACAGGGTGAGCCCGGTAATCGCCTGGTCACCGAGTTTGCCGTCCCTCGAGAGGCGAGCTGCGACTTTGCGGCCCAGGAAGCCACCGCCGCCCAGAATAGAGATCTTCATGCCAGCCTCCGCCAGTAGCGAACCACGATTGCACCTGGGACGGATGCGGTCCACCGTACGGGGATGCTCGACCCAATGCCATTTCGGCTGTTTGCCAATCCGCGCTTCGGCAGGCCCCGGATTGCACCACTCCCCGAGGTGGGGTTCCAGCGTGCCCGAGCAGAAATCACATTCTGGGAGGGCTACAGCCCCACACCGTTACACGATCTGCCGCCCGTGGCGCGCGCGGCAGGGCTGGATGCAATCTGGCTGAAGGACGAAGCAACGCGCTTCGGGCTCGGCAGCTTCAAGGCACTCGGTGGTGCTTACGCGGTGGCGTGGGTGCTGTCGGGCGAGTTGCGCCGGCGTGGCCTGGCACTGGAGGCGCGGTCGGCCGATCTGGCCCAGGGCGGCTACCGGTCCGCAACGGAGGCACTCGTTGTCACCTGCGCCACCGATGGCAACCATGGTCGCGCGGTGGCATGGGGCGCACGGCATTTCCACTGCGGCTGCGTGATCTTCGTCCATGAGGGCGTCAGCCAGGGCAGGGTGGATGCGATCGCCTGTTACGGAGCGCAGGTCCGCCGCGTGTCTGGCACCTATGACGACGCAGTGCGCGAGGCGGCGCGCCAGGCCCAGGTCAATGGTTGGTTTGTCGTGTCCGACACGTCGTGGACCGGATACACCGAGGTGCCGCGTCAGGTGATGCAGGGCTATCGGGTGATGGCGGACGAGGCGGCCGACCAATGGGACGACCCTCAGCCCAGCCATGTATTCGTTCAGGGCGGTGTTGGCGGTATGGCCGCCGCGGTGTCGGTACAGATGCACGCGCGCTTCCACCCGGCGCCGGCACTGATCGTGGTAGAGCCCGACCGTGCAGCCTGCCTGCTGGCCAGCGCCGAGTTGGGCCAGGCAGCCACGATCCCCGGCAACCTCGATACCTTGATGGCCGGCCTGGCCTGCGGCGAACCGAGCCTGCTGGCCTGGCAGGAATTAAATCACGCTGCTACGGCCTTCATGGCGATTCCCGATGAGGCTGCCGTGGCTTGTATGCGCCTGCTTGCCGAATACGACATTGTCGCGGGCGAGTCCGGAGTGGCAGGCTTGGCCGGTTGCCTGCTTGCCGCCGCGGACCCCGCGGCACGAGAGACTCTGGGGCTCGGTGGGTCGAGCCGGGTGCTGGCGTTCAGCACTGAGGGTGCGACCGACCCGGCGGTCTACGAGCAGCTGGTCGGGCGGCGGCCTGAAACAGTCATGTCATGATGGCTTCCGCTATCCGTGATTGAACGGAAGTGACTGACTCCTGGGAACTATGGCATAGTGTCGTAGATTTTTGCGTTCTCAAGCGGTTGTAATCGGGATTGCTACGCAACCGCCATTAACCGAACACCAAGCCGTTCGTATTAGTCATACGAGCAGGCGAGTGATCAGGAGGCGCGTGGCCATGGTGGGCAAGAAGCCGGTCATCGGAGCCATGCTGGCTGTTGGGTTGGCTTACGTCGTTTACCCCTATGTGACGATCTACCGGCTGGGCCAGGCGATTCAGCGCGGTGATGCGCCGGCACTGCAGGCGATGGTGGACTGGCCGGCGGTGCGCGAAGGGATCAAGGAAGACATCTGCGATCTGGTGATCGATCAACCCGCCGAGGCGAAGAACGGCGGGAAACTGCCGCCATTCGGTGCCGGTTTCGTGCGGGGCATCGCTGCCAATGCCATCGACGCCAAGATCACGCCCGAAGCGCTGGTGGCAGCCGCGCAACAACCCCCGGTCGCGGTCGCGAAGCCGGTGCCTCAGGATGCCGCCGTCCAGGTAAGCTGGGCATTCTTCAACAGCCCGGCGGGCTTTCAGGTGGATTTGCGTGCGCCCGGCCAGGCCGAGCCGATCCGTCTGCAGCTGGACCTGCGGTCCGGTGCCTGGCGGGTGACCCGTGTCTGGCTGCCGGCTGAACTCCTGGGTGCGGCGAACGCCCGGACGTGACGGACGGGCAGCTCAAGGCGTTGCCGATCTGTTCACTTTATCTGGGCTGGTAGCTGAACCGTTAATACCCTGCTTCCCGATCCACCAATTCCCGAAGCAGTCGCCCGTCGAGGAACCGCCCCAGGTTTTCCACGAACAATCGTGCAACGACGGTATCGCGCGTTGGGTGGCCGCCGCCGATATGCGGCAGCACCAGGATGCCCTCAGTCGTCCAAAACGGATGCCCGGTCGGCAATGGCTCCTGGCGGAACACATCCAGCACCGCGCCGGCAATCCGCTTTGCTTTCACCGCGGCGATCAGATCCGCGTCGTCGATCAGGTGGCCGCGGCCGAAATTCAGCAGCCAGGCGCCGGGCTTCATCTGCGCCAGGCGTTCCGCGTTGATGAAATTTTCGGTTTCCGGTGTTGCCGGGAGCAGCAGCAACACAAAGTCGGATTGTGCCAGTACGTCTGCGGTGCGCTCGGGTGGCAGGACCTTTTCGACACCCGCCACGGGGGCGCCACCGCGCCGCGTGCCGATGACCCGCATTCTCAGTGCCGTGGCGAGGCGCGCCACCTCCTGGCCGATAGCGCCCAATCCCAGGATGCCAAGGGTCTTGCCGTTCAACGGCGTTGCGACGCGGCGCGTCCACGTCGCCTGCTTCTGATCCTCGACGACGGCGGCGTACGGTTTGGTGATATGGAACAGCGCGCCGAGGATGTTCTCCGGCATGGACTCACGGTGCGTGCCGCGCGCGCAGGTGAGTGCAAGACCGGACGGCAGATCGGGCAGCGCCAGCCAGCCTTCGACCCCCGCGGTCAGCGCCTGCACCCAGCGCAGCTTTGCCATGTGCGGCAGCAGTCCTGGTGGTGATCCCCATGCGAGCATTGCCTCGGTGTCTGCGCGCTGGGCCTGTGTCGGTGTATCCTTGCGCGAGAGAGCGTCGACCGCCACCCGGTCGGCCAGACCGGCGGCGGAGATTGCGTCGACATAGGCAGCCGGAGTGTCAGTCCAGAGCAGGACGCGGGTCGGGTCGGGCATCGTTGGGTTCCTGATGTGCTGGGGGCGTAGCGTAATGAGGCGATGCGACGAAGGCTATGCCGCGACAGCAGTCTGTTTCAGTCTGTCAGCGTCAGACGAATGTTGCTGAACCGGTCCAGTTCTGCGGTGGCGGTGTGCGGCACCAGGCATGTGGCGTCGTATTCCTGCACGATGAGCGGGCCACGTCGCGGTGCGTGCCCCAGGGTCGCGCGATCGAATACCGGTGTCTCGGTCCAGCCATTGCCGGGAAACCACGCGCGCCGGCTGTCAGGAACGGCTGCGGCAATTGGCGGAATCGAGTCAGGCAGGCGCGGCCGCTCCGGAATGCCGCGCGAGATCACCGAAAGACCGATGAGTTCCACCGGTTCGTCCTCCGGTGCACGAAAGCCGTAGGTGCGTTCATGCTCTTCACCAAACAACTCGGCGAGGCGCGGCAGGAAATCGCCGTCGGGCAGGCGCACTTCGATCTCGCTCGACTGTCCGATGTAGCGCGCCAAAACGGCGCACCGAAACGCACGGCGCTCGGGCGGGAAGCCATCCCGCGCCAGACGCTCGTTGCCCTCCGACAATAACCCATCGAGCACCGATGCGACCTGTGCTGCATCGGCCTGGTCCAATCGCGTGCGCAGGCTGCGCGTCGTGTGGTGCTCGGCATCTGCAACCAGCAGGCCGAACGCGCTGAACACGCCGGGCAGCGGCGGCACGATCATGCGCTTAATGCCGAGTTCCGCGGCAAGCGCAGCCGCAAACAATGGACCGTTGCCCCCGAACGCCAGCAGCGCGAACTGTCGCGGATCGCGGCCGCGCTCCACCGACACGGCGCGGATGGCGCGCATCATCGAAGCCGACGCCAGGCGCAGCATGCCGAATGCGGCTTCCTCCAGTGAACAACGTAAGGGTTCCGCGAGCGTGCGCGCAACTGCGGCGCGAGCGGCATCGACATCGAGCTTAAGTACGCCGCCGATCAGGCCCGCCGGATCCAGATAGCCAAGTACCAGATTGCAATCGGTGATCGTGGGTTGCGTGCCGCCGTTGCCGTAGCAAACCGGACCTGGATCGGCGCCGGCGCTGTCCGGCCCGACCTTCGGTGCGCCTGCTGCATCCAGGCGACAGATCGAGCCGCCACCGGCACCCACCTCGGCCAGATCGATCGCCGGCAGCTTCAGCAGATACCCCGCGCCTACCAGCAGCCGCGATCCCGTCATCACGCCGCCGCCCACCTCGAGCGCTTCCGAGCGCATCACCTCGCCATTCTCGACGAGGCCTGCCTTTGCCGTGGTGCCACCCATATCGAAGGTGATGACGCGCGGCTCATCCAGTTTCGCAGCGAGTGCCGCGCCACCGACCACACCGGCGGCCGGGCCGCTTTCAATGATGTGCGCAGGCGCCATGGCGGCGAATTCGGCGGACGCAAGCCCGCCGTTCGATTGCATGAGTTGCAACGGCGCAGCGACGCCCAGTGCGCGCAGCCGCGCGGCCAGCGCTGTCACATAGGCGCGCACTACGGGCTGTACATAGGCGTTGATCACCGTCGTGCTGGTGCGCGGATATTCCTTGATTTCCGGAAGGATCTCGTGGCTCACCGAGATCGAAACATCCGGCAGCGTCTCGCGCACGGCGTCGGCAACCGCACGTTCGTGCGCCGGATTGGCGTAGGAGTGCAGCAGGCAGATTGCGACGCTCTCCACGTGTTCCTTGCGCAGTGCCTCGATTGCGGCATCGATGCTTGCGCGATCGAGTGGCAGCGAGACGGACCCATCAGGCCGCAGCTTCTCGGTCACTTCCAGGCGCAGCCGACGTTCGACCAGGGCGCGCGGTTTCGTCCAGTGCAGGTCGTACAGGACCGGCATGCGCAGGTCGCGGATTTCCAGGATGTCGCGGAACCCCCGTGTGGTAATCAGCGCCGTGCGTGCGCCCTTGCCTTCGAGCACGGTGTTGGAGCCGATCGTCGTGCCGTGCAGCACTTCGGTCACGGCTCCGCTGTCGGCGGCCAGCAGAGCGCGGATTCCGGCGATGATGCCTTCGCCGTAGTCGTGCGGTGTGGATGCGGTCTTGTGCGTGACGACGCGGCCGTCTGCCGTGATGGCGACAAGATCGGTGAAGGTGCCGCCAATATCGATACCGATACGAAGTGTCATCTCGGAATCACTCCGCGGCTGCCGCGGGATGCCACGCCACATCGGGCAATGGCTTGCGTGTCGTACGCAATGTCGCACGCAGCGCCTCGGTCGCCGGCTCGTCGATCACCGGGGGATCGCCGTGGGCAACAACGCCGTAATCGCGCGCCGCAGCCTCGATCGTGACCAGGCCATCGCGCAGGTCCTTCGCCACCAGCGCCAGGTCGCGCATCAGCGCATTGCCCCAGCCGCCCGCACCCGGCAGTTCGTGGCGGAACAGCTGGCCTTTGCGCAACGTCATCGTCAGCTTGGCATGCAGCGTCTGCTCGGTCGGCAATCCGGGATCCAGCAGGTTTCGGCCGGCCGCCCCCGGGCCGCCGCCGTACAATCCGTACGGCCGATGCGTCTGGCGATCCGCACGCACCTGCAAAATCCCTTCATCGGCCAGCATCCGCCACGTCTTGCGCTGCGCCATGCCGCCGCGGAATTTGCCCGCGCCGCCTGTGTCGGGCACGAACTCGTAGTCCAGTACTTCCAGCGGATTTTCCGCCTCGATCACTTCGACGGAAAAGCTGGCCATGTTGGCGAACATCGATGTGTTGCCGTCGAGGCCATCCTCCCAAGGCCGTGCGCCCCAGCACCCCGACAGGAAATCGACGTAGATGAACGGTTGCAGTTCCTTGTCGTAGCCACCGATGGTAATCCCGGTGTTGCCGCCGTCCGACGCGGCATAGACCAGATCCGGATAAAGTTGCGCCAGCGCGCCAAAGCAGCAATCGACACCGCGGAACCCGGTCAGACCGCGCGCGGCACACGCTGCCGGCAGCTTGCCGTTCGTGATCGTGCCCTGCGGCGCGATCACCTTGATCGGACGGAACACGCCATCGTTGTTCGGCATGTTGATCGACAGCACCGACTTGACCGCGGTGAAGCTCATGGCCGCGGTGTAGCTCCAGGTGTTGTTGATCGCGCCCTTCACCTGCGGCGCGCTGCCTGTCCAGTCCACTTCCATCGCGTCACCGCGCTTGCGGACGGTGCAGACCAGCGGGATCGGCACCCCCGCATCGATCTGGTCGTCGTCGATCCAGTCGGTGAAGGTCGCTTCGCCATCGGGCAGCTCCGACAGGCAATGGCGGGTCAGTCGCTCGGAGTAATCCATCGTCGCGGACATCAGTGCAACGACGCCATCGGCGCCGTAGCGCGCCACGAGGTCGGCCATGCCGCGCGCGGCAATCTCGCAGGCCGCGAGCTGGCTGCGGATGTCGCCAAGCACCCGCCCAGGCACCCGCACATTGCGGTCAATCATTCTGAACAGCGTGGTATTCGGCTTGCCCCGCTCGTAGAGCTTCAGCGGCGGAATACGCAGCCCTTCGGCATAAATCTCGGTACTGTCGGAAGCATTCGAGCCGGGCACCCGTCCGCCGACATCGGTGTGATGGCAGATCGTTGCGGCATAGGCGATCGGCTGTCCGCCGTGTCTGTCAGCGGCGAACAGTGGCTTGAAGATGAAGATGTCCGGCAGATGCATGCCGCCATCGTACGGGTCGTTGTTGATCAGGATGTCGCCCTCGGCGATGTCGTCGCCGAAATGGCGCAGCACTGCCTGGAGCGCGACTGGGATGGAACAGAGGTGACCTGGCAGTGCGAGCCCCTGTGCGGCCAGCCGCCCCTGGCCGTCGCATAGCGCGGCGCTGTAATCCATGATGTTCTTCAGCACCCCGGAATAGGCCGTCCGATAGATGGTCAGAACCATCTCGTCGCCGAGTGCGGCGATGGCGTTGCGGAACAGCTCTTCAGTGATCGGATCGGATTTTTGCATGGCTGGCATCGGACCACCGATGCGCCAGCATGACAACCGATCTCCCACCGAGGCCGGCAGGGACGCCAGCCTCAACAGGCCTTTCGAAATGAAACCAAGGCGTAATTCTTCGATGGTACCACCGAAGCCCATTAACGCCTGGATCACGCTGGTTCCACTTGTCTTTGGTCTCACGGTTCTGTTACCAGGAGGCGATTGTTGAAGGCTTCGTGATAAATCGGCACGTCATCCCTTTTGGATTGACAACGGAGTCCGGGAATACTGTCGTTGCATCTCCGGTCATTGATCGCGGAAGCACTGGTTGGGGCGGGACTGCTGGAGATGGCACCATGCCGGTGACAGGTCGTGCAGACACCCCGGCCATCCGCTCCTTGCTCCGTCGTCCCAACCTGACGGCCGAGCGTGAGCGGGACTTGCTTCTGACGTGCCGTGACAGCTCCGACGACAAGGCCCGCCAGCAGGCGTTCTCGGAACTGTGGGAGAGCCACAGCAAACTTGTCATCGCGGTGGCGCGGCAGTTCCGCCGTCCGGATCTCGAGCTGACCGATCTGGTCAGCGCCGGCCACCTTGGCATGCATGCGGCCATCGAAGGCTTCGACCTGGACCGCTTCGACACCAGGCTGTCCACCTATGCGGTCCGCTGGATCCGTCACTACATCCGGGACTACATCAGCCGGCACGCCTACCCGGTGCGCCCCCCGGCTTCGGTCGCGCACCGCCAACTGTTCCGCACCACCGGCAGGCTGTTCGCCGACGCCCGGCGCTCCTGCCATCGCGAGGGCATTGCCGCCAGTGACAGCGAACTGTGTATCCGGGTCGGTGCGCGGGTGGGCCTGTCGGGCGATGAAGTGGCGCAGTGCCTCAGCCTGGCTCGCGGCGACACGCTGCGCTTCGACGCATCCGACGCGGGCACCCGATCCGTTGAGGATCGGCTTGCCTCCCAGGAAGCGTCACCCGAGGAGGCGACGATCCGCCGCCTCGATCACGCCAAACTTCGCCGCCGGATCCTCGCCCTGTCGCTTGAGATACTGGGCGCGCGTGAGCGAAAGGTGTTCCTGGCGCGCTGCATGACAGACGATGACGGTACCACGCATCTCGATACGCTTGCGGCCGAACTTGGCGTGACGCGCGAGCGTGTGCATCAGCTCGAGGCGAGCGCCAAACGCAAGATCGCAGTGGCGCTGGGGCATGAGGGGCTGATGGACTCCGCCGCCGGCCATATCGAGCTTCCGAAGCTGCGCGCGCCTCGCCGTGCGCGAGGAGCGGTCGCCGGGCTGCCCGGTTAACCCGACGGCTCTGCCGTCCCGGCGATGGACTTCGTTGCCGCAAGACGGTAGCTGAAGCACCGCAACAACCGGGGACCGGCCATGTCCACAGCATCGCTCGATCCGGCGCCGCTGCTGCGCGGCGGGTGCATCGAGTTTCCCGTCCATCACGTGCGCGGCGGCACATCGACCGGCCTGGTGCTTGCCGAGCATTGGGCGCCTCGGGAGCAGGCGTTGCGCGAGGAACTGCTGCGCCATCTGATGGGCTTGCCACTGGATGGCACACGGGCGGGCAACAAGCAGATCACCGGTCTCGGCCGTATCGTGCCCACCGGCAACAAGGTGTTCTTTGCCAGATTGGAGCGGTCCGGCAACGAGCGCCACATCGTCAGCACGTTCGCGCAGCTCGCGGCGGACAAGGCAGCGGTGGATTGGAGCGTCAACTGCGGCAACATGACCGCCTCCCTGCCGCTGTGGGCGCTGGATACCGGCCAGGTCGAACCGGTCGATGCCGGCGGAGCCCTCGAGATCGACATTTTCAACACCAATACCAAGGTGACCGCGGGATCCCGCATGCGGCTCGACGCTGACGGCACATTCGTTGCGGCGGAGATCCCCGGCGTGGACGGCAGTTTCCCCGGCGTGGATCTGTTCCTCGCCAACCCTGTGGGGGCGAAGACCGGGAGCCTGCTGCCGACCGGCCGGCCGCTGGATGATGTGGCCGGCTACGCCGTGTCCTGCGTTGACGTTGCGGTACCGATGGTGATCGCGCGCGCCGCCGATTTCGGCAAGACGGCGCACGAGACCATCGAGGCGCTGGATGCCGATCGCGATTTCATGGCAGCGCTGCGCACAGTGTGGGTGGAGGCCGGCTTGCGCATGGCGCTGAAGGGACCGGGTGGACGGCTCATGACGGCGGAAGACCTGGCGCAGAGCGAAACGATCCCGAAAATCTGCATCGTCGGGCCGCCACAGGGGACCGGACACATCGCAGTGCGCTATTTCACGCCGCAGACCGCACATCGTTCGATGGCGGTGTCCGGCGGCTGTTGCCTGGCCGCAGCCGCATTGATCCCTGGCTCCGTCGCGCAAGGCGTCGCGCAGGGTCTCCCGTCGGCCGGTGCGGACTTCGGCGAGGTCGATGTCGGAATCGAGAACCCTGCCGGCATACTGGAAGCGACAATCGAAGCGCGCCTGGCCAAATCCGGGCTGCAAGTGCGGAAGGCGGCGTACCGTCGCAGTGCGCAGATCCTGCTGCGTGGCCATGTGCCGCTGTATCGCGCGTCCGACGCGCTGCGCGACGTGCTGCTGCCGCTCTGCGGCTAGGCGCATATTCGGCAATGCACCTGGCGGTTCATGTCCCAGTCGTGGGTTGCGATGTCCTTCGACTGTGACCTGAACCGCCAAGCCAGTGTCATGCCAATCCTGCGATGGCCAGCACGGTTGCCAGACCGGCGGCCATGCCGCGGATCGATGGTTCAGGCGCGACGTCGATCCATTCCTCCAGCGAGTGACCACGTCCGCCTGTGCCGCCGGAGCCGATCTTGATTGCCGGAATACCGAGGCTCATCGGGATATTCGCATCGGTCGATGAGGACTCGAACCCGGGGCGGAAGCCATGCGCACTGATTGCCGCATGCGCTACCTGGACCAGTTCGCTGCTCTCATCGGTATGGCCCGCAGGCCGGTCACCGGTCTTCTGGATCTCCGCGACGATCGGTCCATTCTGCGTCGAGCGCGCGGCATTCTCCGTGGCAACCGACTGCTGGATGAGGTCGAGGAATGTCGCCTCGAGTTTCGCCAGTTCATCCGGCGCCTCCGAGCGCAGATCGAAATCGGTCCACACGCTGTTGGGGATGGAATTGATCGACGTGCCGCCGCCGGTGACGCTGGCGCTGTAGGTGGTTTTCGGTACGGCCGGGACCCTGACGTGGCCCAGCCGGGCGACGGCATCCGCCATGGCGAACATCGGGTTCACCAGACCGAACGCGCCATAGCTGTGCCCACCGGGACCCTTGAACGTCACGCGGTAGCGCTTGGAGCCGACGCCGCCCACCGCAATGCGGTCCATGTCCGGGCTGTCCACCGTGATGAAGGTGCTGATGCGGTCCTTGTAGGGTCCCTTCTCAAACAAATACCGCATGCCGCGCAGGTCGCCGGGCCCTTCCTCGCCCACATCGGCAACGAACAGCAGGTCGGCCCGCGTTTGCACGCCGGCAGCATCCATCGCTCGCAGCCAGGCGAGCAACACCGCCAGCGACCGTGTGTCGTCGCCGACACCGGGTGCCAACAGGCGGGTGCCCTCGCGCCGGACGGTCAGGTCGGTGCCGGCCGGAAAGACCGTGTCCAGATGCGCAGCGACGCAGATCAGCGGGCCGTTGCCGATGCCGGGACGCAGGCCGGTGACATTTCCTTCCGCGTCGATCTGCAGGTTCTTGAGCCCATGTGCTTCAGCCATCACCTTGAACGCTTGCGCGCGGGTTGCCTCCTGGAACGACGGTGCAGCGATCTGTGTCAGTGCGATGATGTCCTCGACGGTGCGGTCGTGCTCAGCGGTCAGCGTGGCGACTGCGGTGCGATAGGCTTCGCTCGCCATGACCTGGCGGGTAATCGACTCGGCTTGGCTGGACATTGATGCTTGGCTCCCAAAGCTGCGGTAACGGTATTGGCCGACACGGGGCCGGCGAGCAAGCCAGGGGAGGAACAGGCATGGACATGACCGCGCGGTTGCAGAGGGAGCTGCCGCCGTTCCCGCGCTGGATGGGCATCACGGTGACGCTTGCCACAGCCGAACGGGTCGTCGCCGAACTGACGGTGCGGGAGGAGCTGTGTACCTCCGGCGAGATTCTGCACGGTGGTGCGATCATGGCGTTCGCCGACACGGTCGGCGCACTGGGCACAGTGGTCAACCTGCGCGAAGGCCAGGGCACCACGACAGTCGAGAGCAAGACGAACTTTTTCGCTGCAACGCCGGTCGGGACGCGACTGGTTGCGGAGGCGACACCGTTGCACCGTGGCCGGCGCACACAGGTATGGGAAACCCGGCTGACCAATGTCGAAGGCAGGTTGGTGGCCAAGGTGACCCAAACTCAAATGGTGTTGTAAACGGGCGATCACGCAACCGGATGTGATGGGCGACAATCCGTATGTCGCCCCACGTCCCTGTCGGTCGCCGGCACATCGTCCGCCGGCAATCGAACAGGAAGGAATTCGATCATGGCGAAAGCAGGATTGATCGCGTCGGTGTGCGCGTTGGGGTTGCTCGCGACGCCGGTTATGGCTGCCACGGGGATGCAATCGACCGTCGGCGACTCGCCCGCAAACACGCCGGCGACCGGGACCGGCGCTTCCGGCATGCAGAACGGTTCGCCGTCCGCACCCGGATCGACCACCCTGAACAGCAGCCCGTACGGCGCGACGACCCAGAATGGCGCCTCGACACAGAACGGCTCTGTCACACAGAACGCCGCCACGCAGAGCGCGGCCGGCTCGAATATGTCGGGCACGAACGGCATGAATACCAATCGTGCCGGCTCGGACAACGCGGCCCGGAATGACATGGCGGCTGGCAGCATGTCCGGCCCGAATGGAACGGCCGGGGCCAGCAATCAATCCGGCGCGACCGGCTCGGACAGCACCGATTCACGTGCCGGCATTGCGCGCTCCGACACCGCGCGGCATGCGAACAATGGCACGCATTCCGGGCGGTCCAGCGGCATGGCCAGCGCGCAGGACAATGTCGCCGACCAACTGAACGGTCAAAGCCTGCAGGCCGCCGAGCAGGGTCACGCATACGACGCCGGCGGTGCGAACATGGGCAGCGGCATGTCCGCTCCGCCTCCCGCCGCCGGCCAGGCATCACCGGGTGGTGGCAGCAGGTAGCAGCCCCCGGCCGGCACACCCCTTCCCGGGCCGCCGGGAAGGGGGAAGTGCCAGGGAGCCGTATATTATAAATCGCACCGGCACCGCACAACCGGTGGGAGTGGCACGTCAGTGATGTGACGTGTGCCGGCGCCGCTCTGACCAGGTGGGCAGCGGCGGATTGTGCTACGCTTATCCGCCCTACCTCGCATCGCGTCTGTTCTATCGCGTAGGGCGGTTAAGCAAAGCGCAATCCGGCGCGCCGGATGTCACCTTTCCTTTCGGTCCCTCCAAGGCTAGCGTTTGCGCCATAAGACGCAGGAGGGAACCATGAAGGCAGCCGTTTTCCACGAGCCGCATCAGCCGCTCACCATCGAGGACGTGCAGCACGCTCCAGTGAAGCGTCGGGAAGTGCTGGTGCGCACGGCATTCGCTGGTCTCTGCCACTCTGATTTGCATTTCATGGAAGGTCTGTACCCGTATCCAACACCGTGCGTGTTGGGGCACGAGGCGGCCGGCGTTGTCGAAGCGGTCGGCGAAGATGTCACCTACGTGAAACCCGGCGATCACGTCATCACCTGCCTGTCGGTGTTCTGCGGCGAATGCGCGCAATGCATGACCGGCCATCCGAATCTCTGCGAAAATACCGAGGTGAAACTGCTGCCGGGTGCTGCGCGCCGACTGACCTGGAAGGGCGAAGTGCTAAATCAGGCATTCAACCTGTCGGCGTTCGCCGAAAATATGCTGGTGCACGAGCACGCGCTGGTGAAGGTGCGTGACGATGTCCCGCTGGATCGCTGTGCGCTGGTCGGCTGCGGCGTGATGACTGGTGTCGGCGCGGTGTTCCATGCCGCCAAGGTGGAACCAGGTGCCACCGTCGCGGTGATCGGCTGCGGCGGCATCGGCTTGTCTGCGGTGAACGGCGCGGCAATGGCGGGCGCATCGCGCATCATTGCGATCGACACCGTTGCATCCAAGCTGGAGGTCGCGCGTGCGATGGGCGCAACCGACACGATCAACGCATCGAATGCCGATCCGGTGGAGATGGTGAAGGAGATGACCGGTGGCGGTGTGCCGTACTCGTTCGAGGCGATCGGCACCAAGACAACGGCGGAACAGTCGTTCCAGATGCTGCGTCCAGGCGGCACCGCGACGATTATCGGCATGATCCCGTTGGGCACCAAGATCGAGCTGCACGGCGCGGACTTCCTGCGCGATCGCAAGATCCAGGGCACCTCGATGGGTGGGAACCGCTTCCGTGTCGATATGCCGCGCCTGCTGGAACTCTACGTGCAAGGCAAGCTCAAGCTGGACCACATGATTTCCGGCCACATCAAGCTCGCGCAGATCAACGAAGGCTTCGCGACCATGAAGTCCGGCGCCATGGTGCGGCAGCTGATCGACTTTTCCGCAGGCTGAATAGCTTGCTCGCGGGGGTGATCCGACGCTGGCGCACGGCGTTCGGCTTCCTTGTGCTGTTCGTCCTGTGGGAACTCGGCGTGCACTTGTTCGGCGTGCGGGAATACATCCTGCCGCCGCCGACACAGGTGTTTCGTGCGCTGGCCAAGAACTGGCAGCCGGTGCTGACAAGCGCCGGCATTACGTCGCTGGAGATCGTCTCCGGCTACGCGCTGGCGATCGCGGTCAGCATCCCGCTCGCCGTCGCCATCGTGTTCTCCCGCGCCATCGAGGAGACGGTGTACCCGGTTGTCGTCTTTCTGCAGATCGTGCCGAAGATCGCGGTGGCGCCATTGTTCATCATCTGGTTCGGCTTCGGCTTCACGCCGAAGCTGCTGCTGGTGTTCCTGCTGTCGTTCTTCCCGATCGTGATTGCATCCATTGCCGGCTTTCGCTCGATCGACCCGGATATCATGGATTTCGTGCACACGACGGGCGCCGGCGGACTTCGCACGTTCGCCAAGATCCGACTGCCCTACGCACTGCCGGAGATCTTCACCGGCCTGAAGGTCGGCGCGGCGATTTCCGCCACCGCGGCGGTGGTTGCCGAGTTCGTCGCCTCGGATCGCGGGCTCGGCTATCTTCTGCTGCAATACAACGGCGACCTCAACACGCAGATGGTATTCGCCACCGTCATGGTGCTGGGCGCCATCGGGCTGCTGGTCTACTTCGCCGTTGAGTTGCTGGAACGGCTGATCATTCCCTGGCATGCATCGCAGACCGATCGACGAGGTGAACTCAGTATCACCTGAATAAGAACAATGAGGGGGAATTACGTCATGCGCGGAATACTTGCATTGATCGCGGCGATCGCGCTGGCCGTGCCGGCCTGCGCCGAGGATGCGGTATCGTTTCGCCTGAACTGGTACATGGGAGGAGCGCACGCGCCATTCTTCCTCGGCAAGGAGCGCGGTTTCTACCGTGACGCTGGCATCGACCTGACGATCAACGAGGGTCGCGGTTCGGCGAATACCGCCCAGGTGGTTGCCGCGGGAACCGATACCTTCGGCCTGGCCGACTCCTCGTCCGTCATGCGCCTAGTGTCGAAGGATGCCGGCATCCGCACCGTGATGTCGCTGCTCAACACATCGGCTTTCGGCGTGATATCGCTGGCGGAAACCGGCATCCACACGCCGAAGGACCTTGAGGGGAAGAAGCTGGCGATCACTGCCGGCGACGCGCTGACCCAACTGTTCCCGGCTTTCGCCGGCTTCAACAAGTTGGATACCAGCAGGATTTCGCTGGTCCAGATCGATCCGGCAGGCAAGGTCGTTGCCCTGTTGGAGAAGCGCGTCGACGCCATCCTCGGCGGGCTGGACGAGCAGTATTTCCTGGTCAAGCAGAAGGGCTTCAACCCGGCGGGAATGGCGTTCGCGAAGAACGGCGCCAATACCGTCGGCCTGACCATTTTGACGCAGGACGCAACCATAGCCGGCAAGCCCGATCTGGTGCGCCGCTTCATCGTGGCCACGCAGAAATCCTGGGAGGCGGCCAAAGCCGATCCGGACGCCGCCATCGCCGCATTGCTGAAGGCCAAGCAGGGACTGGACTTTGAATCGCAGAAGAACCAGCTGGTGACCGATCTGCCCAATCTCTGGTCGCCCGCGACGGAAGGCAAGCCGATCGGTTGGGGCGCGCCGTCGGATTGGGAGTCCACTTTGAAGTTGCTGAAGCAATACGGCAACCTGGAGACCGACAAGCAGGCCAGTGCGTTTTTCACCAATGACTTCTTGCCGAAGTGAGCAGCGCGCCGGCGGCGATCCTGGCGCGCGGGCTGTCAAAAACCTTTCAGCGGCGCGCGGTTACCACGCTTGCTCTCGAGGCGATCGACCTCAGTGTTGCGCAGGGTGAGTTCGTTGCCATCGTTGGCCCTTCGGGTTGTGGCAAAAGCACGCTGCTTCGGTTGATCGCCGGGCTGTTGCGTCCCAGCGGTGGCGAGGTCGTGACCAACGGCCATTCAGTCGAGCGCCCGGTGACCGACATCGGCATCGTGTTCCAGAACCCGGTTCTGCTCGACTGGCGCAATGTACTGGATAATGTGCTGGTGCAGGTGGAGTTGCGTGGCCAGCGCGCCGCTGCCTATCGCGAGCGTGCGGTCACTCTGCTTCAGGCGGTCGGGCTGGGTGATTTTCTCGCCAGTTATCCACGCGAACTGTCGGGCGGCATGCGGCAGCGGGCGTCGATCGTGCGCGCGCTGATCCATGATCCGCCATTGCTGATGATGGACGAGCCGTTTGGGGCTCTGGATGCGCTGACGCGCGAGCAGATGCGGATCGACCTGGAGGCGCTGTGGCTGCGAACCGGCAAGACGGTGCTGTTCGTCACGCATAGCATCGACGAAGCGGTGCTGCTTGCGGATCGGGTGGTCGTCATGTCGCCGCGGCCTGGCCGGATCGAACAGACGATCGATATCGACCTGCCGCGTCCGCGTGGCATCGATGCGCGGCAGGCGGCTAGCTTCATAGACACGACACAGCGCATTACCCGGATTTTCCTGTCGCGTGGCATCCTGCACGGTTCGACGGGACTGTCGGGATAGATCGGAGGGCCGGCCCATGCGCGTGGCATTTCTTGGCGTTGGCCATTGGCATGCGGGCATGCATGCGAAGGGCGTCGTGGAAGCCGGTGCCCAGATCACCGGTGTGTGGGATCCTGACCCGGACGCCGTGGCTGGCTTCATCGCGGCACATGGCGGTACGCCAAGATCGGATGCCGCTGCGGCGTTGGATGACCGGCCGGACCTTGTGGTCGCGCTGGGCCGCGGGCCAGAGGCGGCAAGCCGGCTCGGGTGGTCGATCGAGCAGGACATCCCCGTGCTGGCCGACAAACCAATCGGCCTGTCGCACGACGATGTTGCGCCACTGGTGGAGGCGGCACTGCAGCGTGATCGGTTTGTCGCCGTGGCGTTGGTCAACCGGATTGCCGGCGTGGTCGATGCCATGGGCGATGCAGGCCGGTGTGCGCATGTTTATTTCCGGATCATCAACGGTCCGCCGCGACGCTATCGCGATTGGGGGGTGCCCTGGATGCTGGACGCACGGCAGAGTGGCGGCGGTGCGCTGCGCAACCTTGGTGTACACGGCATCGACGCATTCCTGGCGCTGGCCGGGGAGCAGGCGGTGCGCGTGGAACACGCGGCCTTCCACAGTATCTTCGGTGAGGCCGTGGAAGATTACGGCTGCGTCGTGTTACGCGCGGCTGACGGGCTGGTCGGGCTGGTCGAGGCTGGCTACACACATCCCGACACCGGTGGCACTTATGAGTTCCGCGTAAATGCCGAGCGCGTTGCCATGGCCGATACCGGCACGCGCGTGATCACGACTCCCGATCGCGCGACAAGCGCTGCCCCCTATGTGCCATCCAGCCGGCGCTACTCCGCCTTCATGGCCGATACGCTCGCGCGAGTGGCGGACGGGCGGCCACCACGTGTCTCACTGGGCGCCTTCGCGCGCGCGACCGACCTGGTGGATCGGGCGTATCGGCTTGCGCTGGAATAGGTCCCACTCACGTGCCCACTTTCGACGTGGGCACGATTGTGGTTGACGGCTCGCCTGGAGCGTTCCTCACTTAGCCCAAGCAATTGCGGGAGATCGTCCGGTGAGCGAAACGCTCCTGCGCGACATTGCCGAGTATTGCCGCCGGGCCCGTATGGCGGAATCCACCTTCGGGCGACTGGCGGTGAACGACGGCAAACTGGTCAGCCGGCTTCGCCTCGGTGGTCGCGTCACCACCGATACCGTGGACCGCGTGCACGCATTCATCGCCCGTGCACCGCGCCGCGCGGTCAACGGAGCGCCCGCCGACATGCCGCCGGCGCAGCCGCTGGCCGGGGCTTCCGGCACCGCGCATAACTTCCGCTTTTATGACAATCGCCAGAAATACCTGCTGTTCGTCACGACCTGCAGCGAGAAATGGGTGATCGCGCAGCGTGTCGGGATGGAACTCGCGAACATCCACCCGCGTCCGCCGGCACTGCGGTTGTTCGACGCCGGCATGGGTGACGGCACGGTGCTCGCCCGCACGATGCGCTCCATGCATCACCGCTTCCCGACGATGCCGTTCTACATCGTCGGGAAGGAAATCAGCCTCGAGGATGTGCGGCTGGTGCTGGAGAAGATGCCGGACCGCCTGTTCGAACATCCGGCCACGGTACTGGTCATGACCAACATGTACTACGCGGAGGCACCGTGGCTGAAGCCGAACTCGGTCACCTCCGCCACCAGCCTCGTCTGGCAGGAAATGTCATTGACCGGCAGCACCGCGCACGATTTCGAGGCACAGATTACCGATCTCGGCCCGTTTCTCACCGAGAACTGGCGTGCCCGCATGAGCCGGACCAGCGGCAACCCGATCTATGAGAAGCCTGTCGTGCTGGTGATCTACCGCGAGGATCACAAGTTCCTGCTCGACCAGGTTCGTCCACGTCGCGGATTCACTGAGGCCGAGTATGACCTAGTCATTGCGTCGCAGCCCTATCGGGCGCGTGCGCCGCTGGAGTTCAAGGCGCGTCGTGTCGTGGCACCTCTGGCGCGCGCGCTCGCGCCCGGCGGCCGACTGATCGCAATCCACTCGCATGGCAACGACCCGGGACTGGAAATCATCAGGCGGATCTGGCCCGGCGAGGATCCGTTCACCACGGATCGACATGCCTTGCTGCGCACCACCAAGGCGGAACTTGGCAGCGCCGGACGCGATCTCAATTTCGGCGCCTATGCCGATGCGCGTTCGCTGTTCCGCTACGAGATGCACACGCTGCCCAGTGAAATCAGCGAAACCATTGGCACATCCACGCTGTTCGCCGCATGGAACGCGGCGGTCTACGTCGCGCAGATCGAGGACCAGCGACTGTCCGAAGCCATCAGCAGCGGCGCCTATCTGGATGCCACCAAGACGGTGCTGCGCGAGCATGGCGGCCTGTGGTTCCTCGACGAATCCTACGTGATCTCGCGCAAGCGGGACTCCGGCTGATGGACGCACCTCGACAACCCACCGTGCAGCAAAGACAGGCGGCAGAGTTGATTGCCGGATGCTCGATCGAAATTTCGCCGCGCGATGAGTTTGCCGGCGATGCGCTGAGAAAATTGATCGATCCGGGCACGACCGTGTTCGTGAACCACCCACCCAGTGTGACGCACCATGACATCATCGCCGCCTGCGCCAGGTTGAAGCGTGCCGGCTATGTGCCGGTGCCGCATGTCGCTGTTCGGCGTCTTGCGAGCTTCGCCGAGGCAAATGACGTCCTGCGCCGGGCTTCGGCTGAGGCGGGAGTTGAACGCATCCTGCTCATCGCCGGTGACGACAGTCCGGCCGGGCCGTTCCGTGCCAGCCTTGACCTGCTGGCAACGGGCGTCGTCGAACGCCAGAACATCAGCCATGTGGCATTTGCCGGCTATCCCGAAGGGCACCCGGCCATCGATGCGAGCACGCTCGATGCCGCGCTGCAGGCCAAGGTGGCGCTTGCCCGGCAGCGCGGCTTGAATGTGTCATTGGTGACACAGTTCGGCTTCGAGGCCGAACCGATCCTGGGTTGGATCGCATCACTGCGTGCACGTGGCATTATGTGTCCCGTGCGCGTCGGCATCGCCGGACCCGCGAGCGTCGCGACACTGGCAAGGTTTGCTGTCCGCTGCGGCATCGGCGCTTCGTTGCGCGCGTTGGCGCGTGGCCACACGGCATTTGCGCGCATTATGGTCGAGGCCGGCCCCGACGCTCTGATTGCCGAACTGGTCAATGGCGAGGGTACAACCGCATCAATCGATGGTCTGCATGTCTTCACCTTCGGCGGCGTGCGGCGTACCGCAGAGTGGATCCGCGCCGCACGGCACCTCGCCTGAAGGCCACAGGCCGCGTAGAATATCGGGTGCCACCGGCTACAGCGCTGCCTGTGTCCCCAGGATCACCGTCGCCTGCGCGGACAAGACGCCACCATTGCCATGCACCAATGCGGTTTCCGCCTGGGCCACCTGGCGTGCGCCGCACTCGCCGCGCAACTGACGCACCGCTTCGATCAGCAGGAACAGTCCGTACATGCCGGGATGGCAGTACGACAGCCCGCCACCATTGGTATTCACTGGCAGACTGCCCTTTGGTCCGATGCGGCCACCGCTGACAAAGCGGCCGCCTTCGCCCTTTGGACAGAATCCGAGATCCTCCAGGAACAGGATCGTGTTGATGGTGAAGGCGTCGTACAGCTCGAGAACATCGATATCGGTCTCGCGCATTCGCGCCATGCGGTAGGCGTCGGCGCCAGATTGGCGCGCTCCCGTCACCGTAAGGTCCGGCATCGATGAGATTGACGCATGGGTGATCGCCTGGCCGCAACCAAGTACATAAATCGGCGGCTTGGCCAGGCCGCGCGCGCGATCGGCCGACATCATTACGATAGCGCCGCCGCCATCGGTGATCAGGCAGCAGTCGCGGACTGTGAACGGATAGCTGACCGGGCGTGCCGACAGGACGTCGGCGATGGTCAGCGGCTTCTTCTCCCACGCCACAGGATTGAGCAGCGCCCATTCACGCGCCGCCACAGCAACCTCGGCCAACTGTTCGCGCGTGGTGCCGAACTCGTGCATGTGGCGCGAAGCGGCCAGCGCGTACGCAGTCGATGGAAGAAAGGGACGGAACGGCGTTTCGTACGGATTGTACTCGCGCGCTGATGCCTGACGGCGCCCTACGGTGCGCTGCGTGCTGCCATAGGTGACCACCGCCACCGAACACAGTCCCGCGGCCAGTGCGGCCTGCGCATGCGCCACATGTACCTCAAACGATGAACCGCCGACAATGGTGGAATCGGTGTAGGCAGCGGGCAGGCGTAGATACTCGCATAGGGACATAGCCGAGGTGCGGGCCTGCGTGGTGGCGCAGAACAGGCCATCGACGTCCTTCAGCTTCAGCCCGCAATCCGCCAGTGCGCGATGAACACCCTGCGCCATCAGATCGAGCGGGCTCATGTTCTCAGCGACTGCGCCGATATCGGATTCCGCTGCGCCCACGATGGCGGCGCTGCCACGGGTGAGGCCATTCATGGCGCGTCCTCCGCCGGCGTGAACACCGGATACGGCGGGTCGTCGCCCTCCGCCTTGTGCACGCGAAAGCGAACCCGCATACCGATCTTTACATCGAGTGGCGCGATGTCCTCGACGCGGCTCATCATGCGGAAGCCCTCGTCGATGTCGATCAGCGCGACGTTGTACGGCTCGCCCTGCTGCGGAAACACCACGGTGGTGGCGTGCACCGTGCCCATTCCTTTGCTGACGCGCCACTGCAGATTGTCACTGCCGGTGACCGGGCAGATCACCCGCGGATAGAACACGGCCGTATTGACCTCGGGGCTGAACTGGTAGGCCAGTTCGCCCTTTTCCAGGTGCTCAAGATAGGTGCCGAGGGGCGAGGTCAAATTGTTTGCCATGGTCAGACCGGCCTGTCGCCCTGCACGGTGACGCGGTTACCGGAGCGCGTATGCGGCCAGTAATCCCACATGGCGCGATGCTGCACGCAGCGATTGTCCCAGAATGCGATAGAGTTGGCCTGCCACCGGAAGCGGCACTGGAACAGTGGACTCTCCGCATGGTCGTAGAGATACGCCAGGATCGCCGCGCTTTCGTCACGCGGGACGCCAACCAGCCGCTTGGTGAAGCCGCGATTGACGTAGAGTGCCTTCTTGCCGGTGACCGGATGGGTGCGAATTACCGGATGCTCGGCGCGCGGGTAGGTCGTCTTGTCTGCGACACCGTAATTTGCATAGGTGCCGCGATAGACGTCTTCGCCGTCGTGGATTGCGGTCATGCCTTCATGATAGCGCTTCATCCGATCCGACAGCGCCTCATAGGCGGCGTACATGGAGGCGAACAATGTATCGCCACCGCGCGGTGGGCAGGTACGGATGTAGAGGATGCTGCCCATCGGCGGTTCGACGTCGCAGGACACATCGCTGTGCCAGCCTTCGCCATTGGCGCGAGGCGAATCCTTGTCGGCGTGGATGATCATCAGGTCGGGGTGGCCGGGTGCGTGCGGTGCCGCGGGATGGATGTGCAGCTTGCCGAACTTGCGGCCGAATTCCAGGTGCTGCTCCTCCGTGATGTGCTGGTCGCGGAAGAAGATCACGAGATTCTCCGCCAACGCGCGATGGATCTCCTCGAAGGTCTGATTGCCAAAGGGCTGGGAGAGATCGACCCCGGCGATTTCCGCGCCGATGATCGGCGTCAATTTGTCGACGGTGATTGTGTCATACGGCGCGGAATCGTCCGCATTGTGCTTGTAGCGCGGCCCGTTATTGCCACGTAGGACGCTCATTCCGCCTCTCCCTCGCCAGGTGGATCGGGGTGCAAGTCTAGCGGGGGCAGGCGGATTGCGCCATG
>DATAPW010000159.1:0-4846 GCA_036265005.1 Acetobacteraceae bacterium | reverse complement strand
GAGGAGTTTGCGCCTATCACCTACCGGAAGCACAGGCTGATTCGGCTGGAGTTTGCGGCGCACCTGAAGAAGCAGTTGGGAGAGGACGCGCTCTGCTTCTCGGTGGATACGAAGGATGGACGCGTTGCGGTGCGCGGGTGGAAGGACTCGGTCGACCTGTCGCCGGAAGAGGCGATTACGTGGCTGGAGGACTCCTGCGCGGCATTTCTCTACACGCACGTGGATACGGAAGGCACGATGCAGGGCTTTCCGATGCACGTTGCGGCGACACTGCGCTCGACGACGGCGAAGCAGCTGATCGTCGCGGGCGGGATCAAAGAGCGCAAGGAGATCGACGAGCTCGACGCGATGGGCGTTGATGCAGTCGCGGGGATGGCGGTTTATTCCGGCGCGATTGCGGTGTAAGCGAACGCGGTCGAGAGGACAGTCAGGTGAGGGGCGAGGAGTCGGCCGTTACTCGATCGTGCCGCCTTCACCACCGCCGGGGACCGCGTAGTAGCCCTTGCGGGCCTGGAGCTTCAGGCCCTTGCCGCAGTCGAGTTCGATCTTGCGGAAGGTGCCGTCGGCGCTCTTGTTGGTTGGCGTGTAGCTGAGCAGGTACTGCGTGCGCAGCTCGTCCTGAATCTGGTCGAAGGCGTCTTCGAGCTTGCGTCCGCTGTTGCCGACGTTGATGACGCGGCCGCCGGTCTGTTCGGCGAGCTGCGACATGGCACTGGAGCCCATGTAGATCTCGCCGTAGGCAAGATACTGTTCGCGGTCGGCGATGAGGATGGGGTAGACGATGACGTTGGCCTTCTGCGCGGCCTCGATCGCCTCTTTGATCTTTACCTGCGAGCCCTCGTCCTGGCCGTCGGTGAGAATGACCATGATCTTGCGGCCGGTCTGCGACTGCAGCTTGTCATGGGCGGCGAGGTAGACGGCGTCGTAAAGCAGCGTGCCGCGCGGATTGCTGGTGGGGAAGGGGCCGCCGCCGATGCCGGGCACTCCGGCGGAAGAGCTTGCGCTGTTAATGGTGGCCTTGTTGATGGCGCGTGCGAGATCGCGCGGCGAGTCCGTGAAGTCGGAGAGCAGGTCCACGTTGACGTCAAACGAGATGAGGAAGGCCTCGTCCTTGGGTGTCAGCACCTCGCGCAGGAAGCGCGAGCCGGAGTCCTGCTCGAGGGGAAGGACGTTGGTCTGGCTGCCGCTGGTGTCGAGCAGAATTCCGATGGTGAGGGGAAGGTTCTTCTCCTGGGTGAGGCGCTTGATGGTCTGCGGGGTGTGATCCTCGGCGACCTGGCAGTCGTCTTTGCGCAGGCTGGTGATGAAGCCGGTCTTATCGCGCGCGGAGAAGTAGACGTTGACCAGGTTGACGTTGACCTTCAGCGTGGGGGCGTCGGGGCCCATGGGTTCAGGAGCGGCGGCCGGGGCCTTGCTGGGCGGGGGCGGGGCATCGGGCGACGGGGCGTCCTGGGCGCAGAGGAGCGCGGCCGGCCACAAGAGCACTACCGACAGGACAGCGAGACGGCGCAGAGACACGGAGGGCATACACCCATTAGACGCCCAAGTCGCGCCGTTGGGCGACATGGATGTCAGGCTGGCGGCAACGATCGGTCGCAGGCCGCTGCAACAACGGATATTGGCCGAGCGTCTGACGAGGCAGAGCGCGGAGTGCACCTAAACGGCGCGACTGATAGTCTCAATAGGCAGCATTCGCGCAAAAGGACCGGCTGACAGAAGGCCGGGATGCGTGCGCAGAGAAGGGAAGCGTAACGGATGGTGTTCGGGAAACAGAGTATCGGAGCAGGTGTGCTGGCGATGGCGCTGGCGGGAGCAGGCTCCGCGGGCGGTGGGCAACAAGCGCCCCAGCAGAACACCACCCAGACGGCTCAGCAGCAGAGCATGCCGAATGCACCATCCGCGTCGATTCCCAACGCCCCCACACCGCAGGGGCTGGGAAATCTGAACACGATTACGCCGCCGGCGCCGATGGCTCCCGAGCCGCCGCGCAGCGGAGAGGCAGATCCAGACGCCGCTGACGTGAAGGACAACGGCGGAGTGACGCCGACGAACAAATTGCCATCGTCCGCCAGCGGCCAGCAGACCGGCGGCCAGGAGCAGGCGCCGATGATTCCCGCTCCCGGCCAGGCCGCGCAGGCTGCCTACACGATGGGGACCGTGCACGTTGACTTCGTGCAAATCCCGTTCACGGTCAAGGATTCGAAGGGCAACTTTGTGCCGGACCTGACGTGGAGGGATGTCCGCATTTATGAGAACGGCCTGCGCCAGCAGATGCGCTACTGGAGCCCTGATCCGTTTCCGCTGTCGGTGGCCTTCGTTATCGACCAGAGCGTGACGCAGGACACGATGGACAAGATCAACGCCTCGCTGAGCGCGCTGCAAGGGGCGTTTGCGCCGTATGACGAGGTGGCGGTCTTCACCTACAACAATGGCGTGAAGGAGCAGACCACATTCACTGCGGCCCAGAGCAATCGGCTGGGCGTTGTGCTGGATCGCTCCAAGGGCGAAGGGCGCGAAACGCTGATGGGCTGGGGCGGTCCGTTGTCGCAGACGACGACCAAGAACAACCAGCAGGTGGATCCGAACACGGCTCCTGTCCGCAATCAGCAGAGCATGAATCCGACGCTTCCCAAGGAGTACCACCGGCTGTACGACGCGCTGTTTACCGCCGCGCAGTCGCTGGCGACGGTAGACATCAAGCGCCGGCGCGTGCTGTATGTGGTCTCGGACGGCAAGGAGTACGGGTCGAAGGTCAAAGAGAAAGAGCTGATCCGCTACCTGCAGACGAACAAGATTTCGGTGTATGCCACGATTGTCGGTGACACGGCGATTCCGGGCTTGGGCTTCCTGGATCGCATTCATCTTCCGCTCACGATGCGCGACGACGCGCTGCCGCGAATTGCTGCGGCGACGGGCGGGCAAACGGATCCGGAGTTCCGTCCGCGCGGGATCGAAAACAGCTTTGCGTCGATCACGAGGACGGTTCGTACGCTGTACACGGCCGGCTACTACACGCATGAGAGCCCGCTGGACGGCAGGTTCCGGCACATCGAGGTTCGGGTAATGCGGCCTGGTCTTACGGTGATTGCGCCGGACGGATACTATCCGACTCCGCGTAACGTTCATCCGGCACAGCCGGTGGCCGGAGCCGATCAGACTCCTCACCCGGACAACGAGCCCGCGCCGCTGCCAGCTAACCCGCCATCCGATAACAAGCCGTGACCGCTGGGGTCGCGATGACGCCGGCCCTGTCGGCGAACATCCTGCTTGCACTCGCCGCCGCCGCCTCATGGGGCGGCGGTGACTTCTCTGGCGGCATGGGGGTGAAGGCCGCCGGCGGTTCGACTTCGGGAGCGCTGCGCGTCGTTCTGGTCGCGCATGCGTCGAGCCTCGCGGTTCTGGTAGCGATTCTTTCGCTGCAGCGCGCGCCGTTGCCACACGGTGCGCCGCTGGCGTGGGGGCTCCTCGCCGGAGTGACAGCGGGGATTTCGCTGACGGCGTTTTATATTGCGCTCGCGCGTGGGGCGATGGGTGGATCGGCGGCGCTCAGCGGTCTGGTCGCCGCGGCGATTCCGGCGGCCGTTTCGAGCTTGCTCGAAGGCGTGCCAGCGCCGCTTCGGATCGCAGGCTTCGTGCTCGCGCTGGCGGCGATCTGGCTGATTGCGGCGGGGTCTTCGCCGGAGTCCGAGCGTGCGGTCGACGGCTCGGAGCCGAGCGAGAGCTCGCGCGCGACGCTGGTGCTCGCGCTGATTGGTGGTGTCGGTTTCGGGATTTACTTTGTCGCACTGCGGCTCGCGAATCCGCTGGGCGTGCTGGAGCCGGTAGCGATCGCGCGCGCGGCGAGTCTCGTCACCTGCGCGCTGCTGCTGGTTGTGGTGAGTGTCCGCTCTCGCACTTCCGTCGCAAAACTACCTGCGACGAAGCTGACGCGCTTGGCTGTGGTCTGGGCAATGGGTGTCGCGCTGCTCGATACCGGCGGCAACCTGCTGTTCATCGCCGCAACACGCACGGGACGGCTCGACATCGCAGCCGTTCTGGCGTCGCTCTATCCGGCGGGGACGATTCTGCTCGCCGCCTGGCACCTGCATGAGCGGCCGACGCGGCGGCAGCTTACGGGAATGGCGATTGCGGCTGCGGCGGTTGTGATGATTACGGTCTAGCTACTTTCGTCCCGAGCTCGACGGAATTTCGTTCGCGCTCACGATGCCGGGATTCACCTTCTTTTCAACTTCTCTCGCGGCATCCTGCGGAGTCTCGTCTTCGAGATCGATGCCACTGGGATCGAAGGTCGGCTTCGGATACTGGAGCTTCATCCGCTTCATCGCCTCGACCAGGATGCCGGCGATGACCATGTTGCGATAGGGCTTGTGGTCGGAAGGAATCACGAACCAGGGCGCGTACTTCTTGCTGGTGTTGCGCAGAATGTCCTCGTAGACGCGCATGTAATCAGGCCAGAACTGCCGCTCCTCGAAATCCGACGGCGAGAGCTTCCAGTGTTTCTTCTTCTCCTCGATGCGCTCCTGCAGACGGCGTGTCTGTTCGTCACGGGAGATGTGCAGAAAAAATTTGAGGATAAGGACGTCGTTGTCAGAGAGCATGCGCTCGAAGTCGTTGATTTCCTCCATGTGCCGCGCTGCCTCGTTCGCACTCATGTGGCCGTGCACCCGCGGCGACAGCACATCCTCATAGTGCGAGCGGTTGAAGATGCCGATCATGCCCCTTGCCGGAACTTCCGCGTGGCAGCGCCACAGAAAATCGTGCCGCTGCTCCAATTGCGTGGGCACCTTGAAGGAGGCCACCTGGCAGCCCTGCGGATTCACGCCGGAGAAGATATGCCGGATGGTGC
>DATAPW010000158.1:0-3521 GCA_036265005.1 Acetobacteraceae bacterium | reverse complement strand
AGCACCAGCACGGTGGTGCCGAGACGCACGCGCTCGGTCACCGCGGCCACGTAGCTCAGCGTCACCACCGGATCGTAGAACAGCGGCGAACGTGGAAACTCCTTGCGCGGCACAATGATGTGCTCGCTGACCCACACATCGTCGAACCCCAGCGCCTCGGCGCGAATCGCGTGGCGCCGGATCAGTGCGGGTGTCGCCTGTTCGCCGGCATGCGGCAGATGGATGCCAAGCTGCATGGTGTTGTCCCTCCGGTATTCCCACCGCACAATGCGCCCAACCCAAGCAGGAGGAAACCGCACATGACATCGCGATGGGATGCCGGCGCGCCGCCGATCCGCTATCCGGACATCAACGTGGTCTCGCTCGATCCGCGCTTCGACCGCATCGCGTTGGGCCACGCAGCGATCGAGCGCATCGCCACCGGATGCCGGTTTACCGAAGGTCCGGTGTGGTTCGGCGACACGCGGCAATTGCTGTTCAGCGACATCCCGAATGACCGCATCATGCGCTGGGACGAGGAGACCGGCGCGGTGAGCGTGTTCCGCAAACCGTCGCATTATGCCAACGGCAATACGCGCGATCGCCAGGGGCGGCTGATCACCTGCGAAATGGGCAGCCAGCGTCTGACGCGCACAGAATATGACGGCACGATCACCGTGCTGGCCGACACGTTCGACGGCAAGCGGCTGACCGGTCCGAACGATGTGGTGGTGAAGTCCGACGGCTCGATCTGGTTCAGCGACAACGGCGCTGGTATCCGCGGCAACTATCTCGGCCACAAGGGCACGCAGGAGCTGCCGTTCCGGGTGTATCGCATCGATGGCGGGACCGGCGAGCTGACCGTGGCGATCGGCGACATGCAGCGGCCGAACGGCCTGGCCTTCTCACCCGATGAGTCGAAGCTGTACGTGGTGGATACGCCGGCGGAGCCCAAGACGACGCATGTCTATGACATCGTGGAGAACGGCACCAAGGCGGTGAACGGCCGCGTGTTCTTCGCGACGCCGGGCTGGGCCGACGGCATCCGCGTGGACATCGAGGGCAATGTGTGGTGCGGCTTCACCGGCGGTGAAGGCGAGGACGGTGTCGCGGTGTTCGCGCCGGATGGCAAACTGATCGGCCGCATCCTGCTGCCGGAACGCTGCGCCAATGTGTGCTTTGGCGGGGTGAAGCGGAACCGGATCTTCATGGCGGCGAGCCAGTCGATCTACGCGCTGTATGTGGAGGCGCAGGGGGCGCCTGGCGGTTAGGCCCGGCAGGAGCGGCGCGTCAGGCTGTCAGCAGGGCACGCAGCGGTTGCCGTTCCAGACGTAGCCGGGTGGGCAGTGCTCACCGCCGCCCCGACACGCGGCCGGCGTGACGGAGGTCGATGAGTGGGCGGCGGTGCCAATCTGAGCGGTTGCCGCGCCGGGCATGGCCTGCGCCTGCCAGGCGACGAGTCCGCCACCCAGAATGCCGGTCGCCAGACCAAGGGTGATGGTCAGTTTGCGCATTGCTTCCTCCCGATTGCGTGGGCTGCTGAGCCGCAAGGCTATCGGGGTCGGACGAGTCGTTCAATAATCGAATTGTTACCAATGACGATTCCGTCTCATTGGCTACCTCCGCAAGCCGGCATCGGATGGGCTGACAGCCGCGCGGGGGCAATAGAAGCAGTCCGGAGGAGTTGGGCTGCAGCCGAGCGATACGGCGGGGTCACCGCGCGGGGCAGCGTCAAATTTTGCCGCCCCGCTGGCGTTCCGGTTGCGGACGTTCAGGCGCGCTTGCGGCGCAACAGACCGACCGCGACCAGACCGGCTCCCAGCAACCCCAATGAGGCTGGCTCAGGCACCTCGAACTTCACCAGGGTATTGGACCGGCCAACCAACTGGGCGCAGGTTGCCGTGCGGGCCAATGAGCAGGACGTGGGAGAGCCTGGCAGATGGATAAAGAAACCCAGCGTCATGCTGAAGTCTCCGGTGTCCGGCACCGCCAGGTCCTGGACGCCTCCTGAGTTGAACGCGAACGCATCGGATATCTGGGTCGCGACGTGTGTCATGCCGCCACCGCTCAATTCATTGCCGGGCTTGTCGCCTGGCACGAGGGGGCCTGACGTCGTCGTCGCCGGCTGGGCGTCTGTCGGGTCATCGTACCACGTGTCGGTTATCCTACCACCAATCGCGTTCTGGAAAGTCCCGCTGCCGGCGAACGAATAGGTCTGCCTGGGGCCGAAGAAACCGGTAGCTCCGACGGCGACAAAGAGGTCTACCGCAGTGTGATTGAGGTTGATGACTGAGAACGATGTACTGTTGAGCGTAGCGCTGGCCAATGACGCCGTTGAGAGCGAACCGTTGATCTGGACGTTGCCGCTGAGGGTGCCGGGCGCAAGAAGAAGCGAGCCGACCGCGGGATCGGTGTCGCAGGCCGATTGATCGGCACAGAACAGGTTGGCCCCGTTGTTCACAGACGTCAGTTGCAGTGTCGCATGGGCTGGGGTCGCACTGATCGTCCCCAAAGCCAGAGCGGCAATTGCTCCCAGGTAGGACAGGCCTTTGGCGTTAACCATCTTAATTCTCCTTTAGCGTCTGCCCCGATACAATCATGCGGTTATCAACAGCTGGGACTGGACGACCAAGGGTTGTGCAAGCACCGTGCCGATCTGGTTAATTTATGCAACCCCAGGCACTTAGGCGCTCCCACAAACTATCATCCTCAGCGAAGTGTAAAATTCGTCGACACAGAACCGTCTAAAATAAGCGAACATTCTCTGTAGTGGCCAGGACCGTCCAGCGGTTCTCATTGCGGGCCTCGGCGGCCAGACGGGTTGTGTGGCAGAATGCCGCTCCGGTCCCGAGCGGGGCTCACATCGGATGCAAGGCGGGAATTTTCCGGGCGCCGCGGCAGGAGATAAAACGCGTGGCCCATTGGCCTGTATGCCAACGCTCGTTGATAGCGACCCATCGATCCCACTGTCACGGCCGGGCGTGGCCGGGCCAAGCCCGGCCATGACAGTCGGCGAAACGCAAAAGTCATGATCAATGAGCTTTGGTATCAAACCACGCCGGCCATCTGCGTGCCGGGAATATTTTCCTTGACATGCGCGCCGTCACATGTTCTTGTTATGTTCATGTCCGCCCCGGCCACCCTCCCAGTCGCAACTTCCCCATCGGACCCCGCGATGCCCGGCGAGGACAGATCCAGCCGGTTCGGCAGCCTCATCGGCCTGGTGCGCAGGCTCATCGAGTACGGCAAGGAACTTGCCGCCACCCTGCAGCAACGTGCCGCTACGACCGATCTCGCCCTCGTCACCCTCCCGTTCGGCACTCGCGACCTCGGGCTGATCCTCGCGCGCATCACTCGCGGCCTGCTGTGGGCCAGCGCGCTTGAAGCCAGGGTCGTGGAGTTGGCAGCCCGCCCGGACGCGCCAGCCGCGCCCGCGCGCGCATCGGCGCAACGCGCGCCCCAACCAGCCGCGGCCAGACCCACATACGCGGCCGATCCTCGCCTCGCGCTTCTGCCCACGTCGGAGCAGATCGCCGCCGAGG
>DATAPW010000157.1:0-3740 GCA_036265005.1 Acetobacteraceae bacterium | reverse complement strand
GGCAGTAACCACGATATTCTGCGCGCTCCTGGCATCGGCGACGGAATCGTAGTTCGCCACGGCTTCACCGCCGGCGGCCTTGATCTCCGCCACCACCTGGTCGGCAGCCGAGTGCGCGCCGCCGCGACCGTCCACTGCGCCGCCCGGATCGTTCACCACCACCTTCGCGCCGCGGCTCGCCAGCAGCATGGCGTGCGAACGTCCAAGCCCGGCGCCTGCACCGGTCACGATGGCGACACGATCGTCGAAGCGAATGGTCATAGGCGAGTTCCTCCTGGGTTGGCCGGATGATGGTTGCCGGCGTATCCTACTGCCCAGTAACCTCAAGAGGCCACCCATGAGCTATCTGCGCAGCGGCATCTTCCTGGCGCCGTTTCACAACCTGACCGAGAATCCCACGCTCGCGCTCGAACGCGACATGGAACTGTTGCAGCACATCGACAAGCTGAACTACCACGAGGCGTGGATCGGCGAGCATCATTCAGGCGGCTTCGAGATCATCGGTTCGCCGGAAGTGTTCATCGCCGCGGCCGCCGAACGCACCCGGCATATCCGGCTGGGCACCGGCGTTGCATCGCTGCCGTACCACAATCCATTCATCCTCGCCGATCGCATGGTGCAACTGGATCACATGACGCGCGGGCGGGCGATGTTAGGCGTCGGGCCCGGCGCGCTGGTGCACGACGCGCTGAAGATCGGCATCAAGGCCGGCGACCAGCGACGCATGATGAACGAATCGCTGGACGTCATCGTGCGTCTGCTGCGTGGCGAGAGCGTTACCGAGAAGACCGACTGGTATAACCTGGTGGACGCTCAGTTGCAGTTGCCGTGCTACACGCAGCCGGTCATGGAAATGGCGGTGGCGGCGTCGCGCTCACCGGCTGGCGCACTGGCGTCGGGGCGGCATGGCATCGGCATGCTGTCGATTGGTGGCACCAGCCCGGATGCCATGGCGAAGCACACACTGAACTGGGGATTGTATGAAGAGCAGGCGCGTGCCAACGGCCATGTGCCGGACCGCAGCAAGTGGCGCCTGGTAACGCTGATGCACATCGCCGAGACGCGCGAGAAGGCGAAGCAGAACGTGCAGTTCGGCTTGAATGCGTTCCGCGACTACTTCACCGATGTGGCGACGTTCCCGATCGTGCCGGGCGATGTGGCGGATCCCTACACCTTCCTGGTGGAGAGCGGTGCGGCCTGCATCGGCACACCCGACGACGCGATCGCGTACATCGAGAATCTGCTGAAGGGATCTGGCGGTTTCGGCTCCATCATGGAGCTGGCGCAGAACTGGGCGGACTGGGATGCGACGAAGCGGCATTACGAACTGATGGCGCGCTACGTTCATCCGCACTTCCAGCGGTCGCGTGAACTACGGCGCGGCAGTTATGCCTATGCGCGGGACCACCATGGCGAGTTCATCGGCCAGGCGAGTGCCGCGGTGCAGGCGGAGATCGATCGCCTGGCGGCTCGGAAGGCGGCGGAGTAGGCGGGGGCGCGGCTGTATCCAGCCGCGCCGCTGCAAACCAAGCCGGGCAATCAAATGCCGACGTTGCCGGATCGGCGGCGGGCTGCCAGCAGCTTGTTGGATTCGAAGAACCGCTCCACCGCTGCAGCATGAGCCGCCTGCGCGCCGGTGTCGAAATCGCCGGTTGGCCGCGGATCGGGATCGAAATTGCGGTACTCGTCCCGGCCGCGCACCAGCGTCGCAGTCAACCGCACGTCGTTGACCAAGCGGCAATGCGGCGGGATGTAGCTGACGCCAATGCCGATGCGACGCTGGTCGGTACGGTTCGGCTCGGATGAGTGCACGATGTGGGTGTGGTGCAGCGAGATCTGCCCGGCCTTCAGCGGCATCATCACCGCGCGCGAAACATCCAGCCTGTGCTCGATGGTCTGGCCGCGCGACAGCAGGTTGCCGGGCGTGGACGTGTCCTTGTGCGGCTGCTGGCCGATCGCATGGGTGCCGGGAATGATCCTGATGCAGCCCATGTCCGGCGTTGAGTCGGTCAGCGCGATCCACGCCGTGATCTGCTCGGCCGGTTCGAGGCCGAAATAGGTGCCATCCTGGTGCCAAGAGACATGCGACGGATCATTCGGCTCCTTCAGCCAGGAGGTCAGGTGGTAGATCAGGATGTTCGGTCCGATCACGCTTTCAACCGCATCGAGCACCGTGGGGTGGCGCACCAGATCGTCCATCCAGGTGAACAGCAAATGCGATTTCGACCGCACAAGGTTGGGGAGTTTGCCGAAGGTGTCGCCCTGCTCGCGCTCGAATGCCTCGAGGCGGTCCCGGTAATGGCGCACCTCGTCTGGCGTCAGGCAATCGATCGGGAACAGGAAGCCGTCGCACTGGTACTGTGCGATCTGTTCGGGTGAGAGGCTGGCGGTCATGGGCCGGGCTCCGACGGTTTTCCGGACTCTGGCGCTGGGTAGATCGGCCGGCAAGGCAATTGGTGGACCCGACGAGTGGCCAGGCGAACAGCCTTCCGGTGTTTCACAAACGCCTCGGCCCGCAGCCATTGTCCTTCACCACGCCCCAACGAAAAAGGGGCGGACCCTGCGGGCCGCCCCTCCTTCTCGTCGCGACGCAGACTCCGACTTAGAAGTCCATGTCGCCCATGCCGCCGCCGCCCGGAGGCATCGGCGGGCCCTTCTTCTCCGGCTTCTCGGCCACCATCGCCTCGGTGGTCACCAGCAGGCCGGCGACCGAGGCCGCATCCTGCAGCGCCGTCCGCACGACCTTGGTCGGGTCGATGATGCCGGCCTTCACCAGGTCCTTGAACTCGCCGCTCTGCGCGTCGAAGCCCCAGTTGTACTCGTCCTTGTCGAGGATCTTGCCGGCGATCACCGCGCCATCCTCACCGGCGTTCTCGGCGATCTGCCGCAGCGGGGTCTGCACCGCCTTGCGCACGATCTCGATGCCGAAGCGCTGGTCGTCATTGTCGGCCTTCAGCTTGCCGAGGATCAACGACGCACGGGCGAGCGCAACGCCGCCACCCGGAACAATGCCTTCCTCGACCGCCGCACGGGTCGCGTGCAGGCTGTCGTCAACGCGGTCCTTGCGCTCCTTCACTTCCACTTCGGTGCTGCCACCGACGCGGATCACCGCAACGCCGCCGGCCAGCTTCGCCAGCCGCTCCTGCAGCTTCTCGCGGTCGTAGTCCGAGGTGGTCTCCTCGACCTGCGCGCGGATCTGGTTGCAGCGGCCGACGATGTCGGCCTTCTTGCCGGCGCCTTCGACGATGGTGGTGTTCTCCTTCTCGATGAGCACCTTCTTCGCCTTGCCGAGCATCTGCAGCGTGACGTTCTCGAGCTTGATGCCGAGGTCCTCGCTGATCACCTGGCCGCCGGTCAGGATCGCGATGTCCTCGAGCATCGCCTTGCGACGATCGCCGAAGCCAGGCGCCTTCACCGCTGCGACCTTCAGGCCGCCGCGCAGCTTGTTCACCACCAGGGTGGCAAGGGCTTCGCCCTCGACGTCCTCGGCGATGATCAGCAGCGGACGGCCGGACTGCACGACGCTTTCCAGCAACGGCAGCATCGGCTGCAGGCCGGACAGCTTCTTCTCATGGATCAGGATGTACGGCTGGTCCATGTCGGCGACCATCTTCTCCGCGTTGGTGATGAAGTACGGAGAAACGTAGCCGCGGTCGAACTGCATGCCCTCGACGACGTCGAGCTCGGTCTGGATGCCCTTGGCTTCCTCGACCGTGATCACGCCCTCGTTGCCGACCTTC
>DATAPW010000156.1:0-33930 GCA_036265005.1 Acetobacteraceae bacterium | reverse complement strand
GGGCCCACAAGCGAGCTTTTGTCGCTCGCCTCATGAGCGAAAGTTGGGCGTCTGCCACCGCCAGAGCTGACCAAATCGACCTCATATACTGGCCGAGTTGCACCGGCCCGCGCAGGGCGATCGCCTCGTTCTATGATCGATCGAAACCAGGAAACCGGCGCTGGTGCTCATCCGTGCTCTGCGGCAACCGGGAGAAGACCCGCAGCTATCGCGGCAGCGGGCGGCTTCGGACGATCAAACCAAAGAACGTCGTGGATGCCCGGCGACATTGGTACTCGTTCGTCCGCATCCGGCGGCTCCCGCAACTGTGGCCGCAAGGGGGTTGTACCAACTCCCAGTGACCGCGCCCCAATTCCGTCATGGCAGGGCTTGATCCCACCATCGACGTCCTTCGTGTCAAACTTTCCAATTGAATCATTCCGGTCTGCAGGAAATCGCTCACAGGCACGAACCGTGGGTGCTGTTACCGTCGGAATGCCCCGAGCGGCTGGGATCGCGACTGAAATCATCGCCATCGCCATCATGGCGGAGAAAATCTGGTTAAAGTTCATCGAACCCACCCGGGAGGCTTTTCGTCCCGGACATGACGGATTGGCGAGTCCTCCGCCCGACCGGCAGCCGCATGGGCCGCGGCTTGCCCGCTTCTGCATAGGCGCCTATGCTGGCGCCAGCATAGCGAGAGCACGGTCATGGCGAAGATGAGCATTCCGGCGGCGGCAAGCCGCCTCAACGTCTCGGTTGACTCGGTCCGCCGCCGCCTGCGAAGCGGCGTCATCAACGGCGTGCGTGACCATCGTGGCCAATGGTGGCTCGACGTGCCGGACAACGTCCCGCCCGAGACGCCACAGCCTTCGGTCGATCAGAAGCTGACCATCGGCATGGCCCTGCCGGCGTCAAACGCACCGGACGACCCGGATCGCACCATACAAGCGCTGCAGGCGCGGATCGATGACCTTCTCGCGCGGCTGGACCGCGCCGAACAGGAACGGCGCGAGGACAAGGAGCGTGCCGCGGCCGAGCGCGAACGCCTGCTGATCATGATCGAGAACCTCACCCGGCCGGGCCGATAACCGGGGCGCCGCCTCAGCCCTCCGGCGGCGCCTCGATCACCGTGCCGGTATACGCCTCGACGAACACCAGGTGGTCGATCACCTTGCGCACCCCGGGCGTGTTCTCGGCTATCACGCAAAGCGCCCGGCGTTCCTGGTCGTTGCCGATGGTGCCCCATAGATCGACCACGCCTTGCACCGCTGTGACGTTCAGTGTCGTCTTCGGCGCCCAGGCCTCCTTCGCCAGCGTATCCAGGATGCGATCGCGTATCATCCTGTCGTCGGGCGCCGTCCCGGCGCCGCCGCGGGCCGCAACCGACAGCGCGCGCAACAGATCCGCCCGGCTGACCACGCCCACCACATGATCGCCGTCCAGCACCGGCACGCGCTTGATCCGATGCTCCTCCATCAGCGCGACGATATCCTCGAGCGGTGCGTTCGCATTCACGCTGAGCACGTCGCGCGTCATCACGTCGGTGACCTTGCGGCCATGCGTGCGAGTGAAGTCGGCCGCCTGCCGGCCTGGCGAAGCGATCAGCCGTAGCCACCAGGACCGCCGGCGTTCGGTGCCCAGTTCATCGCGGCGCAGCAGGTCGCCTTCGGTCACGATGCCGGCCAGCGTGCCGGATGCGTCCACTACGAACAGTCCGGAAATGCCGCGCTCCAGCATCAGTTCGACCGCATCCGCCACGGTTGCGTCGGGCGAAACCGAGATGACGTTGCGGGTCATGACGTCGCTGGCAATCATTGTCGCTATCCTTTTGTCCTGGCTGCCAGCCGGTCGATGCGCAGCCGCTGGCGATCATCGGTCAGCCGCATTGCCGCAAGGTAAACCACAGCGACGGCCGCGAGGCCACTGCCGCCCGACAGCAGGAAGATCAGCAGGATCTGATATTTCGCCGCCTCCAGCGGGTCCATGCCTGCCAGGATCTGTCCGGTCATGATGCCGGGCAGGGTGACCACGCCGGCGGCCGACATCTGATTGATGATCGGCAGCAGCGCACGCCGCACCGAGCCGCGGACCAGTCCTCGCATAGCCTGGCTGAAGCTGGCGCCCAGCGCGAGCTGCGCCTCGATCGCCGACCGCTCGCGCACCACGCCGCCCAGGAGCGAGTCGAGCGCGATGGACCCGCCGTTCAGCACATTGCCCAACACGATACCGGCCAGCGGGATGGCATAGCGTGGATCGTACCACGGCTGCGGCCGGATCGCCGTGGTCAGCGCCAGGATGGCGGTGAGGAAGGTGGCGAGTGCGACCGCAGTGGCGCCGACCGCGTAGTTGCCGAAGCGGCCGAGCCGCTGTTCGGGGCGTGCGGCGACCTCGCGTCCGGCGATCGCCACCATCACCAGCACAACGGCCAGCGTGGCGAGTGGCGAGGCGAGCGCGAACACGAAGCGCAGGATGAAGCCGATCAGCACGAGTTGCACCACCATGCGCAGTGCGGCAAACGCCAGCTGTCGGTGCAGGCCCAGGCGCAGCAGCAGGGACAGTGCGCCATCCAGCACGATCAGTACCGAGGCGATCGCAAGATCGAACGGGGTGAGCAGGATCGGGGTCATGGCGGCACCCTATACGCCCCGCATCCGGTTGGTCAGGCCTGCACACCGGCAAGTCCCACCATCGCGGTCGTCCCCCTTGTTCGGCCTTCTCGCGAAGGTGGGAATCGGGGCGTCGCGGCGCGCTGACGGGCCCCTGGATTCCCGCCTTCGCGCGAATTCCGAGGCCGCTGCGGGCTCTGTCGCATAATCCATCCCGTCTAATGCGGGATCAGTGCGGCGCGGACTTCCTGCAGCCGCGTGAATGACGGATCCTCGTCCAGTTGCTGCCGCAGTGCGCATGCTTCGCCATCGGTGATGCCGAGTGTGGTGCAGACCGCAGGTCGTGCAGCCTCGTTGGCCAGGCGGAGGTGCAGATCGAACACGTCGCGGATGTAGGTGTTGCGCAACGCCTCGAGCTTCACGTCCTTGACCAGCGCATAAAGCTGCGCCTGGGCGATCCAGTCGACGATCAGCACCAGATCGAAGGGCAGCCTGGGGAGCAGCAGGAACGGGTTCTGCCGCGCCAAGACCTGGGCGCTGTCGATGCCAAGTTCGCCAAGCCGATCGACTTTGTCGCGCGACAAGTCGTCGATCATCAGCAACGGCAGCGTCGTCGGTTGGGTTGCAGTCGGGTCACCGCGGTTGCCCCAGACCTTCATCACCTGGAAGGCACGTCGCAGGATGGCTATGAGGAACAGATCCGGCGCAAACCCGACGCCGAACGCGATCAGCAACAGGATGGCGGTGCTGTCCAGACCGAACACGCTCGCGGTGTGGCGCAGGACTGCCGCCACGACGCAGGCGATGACGACGTGGACGGAATAGATGTAGAGCGAAAGCGGATAGAGATCGTTGTTGTTCACACGGTCGAGCAGTCGCCCAAGCGAATAGATGTAGCTCGCGACGAATGCGATCGCCAGGACGCAATAGGTTCCCGCCTGGTAGGCAACCAGATCCGGATCGTTTGTCGGGCGCAGGCCGCCGAGGATGATATTGGGAATGCTGAAGAACGTTTGGAAATCGTAGCCGATCAGGAAGGCGACGAATCCCAGGAAGATGATGAAGAAATACACGAAGAGCGGTGCCTGGAAGTCGGCATCGACCGCCCCGGTCCGCAACGTGTCCACGGCGGTCTGCGCGGCGTTGAAATAGGCGGTTCGCCCCACCGGAAAATGTTTCAGGTTGGCAAGCCGGCTCATCTGCCGCCGGCGCGTGGTGTTCTGCACCACGCAGATCATCGCCGGCAGCAGCGACAGCAGGATCGCCAGGATGATGCCGAAAACGAACGGTATGTAGCTGTTGCCCTCGTTGCCTTCGCCGAGCAGGAAAGCGTGGTACCTGAGTGCTGCGGCAACGACCACGATCAGGAATACGATGAGTGGCAGAATGCGCGACAGCCAGCGCGATTGCGCCGCAGCCTCCAACGCGCCTGGCGCTTCATGGTGCTGATGAGCGGCGGTGGCCACGGTGGCCTGATCCGACATGGCGACCTCGTTGTTATGCAGGATTTCTCGGGACGTCGGTCAACCAAGAAGGCAGTCGAACGGATTTGCCCTGGGCCGTCAGACCGCAGAAACCATACGCAGCCTTACCGAAAAGGCAATAAAATTGTCTCGGTGGGAGTTTGACTGCATTTGGCGGGCTCGTCTCACAGCGCCCTATCAGGCGGGCATGACCGATGGTGGCGCAGCAGTGACGAACGCCGTCACGCCTGCAGCAAACGGCGGTTCTCCATGCGCAGATGGCGCCGGCCGAGCCGCGCTGCCTGGGCAGGACTGTGGGTGACCATCGCGATGATGATGCCTGCCGCCAGCCGCTGGCGCAGCATGGCCTCCACAGATTGCGTGCTCTCCTCGTCCAGTGCACCTGTTGGCTCGTCGAGCAGCAGCACGGGTGAAGCGAGCGCCAGTGCGCGGATCAGCGCCAGGCGCTGGCGCTCGCCGGTGGAAAGCCGTACCACCGCGCCGTCCAGCAATCCCGGTGCAAGGCCGAGTTCCGGTGCCTTCGTGCGCGCGAACGTCATCGCAGCGCCACGAAAATGGTCGGCGACGTTCTCGCTCCACCAGCCTGGCTCAGCGGCATTGTAGACGACACGACGGCGCCAGGCCGGAGCCGACATGCTGTGCCTCTCGGCGCCGTCGAGGAAGACCTCGCCCTGGTTGGGATCGAGGTCGGCGATCATGCGCAGGAACAGGCTCTTGCCCGATCCCGAGGGACCGGTGATTGCGACACATTCGCCCGGCTCGAGCGCCAGATTGAACGGACCGCCGAGTGGGCTCCGCAGTTCGACGATACGCAGGCCGGACTGCGTCGCCCCGCTCACCCGCCGGCGAACTTTGCGAGCAGTCGTGCGTGCGAGCGGATGCCGTGATGAAAGCAGGCCTGCTCGAACTTTTCGTTCGGGCTGTGCACCTGGTCGTCATCCAGGCCGAAGCCCATCAGGAGGCTGTCGAGGCCGAGCACGCTGCGCAGCGACGTCACCACCGGAATGGAGCCGCCGCATCCCATCAGGATCGCTGGCTTGCCGTATTCGTCCGCCAGCACCGCCTGTGCGGCGCGCACCCACGGACTGTCGATGTTGACTTCGATGCCGGGTGTTCGCGTGTGGCCTTCGTATTCCACCGTGGCGCCCGGCGGCAGCCGTTCGGCGACGAAGCGCTTCAACTGTTCCATCACCTCGTTGGGATCCTGGTTTGGCACCAGGCGGAACGAAATCTTTGCCGATGCCTCCGATGCGATCACGGTCTTGCTGCCGGCACCGGTATAGCCGCCCCATATGCCGTTGATGTCCGCCGTAGGACGTGCCCATAGCCGTTCGAGCGCGGAGTAGCCGCGTTCACCTGACGGCGCGGACAGGCCTATCTTGCCAAGGAACACACTCTCGTCGAAGCCAAGCGCGTCCCATTGTGCGCGCTGCGCGTTGGAGACGGGTTTCACCTTGTCATAGAAGCCCGGCAGCTGGATACGGCCGTCGGCGTCCTGCAGTTCGCCCAGGATGCGGGTCAGCGCATTGATCGGGTTGAGCGCCGATCCGCCGTACAGGCCGGAGTGCAGGTCACGGTTCGCCGCCTTCAGCGTAAGCTGCGCATAGGTCATGCCGCGCAGCATCGTGCTGATCGCCGGCGTGTTGACGTCCCACATGCCGGTGTCGCTGATCAGCGCCAGGTCGGCTGCGAGTTCGTCCTTGTTGGCAATCAGGAAAGGTTCCAGGCTGGGACTGCCGACTTCCTCCTCGCCCTCAATCAGCATGGTGATGCGGGCGGGGATACCGCCGGCGACGTCCTGCCAGGCGCGAAGGGCTTCGACGAACATCATCGCCTGGCCCTTGTCGTCCACGGCACCCCGCGCAACGAAGCGCTTGCCGTGCGGGCCATCGACCAGTTGCGGCTCGAACGGCGGACTGTTCCAGAGCTCGAGCGGATCGACCGGCTGCACGTCGTAGTGGCCATAGAACAGGATATGCGGGCCCTGATAGCCGGCCGGCCCGGCATGATGCGCCACCACCACGGGATGTCCGGTGGTCGGCCGCACCGCGGCACGAAAGCCCAGGAGGGCAAGCTGGTCGCAGACCCATCCGGCGGCGCGTAGGCAATCCTGCCGATGGTCCGGCTGGGCGCTGATGGAGGGGATCCGCAGCAGGTCGAACAGCCGCCCGCGCGAGGCTTCCAGCGATGCGTCGACATGGCGCAGCACGGTGGCAAGAGTGTCAGGTGTCGGGACGGGCATCGAGGTTCTCCGGGGCCACTGGGATGCGCACCTTGCCATGCGGCGGCGGCACAGCAAATCCGGCGGCCTGATCGAAAATCTCCGAGCGACAAACTGCCTTCCGGATGCCGGCATAACCAGCGTCGAGGAAGTCGCAAGAGGCACACCAGGTCGGCCCGGACGCGCTGTCGCAGATTCGCGCCGTCACCCCCTACGGACCGAGCGCAGACTGACCGTTTGCAGAAAATCAAATCGCTCGTCCCATGCATTTTCTGATGGGCGATTTGGCCGACGCGGACGACTGGCAGATGCTGGTCTTCTATCCGCCGAACTCTCGGGGATCGAGGCCGCCGATGCATGCGCGTTGCCGCGTTTGCGACGGGTCCGGGTTCCGTCGATACGTCCGTCACTACCCCGGCCTGAAACGACCCGGCGCTAGGACGCCGTCGCCGCGCAGCTCCGCTATGCCGGCGCTAGCGGGACCGCGCCGGCGCGCGCCGGCCGGGCGACTCTCGGCCGGCGCAACCCCTGTGACACACCATCCTGTGACACACCATCAGGGTCCCATCAGGTTCCCTTTCAGTCTCCATAACGCTCCCATCAGGGACAACTTAGGTCGACAGCAGTCGACCTAACATAAGACCCGTCTGCGCTCACCCGTTTGGACTGCCGGCGCCAGGTGACCTAAACCATTCTACCTTGACGTCCTGCTGAGGACATCCGGCGCCCACGACATGAGCAGTCAGGTATCCATTGTAATCCGGAAACTGTCCCTCAATGCTCCCACCTTTGCCGGACCCTTTCATCCCCGGAAAGACGAGATGGAACCGCCCATCTGGGTTAGCCGAGCCCGTGACCCGAGCGATATCATGCATGTCATCCCACGAAATCATGCCCTTCAGTTGATTGTTGGCTGCCACCACAATGTGCCAGTCCAGACCTGGGCAACCACTCGATGGCTCCGAATGGAATGACATGACCCGTCCCGGCAAAAGATCGAGGGCGCCCGCACTTCCTGCGATCCCGGTCATCAGGGTTACCCCAACGATGGTCTTGGCCCACTTTGCCGCCATTGCAACTAACTCCCCATGTCAGTTTCAGTTTCGACCGCGTGTCCGAGGCAGAATGAGGTGCGGGGAGACTTTCCGTATTGCCCTTTTTTGCTGTCATGACGGCATTTCCCCTTCCCCTTCATGCGCCGGGTCCCGCCGCCCAAACATTCTCAGGATACAACCGGGATTCACACCGGACCCCACAATCGGCCAGTCCAGACAGCCGATTTGCCCGCACACAGCATCAACCCCAGGCCGTTACATTTCGAACCGCCGCCCTGGCAATGGCCCCGTCCTATTCCCGCTATGGGCCACCATCTGGGGACTGCCCGGACAGCGCCGGGCGCATCGGGCATTGATCACCGGGTTCGTCGCCGATTGGCTGCTAGACCATCTGCGCGGGCCACGATCTGGCAATATTCCTGCAGGGGAGGCAGGCGCCATAAAGACGAGCCATGCACCGAACATCGTCATTTTCGCCCTCGCGAAATTGACGCATGGCATTCAGGGGGTTTGCCGGGCCATGATGGTGCGCCTGGCCAAGCCCCAACCGCGACACCAGGTCAGGACGGCACCGTGCCCTCACGCGGGTCGATCGGCAGGAGTCTATCCAGGCCCGCCAACTGTTCGAACAATGCAGCGGCTGCCAGGGCCCGGGCTTCCTGGCGTATCGGTGCCGTCACCTGCAGGCCGACCGGCCGACCGAAGCGATCGAAGCCGCATGGCACCGCCACCGCCGGGCAACTCGTCATCGTCACTGCGGCGTTCAGCGTTGACGCGCCCATGTAGTCGGTCAGCTTCTTGCCATCAACGAACTCCGGAAAACGCAGGTTCACGTCGAACGCCGGCGTCGCCGCGCTGGGCGAGACGAAGATATCGTAGGTCTCGAACATCTCGGCAAACCGGCGAAAGAATGCGGCGCGTTCGCGATCCGCCCAGGCCAGCCGGCTCGGCGTCTGCGCCAGCCCATTTTCGGTGTTCCAGATGATATCCGGCTTGATCAAATCGCGATGCGTCTGCAGTTGCAACTCGCGATCCACGACGAAATGCTGCGAACGCAGCACCATGAATGCTTCCTCGATGCCGCCGAGGTCAGGGGCGAATTCTTCCACGACGCAGCCGAGTTCGCCGAACCGGCGCACGGCGCGCTCGCAGATGTCGCGGGTTTCGCGATCCACCTGCAACCGGCCGCCGTAATCGGGCGTGTAGGCGATGCGTCGCGGCGGTGTCGCCTCGGCCACTGCCTGGACGAACGACTCCGCAGGCGCATCGAAGGTCAATGGATCGCGCGGACACAGCCCGCCCATTGCATCCAGGAACAGCGCAAGGTCGGGAATGTTGCGTGCCATCGGTCCCTGCACCGACAGCGGCGACCACAGGTTGTTCGAGGTGCCGCGCGTAACGCGCCCCGGCGACGGCCTTAGCCCGACCACCGAGCAATAGGTTGCCGGCCGACGCAGCGATCCTCCGTGGTCGGTGCCGTGCGCCAGCCACACTTCGCCGGTCGCCAGAGCCACGGCGCCGCCGCCCGTGGAGCCGCCGCAGGTGAGCGATGTATTCCACGGATTGCGCGTGCGGCCGAACACTTCGTTGAACGTGCTGCCGCCGGCGCCGAATTCCGGCGTATTGGATTTCGCGATGACGATGCCGCCCTTGCGTTCGATCCGTTCGACGACCGGATGCGACTTCGCCGGAACGTGATCGCGGAAGATCGGCGAGCCGTACGTGGTACGCACGCCCGCGACGTCGGTCAAATCCTTGATCGCGACCGGCAGTCCCGCGAGCCATCCGGCCTCAGTTTCTGCTTCACGATTTTGGCCATTCATCAATCGCTTTGCATGTTCGCGTGCGCGATCGACGCACAATGTCGGCAATGCGTTCACCGCGGGCTCGACTTCGGCAATGCGCGCGGCGGCGGCGTCGATCAGGTCGAGCGGCGATAGCTCCCGCTGCCGCAGCCGGGATACGGCTTCGGTGGCGGTCAGGCGGATGAATTCCTGGATCATGTTGCTTTCCCCGATCAGGCGTCCGTGATCGATCTCAGGGTCGAACCGTCGCGCCGTGGGGCCGTATTGGCAATCGGAGGCTTTTGGAGGGCCGATGGACGATCCGCACGCCATTGCGAGCCAGGACCACGCGACATGGCAGAGTGAGGCGGAGAAGCAGTCGGACAATCATCATCCGTCCTGGCGACGCATGGTAGGGTTCGGCGCTGCCGCCATTGTCGCCGCTGCGCTGATCGCTGCCGGGATCGTCTGGTGGCTGCACGCGCGGCATTTCGAAAGCACCGACGATGCGTTCATCGACGGCTACGTCACCCAGGTGGCGCCGCAGGTGGCGGGCCGGGTAACGCAGCTGAAGTTTGTCGACAACCAGCATGTTGCCGCCGGACAATTGCTGGTGCTGATCGATCCGCGCGACTACCAGGTGAAGCTCGACCAGGCGAAGGCGCAGCGGGTCAATGCAGAGGCCACCTTCCAGCAGGCCAAAGCGCAAGTTGCAGTCCAGCAGGCCAACCTCGATCAGACGCGGGCGAATGTGCGTGTTGCTGAGGCTGAAAACGTCCAGGCGCAGCGGGACTACGAGCGGTTCACGTCGATCGACCCACACGCCGTCTCGCGCCAGCAGGTGGACAATGCCACGGCAACCTTCCGGTCGGCACAGGCGAAGCTGGATGCGGCCCGCCAGGCGGTAAGCGGTGGCGAGGCACAGCTCGAGGCGGGACGCGCCCAGGTGGCTGCTGCCCAGGCACAGGTGCAGCTGGCGGAAGCCAACATTGCGTCGGCCGCGCTGCAGCTATCCTACTGCACCATCCTGGCACCAGTGGCCGGTCACATCGGTCATCGCAGCGTCGATGTGGGCAATTATGTGAATCCAGGCCAGGCGATGTTCGCCATCGTGCAGGACGACCATTGGGTGACGGCGAATTTCAAGGAGACACAACTTCCCGCGATGCGCCCGGGACAGCCTGTCGATATCAACGTCGATGCGGTGCCATCGGTGACATTCCACGGCCATGTCGACAGCGTCCAACCCGGGACCGGCTCGGAATTCAGCGTGCTGCCGGCTGAGAACGCCACCGGGAATTACGTGAAGATCGTGCAGCGCGTGCCGGTGAAGATCGCATTCGACGACAACCGGCTGAAGGATTACCTGCTGGCGCCGGGCATGTCGGTGGTGCCGTACGTCCGGGTGCGGTGAGTTGGCCGATCCGAACCTGCCACGTTCTGCCGCCGGCGATCGCAGTCCCTGGCTGATCGCGGTTATCGTCTCGGTGGCGACGTTCATGGAGGTGCTCGATGTCACCATCGTGAACGTCTCGCTGCGCTACATTGCCGGCAGCGTGGCTGCCAGCCTCGACGAGAGCACCTGGATCGTCACCAGCTACCTGGTGTCTAACGCGATCATCCTGCCGATCAGCGGCTGGCTTGCCAACGTGATCGGCCGCAAGCGATTCTACATGATGTGCGTGGCGGTCTTCACCGCCAGTTCCGTGCTGTGTGCCTTGTCAACCTCGCTGCCGATGATCCTGTTCGCGCGGGTCATTCAGGGTATCGGCGGCGGCGGCATGGCGCCGACGGAGCAGTCGATCTTCGCCGATACTTTTCCGCCGGAGAAGCGCGCGCAGGCCTTCGCGCTGTATGGCCTGACTGTCGTCACGGCGCCTGCGGTGGGCCCGACACTTGGCGGCTGGCTGACCGACAACTTCTCCTGGCATTGGTGTTTCCTGATCAACCTGCCGGTGGGATTGCTGTCACTGGCGCTGGTGCAGTTCTTTGTCGTGGAGCCCGAGGCACTGAAGCAGGATCGCAGGCGGCTGCTCGCCGGTGGACTGAAGATCGATTACATCGGTTTCGCTCTGGTGGTAATCGGCTTTGGTGCGCTGCAGATCATGCTGGATCGCTATGAGCGGGACGATGGATTTTCGTCGGATTTCATCACTTCGGTGAGCGCCATCGCTGCGATCAGTCTGGCCGTTCTCGTGGCGTGGGAGATGCGGCATCCGCAGCCGGCGATGAACGTCCGGCTGCTGCGTTCACGGGCCTTCGCCGTGTCCTCGGCGGTGATGTTCCTGTTCGGCTTCATGCTGATCAGCACGACGCAGTTGCTGCCGCAACTGACCCAGACATTGCTGAACTACGATGCAACGACGGCCGGACTGACATTGGCTGTTGGCGGGGTGATCACGCTCATCATCATGCCGCTGGCGGGGGTCGTCACCGGACGGCTGGTGCAACCGAAATGGCTGATCCTTGTTGCGTTGGCCGGCACCGGCTGGGCGCTGCTGTCCGCCGCTCGTCTGGACCTCGATGTCAGCTTCTGGAACCTTTCGATGCTGCGGGCGACACAGGTCGTGTGGCTGCCGTTCGTGTTCATTCCGCTGAGTGCGGTTTCCTATGTTGGTGTGCCGCCCGATCGGACCAATGAGGCATCGGCGATCATCAACCTGATGCGCAACCTGGGCGGCAGCGTCGGCGTCTCGTTCACCACGACGATGCTGCAGGAGCGGCTGCAGTTTCACCACGAACGCCTGGCCGAACATGTCACGGCCTATAACGGCTATGGCTGGAACACGTCGCTGGCGCCGATCGATGGGCTGATTCAGGCGCAGGCGGGTGTCATGAGCTATCTCGACATATTCTGGATGTTGGGCATGCTGGGGCTGTGCATCTGGCCGCTGGCGCTGCTCCTGCCACGCCTGCCGAAGGGAGCGGTGCCGGTGCATTGATCCGAGGAGGGCGTTATGGCGTTGAAGGACCAAATCCCATTCGGCATGTCGTTGCCGCACCGCTCGCCCGACAGGATCGACATGCAGGCAGTGCGCACGGCCGCGCAGCGCGCTGAAGCGCTCGGGTTTCGCGATCTCTGGGTGACCGAGAACACGCTGGATCACGTCGTCAGCTTCGATCCGATCAGCATCCTGACATATGCGGCCGCGGTGACCAGCCGCATTCGCGTCGGCGCCTCGGTGGTGGTGCTGGCAATCCATCATCCGGTCACCGTCGCGCATCAGTGGGCGACGCTGGATTATGTCAGCAACGGACGGGCGATCCTCGGCGTTGGGCTGGGGCGGCCGGATCACTATCGGCAATTCGGCGTGCCCGAGGCGGGCCGAGTGCGCCGGTTCCGCGAGGAGGTGGAACTGATCCGCGCGCTGTGGACGCAGCCGACGGTGGACTACAGTGGACGATTCTACCAGTTGGAGGGCGGCACGATGCCGCTCAAGCCGGTGCAGGCTCCGCTGCCGATCTGGATGGGTGTCGGCCACCCGAACGCGATCCGCCGCACCGCGGAGATCGCGGATGGCTGGATGGGATCAGGCGGCTCGAGCATCGCGGAGTTCGGCCGTTCGGTCCCGCTGTTGCGCGAGGCGTTGGAGAAAATCGGGCGCGATCCTGGGCGTTTCCCGATCTCGAAGCGGATCTTCATGGCGGTGGACGAACGGCCGGAGGTGGCGCGTCGCGAGTTGAACCGCTGGTTCACCGAGGTGTACCACAATTCGGCAGGAACCGACGCGTCGGGCATTCACGGCACGCCGGAACAGGTGCGCGAGAAGCTTGCAGAGGTGGTGGCGCTGGGCGCCAACCATTTGCTGCTCAATCCGGTGTCGCGGCACGTGGAGCAGTTGGAGGCGCTGGCCGAGGTCGTTGGGCTGTAGGCCATAGGGCGGATAAGCGCGGCGCTTATCCGCCCTGCGGAAGGGTCAGCGCGATCAGCCTGCTTGCCGCATTGTCGATGCGATCCAGGTTGCGGCACACATCGATCAATGCTGCGAATTGCGTCTCGGGGATCGCGAGGCCTGGCGCAATGGGCTGAATACGCTTGGCCTGCTCGTCGAAATTCCAGATGAACTCGCGGCCGGTGCCTTCCTTGGTGACGCTGCGCCCGTCTTTGGTGAAGATGGTGACCCGTGGCCCGAACAGGGTTCGGCGCACCATGGGGATCAACGTCACGCGATGCATCAGGTCCAGTACCTCGGGCGGGTCCGCCTCGCCCGGCCCAGGCTGTGCGCCACGCAGCAGAGGATAGCCGCGCGTCACTGCGCCATAGGCGGAGAAATACTGGGTACTGCCGACTTTCGGCTGGCCGTCGCTGCCGGGAGTGGGGAAGGCCGGGCTCGGATACTCGGTTTCGAGCCAGTTCACCACCGCCTCGATGCGGTCGATGTCGGCGTACGTCAGGTTGTGCTCCTCGCACAGCCGCGCCGTCACATCGACATGCGCAATGTTGAAGCCCGCGGTTGAATAGATGCGGTAGAGCGTCTCCAGGAATATCCAGTCGCGTCCCAGGTTCCTGGTGATGCTGCTCAGGTCAGTGCGGTTGTCGCCGGTAAAGCTGTAGCGCAGCTGGCCGAAATTGTTGCCCGCATAGGCGTGATAGAATCCGGCATCGCCCTCCAGCGTCGTTTCGCCGCCCGGCGTGCCGTGTTTTGCCATCGCCACGGCGAGTAGGGCGTTGCGCACGGCGCCGCCCTCGCGCAGCGAACGGCCGCCGCTGCGTGCACCTTCCAGGTTGCCGGCCGCCAAGTTGACGCATTGCGCGATCGCGCTGTTGACCTGGTCCGCGTCGAGGTTCTGGATCTTCGCCGCCGCGACGGCCGCACCGAAGATGCCGAACACAGGACCCGAATGGAAGCCGCGCGACATCACGGTGGGGATGAATTCGGCGGCCATGCGTTCCATCACCTCGTACGCTGCGGCGACGGCGGTGAGGAATTCTGCGCCGGAGCATTGGGTGATTTCCGCCGCGACGAGTGCCGCGGGGATGATCGCGGTGCCCGGGTGGGTCAGCATACGGAACGTGTCCCACTTGCCGCCGGCGAGGATCATCTCTGCATTGACGAACGCGGCGCCGCTCTTGGTGAGTTTGCTGCCGCTGCACAGCACGGTGGCGATCCCACCGCCGCCGGCTTCTTCCTCCTGCATCAGCGCGAGGGCCTGCCTGGCGGGTGCCATGTCATGGGCAACCAGAGCCGACGACAGCGCTTGCAACGTGACGCCTTTGGCGCGGTCGACCACCGCAGGCGGCAGGTCCGCGTAGCCCAGTTTGGCGATGAACGCAGCGAAGTCCCGGCTCAGTGACATGGTCGCTCCCTATGGTGCCTTGCGCAGCTTTGGGCGCGTTCGGGATTTTGTCCAACCGGATGGGAGGGAAAACGAAGCTCGCCGCGCCCGGCCGGCAGAACGCGCCGCGCTTTTCCGCCCTACTCGGCGGCCCGTACCTGCCGCCGCTCCAGGGCGCCCCTATCCAACTTGTGGATCGTCCCGCCTTTGAGAATCGCCACCAACCGCTCCTTGTGTTGCAGCATGCCCACATCGGCCACCGGGTCGCCATCGACCAGCAGCAGATCGGCCAGAAAGCCCTCGCGCACCTGGCCCAGTTCGTCGCCCAACCCCATCAACTCGCCGCCGTACCGCGTCGCGCAAACCAGCGCCTCACTCGGCGAGTAGCCCAGGTGCCGCACGAAATGCTCGATGTCGCGTGCGTTTTCGCCCTGCGGCGTGCGTGCGAAACCGTAATCCCCGCCGATCACCACGCGAATGCCGCGCCTCTTCATCTCGGGATATGCCCGCGATGCCGCAGCCAGGCCCAGCTCGATGCCGTGCCGCACGCCGCCATGCAGCGCGCCCTCCGGCGCCTCGTGCACCGCGGCGTGCAGCAACCCGATTGCAGGGCCGACGAACACGCGGTCTTTCACGCCTTCCAGCAGGTCGAGCGCCTCTTCATCCGCGTGCTCGCAGTGGTAGATCACATCGACCCCACACAGCACCGCGCGCTTCACGCTTTCCGCCGCGCGACAATGCGCGTTCACCATGCGATGGAAATCGCGCGCTACCGTGACGCCGGCAAGTATCTCCGCCTCGCTCATCACGGTGCGCGGCAACGCGCCGGTCCGCGTGTGATCGTCGCCGGAGATGTTCAGCTTGATGCTGTCCACGCCCTCGCGCACACACAGTCGCGCCAGTTTCGTCACCTCCACCGGCCCGTCGGCGAAGATGGCAAAGCTGTCGCGGAACTGGTGGGCACGTCGATCGTCGCCCAGCCCGCCGGTCACCGTGATCTCCGGACCACAGGCGCGCAGGCGAGGGCCCGGCAACTCGCCCGCCTCGATCGCGTTGCGGATCACCACATCGATCCGCAACTTGGCGCTGGCCGCGCTGTAGGCGCTGGTGAAGCCATGGTCCAGCAGCAGCCGCGCGTTGCGGGCAGCGATCAGCGTGTGCTCCTCGGGCGGGGTGTCGCCCAGGTCGGTAGCGCGCGCACCGTTGATGAAGGTGATATGCGCGTGGCCCTCCACCAGGCCAGGCATCAAGGTCATGCCGCGCGCCTCGATCAGCTCTGCGCCGGCCGCCTCGAGCTGGCCACGGGCGGTCGCCACCGCGCGGATGCGTTCGCCCTCCACCAGCACATCCGCCGGATAGGATGCGCCGCCCGAGCCGTCCCACACGCGGCAATCCCTGAACAGAATGCGGGCCATGGACGTTGTCTCCCTCCGTTGGTGCGGCAATGCTAGCGCGGCGGCTGGCCTGCGTCTGCCGCTATGGCCTCACGGGCGCTTCCCGCGTTAGAAGCAATCGATGAGACGTTTTCCTGTTGCCGCCGGCCTGTTGCTGACCCTTGGCGCCTGCACGGTCGGGCCGGATTTTTCGCCGCCTGACTGGCTGTCGCCGGCCTCCTGGTTCGTCAAGAAGGCCGAGGCAATCCCGAACGAACCCAGCATGCCGGTGGCCGATCCGGTAGATCCCAACTGGTGGAAACTGTTCAAGGACCCCCAGCTCACCGCGTTGGAACGCCGGGTCGCCGGCGAAAACCTCGACGTGCGGGTCGCCACCATCAGGGTTGTCGAATCCCGGGCACAGCTCGGCATTGCCGGTTCGGCGCAGTTTCCCGCGTTGAACGGCAACGGCTCCTATACGCGGCAGAAGGCGAGCGATGTCGGCGTGTTCGCCAATGCGCCGAACCCGTTGGGGGCTAACGGCGCCTCCGGCAGCAACACGGGCGGCATTAAAGGCAGCACGCTCAATGCATTCGATGTCTACCAGGTCGGGTTCGACGCCTCCTGGCAAATCGACCTGTGGGGCCAGGTGCGGCGTTCCGTGGAATCTGCCACCGCCTCGGTCGTAGCCTCGGCAGAGGCTCGGCGCAGTGCGCTGCTGCTCGGCCTCTCCGAGGTGGCGCGTGACTACATCCTGCTGCGGGGGGCGCAGCTGAAGCTGCAGATCGCCCGGGATAACTTGACAATTGCCCAACAGAGCCTGCAGCTGACCCAGCAGCGCGCAGCCGGCGGCGTGACCACTGACCTCGATGTTGCGAACGCGGCTGCCCAATTGCGTTCGACTGCGGCGGAGATCCCGCCACTCGAACAACTGGTGTCGCAGCTGATCAATGCCATCAGCCTGTTGCTAGGCCAGCCGCCGAACGCGTTGCAGGCCGAGCTGGTGGTGGCGAAGCCGGTGCCGCCGGTGCCGCCACGCGTTCCGGTGGGCCTACCGTCGGAACTTGCGCGCAGGCGTCCGGATATTCGCCAGGCCGAGGCACAACTGCATGGAGCGACGGCCGATATCGGCGTGGCGGTGGCGAATTTCTATCCGTCGGTGAGGCTGACCGGCAGCGTGGGGCTGCAGTCGATCCAGCCCTGGACGATGTTCAACCTCAATGCACGCAACTATGGCGTCGGGCCGGGCATCACCATCCCGATCTTCGAGGGTGGTCAACTGAAGGCCACGCTGGAACTGCGCAAGGCGCAGCAGCAGGAAGCCGCGGTCAACTACCAGAAGACAGTGCTGAGTGCCTGGCATGATGTGGACAATGCGCTGACCGCCTATAAGACCGAACAGGCTCGGCGGGACCAGTTGGTGCAGGCGGTGGCGCAGAACCAGCGCGCACTGGGACTGGCGCAAAGCCGCTACCAGGAGGGCGTTGCCGACTTTCTGCAAGTACTGACCGCTCAGCAGAACCTGTTGGCCACACAACAGCAGCTCGCCGACGCCACGACCAACGTCTCAGCCAACCTGGTTGCGCTGTACAAAGCGCTGGGTGGCGGGTGGGAGACGCAGATGCCGGCGGCCAACGACAATTTGTCGCCGCTTGGGGCACCGAAGCTATAGCGGCACACTGCAAAACTTCGTGGCATCAATAATTGCGGACAGCGGCGATGGTCGTTGGTGGTTTGTAGCCGAGAGGTTGGCGCCGGGCTCCGGCGAGCGTCGGGCAGTTGGCTGCTGGCCCGGGCCTGCTCACGTCTGCCCGGCGGCGTTCGGTGCGGCGTCGCTGAGCAGCGCCCACTTGCCCCACGCGGCCATCGCCGTCTGTCGGCTGGCAACGTTGTGCGTCAACACGGTCAGCACATCGCGTCGGATCGAGGCGAGCGCATCCGCGTCATAAACCGAACGCGCTCCGCATACCTCGACCAGCCGTTCCACCGCCCATTGCACCTGGTGCTGCGCATAGGTCATGTCGCGTCGCGCGCGCAGGGCGACATCGGCCGGGATCGGTTCACCTGAATCGACCAGCGCCTGTGCGGTGCGGCGACCGTTCCACAAGGTCAGCGTCGCGGCATCGATCGCTGCGGCGGCCTCGGCGACCGTCATCTGAACGAACTCGCTGGCCGCCATCTGCGTCATGCCGCGAGAGACGCGCCCGCGCAGGCCGGCAAGTGCCACCGCGAGCGCGCGGCGGCCCAGAGTGATGGCGACCGGCGGCAGCGAGTAATTCACCAGCAGACCGCGCGGCGCCCGCAGCAGCGGATAGTCCGGGTGCGCCGCTGCGCCGGGTGGGGTGCCCGCCATCAGTTCGCTCAACAGGACGCAGCGATGCTCCGGCACGAACACGTCGCGCACCAGCAGCGAGCGGCTGCCGGTTCCTGCCAGGCCCAGCACGTGCCAGTCATCGACGATGTCGATGTCGGTGAGCGGCACCAGCAGGTAGGCGATCGTGCGAGGATCGCCGGCCTCGCCGAGGAACGCGCCCACGATTGCCCAGTGTGCGTGGCTGCTGCCGCTGGAGAACGAATACTGCCCGCTCAATCGCCAGCCGCCGGCGGTGCGTGCAGCGACCGCGCGCGGTGCCAGCGACGAAGACGCCAGTGCCAGCGGATTGCCGCCCCAGACGTCGATCTGCGCCTGCACAGGAAACGACGCCATGAGCCACTGATGTTCCCCCAGCACGGCATAGACCCAGCCGGCGGATGCGCAGCCCTCGGTGATGATCTCGACGATCCGGGAGAACAGGCAAAAGCGGAGTTGAAGGCCGCCGAAGCGGCGTGGCTGGATGATGCGCAACAGGCCGATGCGGTGGAAATCCGCGATGGTCTCGGGCAGCACATCGCGGGCGGCATTGGTGGCCGCAGAGCGCTCCGCCAAAATCGGGACCATGGCGCGTGCCTGTTCCAGCAATTCCTGCTCGGCGGTTGGCAGCTGCTCCACTGCGGTCAGCGATTCAAGCCGCGTACCGCCTGGCATACTGCGCGGGTGACATCCGCGGTGGTGGCCTTGCCGCCGAGATCCGGCGTCAAAATGCCGGCCGCGCAAACCTGTTCGACGGCGCGCATCAGCAGGTCCGCCGCCGGCTTCTCGCCGAGGTGCTCGAGCATCATCGCGCCGGTCCAGAAGCTGGCGACCGGATTGGCAATGCCCTTTCCGGTGATGTCGAATGCCGACCCGTGGATCGGTTCGAACATCGACGGGCTGCGGCGTTCCGGATCGACATTGCCGGTGGGCGCTATGCCAAGCGATCCGGCCAGCGCGGCGGCAAGGTCGGACAGGATGTCGGCGTGCAGGTTGGTCGCCACCACGGTGTCGATCGACTGCGGCTTGCGCACCATGCGCGTGGTCATCGCATCGACCAGCTCCTTGTCCCAGGTCACGTCGGGGTAGTCATGCGACACCAGCGCGGCGATCTCGTCCCAGAACACCATCCCGTGGCGCTGCGCGTTGGATTTCGTCACCACGGTGAGCAGCTTGCGCGGGCGCGAGCGTGCAATGTCGAAGGCGAAGCGCATGATGCGTTCGACGCCGCGGCGGGTGAAGATCGCGGTCTCGGTGGCCACTTCCTCGGGCAGGCCGCGATGTGCGCGGCCGCCATGGCCGGCGTATTCCCCCTCGCTGTTCTCGCGCACGATCACCCAGTCGAGATCGCCCGGACCTACGTCACGCAATGGCGACGTGACGCCCGGCAGGATGCGCGTCGGGCGCACGTTGGCATACTGGTCGAAGCCCTGGCAGATCGGCAGCCGCAGTCCCCACAGCGTGACGTGGTCGGGAATGTCGGGATCGCCGACCGCGCCGAAATAGATCGCATCAGCGGTACGCAGCCACGCCAGTGCATCGGCCGGCATGAACTGACCATGCTTGCGGTACCAGTTAGAGCCCCAGTCGTAGTGATCGACGGTCAGCGTGAAGCCACCGTCGCGCGCCGCCACGGCGTCCAGCGCTTCCAGGCCGGCGCTGATCACTTCAGGGCCGATGCCGTCGGCTGGGATGGAGGCAATACGATGGTTGCGCATGGCAGGATTCCTCAGACGTCACGCGGCCGAAGGCCGTAGGGCGGAAAAGCGAAGCGTATTCCGCCGCGTCGATCCGGGATAGGTCAGACCACAGGACGGCGCCCTAAGCACCGCCAGCGGCGGCGGCCACCACCGCCTGATACGCCGCCTGCAGGCCGGCAAGCACTGAGGCGCCCTTGTTCGGCGCCCCCAGGTGGAGCGTGCGGAGCTCATCCATGAACGCCTCCCACATCGGCGGCCCACCCTCTTCCAGCAACGCGGCGCGGATCGACAGCTCCTGGGATGCGGGCAAATGGCGGCGCCCCCATGCTCCCATCGCGGCCAGCAGTGGCACCAGCTGGATGGCCGGCTCGGTGAGGCTGTAGATCGCCTTTTGTTTATGGCTCAGGTCGTCGCGACGGCTCAGCAACCCGACCTCGACCAGCCGCTTCAGGCGGTCGGCCAGGATGTTGGAGGCGATCCCTTCCTCGGACCGCGTCTGGAGTTCGCGGAAGTGGCGGCGATTGCCGAACATGACGTCACGAATGACGATCAGGCTCCAACGGTCGCCCAGGACCTCCAATGTCAGATTGATCGGACAACCGGAGCGATGGTCCGCCATTTCCGCCACCACTGAAAACCGCTTGCAACTTAGGATCAGTTCTGCCATCCTGCAACCACTTGCATTGCGCAAGCGGTCCTGGAAGGAGGCGCTCATGGCACTGACGCTCTACTATCACCCTTTCTCGTCATATTCCTGGAAAGTGCTGATCCCACTCTACGAGGCGGCCACGCCGTTCACGGCGCGCACCATCGAGGACCCGCAAGCTGCGGCGGAATTGAAGCGAAATTGGCCGATTGGGCGCTTTCCCGTGCTGGTCGTGGAACAGGGTGGGCTGACCCTCCCGGAGGCCAGCATCATCATCGAGTATCTGGACAGCCACCATCCGGGACCGCAACCGCTGCTGCCGGCCGATGCGGATTTGCGGCTGGAGGTGCGGCTGCTCGACCGGTTCTTCGACAATTACCTGCACGCCTCGATGCAGAAGATCGTGGCGGACCGCCTGCGCGCAGCCGAGCGACGCGATTCAGAAGGGGTCGAGAAGGCGCATGCGATGCTCGACACCTGCTACGACTGGCTCGACACGCGCATGGTCGATCGGAAGTGGGCGGTGGGCGAGGCTTTCACGCTCGCCGATTGCGCAGCGGCGCCGGCACTGTTCTACGCCGACTGGGTCCATCCGATTGGCGGCGCGCATACCAATGTCGCGGCCTATCGCTCCCGGTTGCTCGCGCGGCCATCCGTCAGACGTGCGGTGGATGATGCACGACCCTTCCGCGGCTGCTTCCCGGGCGGCGCGCCCGACCGCGATTGAGGAGCAGCGGATGACGCCAACGGAACAGGCAGATCTGGTCCGCCGGGCCTTCGCGGCTTTCATGGCGATGCGCCGCGCCGACATGGAAGCAATCCTGCATCCCGACTTCACATTCACTTCGCCGTATGACGACCATATCAGCCGGGATGACTATTTCGCGCGGTGCTGGCCGAATGCCGGCAGCTTCGAGCGCCTCGAGATCCGGCAGGTGAACGCCAGCGACGATTGCTGCTTCGTGCTTTACGAAGGGCGATCGAAGCGTGGCGCCGGCTTTCGCAACACCGAATATTTTCGCTTCGAGGACGGGCTGATCCGCTCGATCGAAGTGTTCTTCGGACTTGAGCCGGGCGGCACGCCAGCGGTGCCCTCGTCGCAGTGAGGATCGCGGCAGCGGTGTCGCGCGACGCCGCTGCCGCCAGCTTCAGTGGAGCGCGACTGCAGGCCTCTCGGCAGGTTGATCTGCCATCTGCTCGTGCAGTCGGATCGGCTCGCCGTGGGTCTCCACGCCGAGGATGGTGAACGAGAGCCCGACGAGTACCATGGCGAACCCAAGGAACAGGAAGGCCGGCAACACCGCATCGGCGGTCGCGTGGGGCGAGACGATGTTCCCGGTGCCGGCGATCAGCGCCAGGCTGAGCGGACCGAGGATCTTGCCCACGCCGTTCGCGGCCTGGCCCAGGCCGGATGACCGCGCGCCCAACCGCACGCCGAATACCTCGACAGTATAGGGGGCGAGGTTGGAGAAGCTGCCATCGATGCCGAAGGTCGAGCAGCACAGGAACACGACAAGCAGGGGCACTCCGCCGACGAACGTGTGGTTGAAGTAAGCAGCGGCTGCCAGCGAAATTGCTGCGAGGAAGCCCCAGACCTGGCCGCAGCGCCGGCGTCCCATCATAGGCGAGACGATTGAGACAACGATTTTGCCGACAACGCCGGCACCGGCCACGAACACGAAGTACTTCGCGGCCTCCTGCACCGGGACGAGCAGCAGCAGCGACACGATCGTGGGTCCCCACAAGTACACCCCGTAAGCGGCGGTTGATGCGCCGCCCCAGATGATCACGGTCTCCCAGAAACGCGTCGGGTTTTGGTACAGATCGGCAAACCTGCCGGTGGGGGGCGCCAGTGGTGCGATGGTTGGCAGCGGCACCTGCTCGATCAGCAGGTCAAGCTGTCGTGCAACCTGCGACCGCGCCTCGGCAAAGCGGCCTTTCGCCGTGAGCCAGCGCACGGATTCGGGAACCACCCGTCCGATCACCAGGCCGACCGGGATCGTCACGGCCCCGAGCATGGCGACGCCGCGCCAACCCAGCAACGCCAGCAACGTTGCCGAAGTCGCCGAAGCAAGCAGCGCGCCGACGGTTGCGAACACGATGTAGAAGCTGGAAACCGCAGTACGGTGCCGTGTGGGCGTGATCTCGACGACGAGTGTGAGGCAAGGGGTCACCGCTGCGGTGAGACCGAAGCCCACGACAAATCGCAGTGCAGCCAACAGGATCCAGTCGCCTTGCGGCACCAGTCCGATCGATCCGGCGCCGATGCCGCAGATGAACGTACCGAGGACAAGCTGGAGCTTGCGGCCCCAGGCGTCGGCCATGCTGCCCCAGATCACCGCGCCGCAGATTGCACCGACACCGCCGCTGTACAGGATGATCGCGGACTGACCGTAGGTCAGGTGCCATTGCGGGCCGAGTACGGCCAGCAGGAATGCCACGATAGCAAAATCGAAGAACTCCAGCACAGTGATCAAGGACAGCAGGCCGAAGTTGAGCCAGTAGCGTGGCCGCAGCCGCACGCTGTCATACATCGACAGCAGGGCCTCGGACGTTTGTCCGCTCATGGGCGCCTCCTCTCGGCGCCTTGCCTGGCCAGTCGCGTCCGGTCAGGACGGCGCTGTGTTATGCATGTCGCAGTCGTCGATTACTGCGCATGCGATCAAAGCAAACTGCTGCAAATGTCGTAAGCCGGTATTGGGCGACCGTGCATCACCATTCCGTGTTGGTCTCCGCCATGGCGAGGCGCGCGGGATGAAGACCGTCCCGGCGCCAAACGCGCAAATACTGTCACGGCAGGGTCACGCCCCATAGGCGCTGACCTAACACCACATCTGGAAGGCCTGTCTCCATCTGGAAGGCCTGTCTTCGGCATCGCGGGGAATCAGTTCATATGCGCCGGTAACCACAACGCCAGTTGCGGGAACAGCGTCAACAGGAACAGCAGGACGAACATGATGATGTGGAACGGGATCGTCCCGATCACCACGTCACCCAACTCGCCGTCCCAGATGCTCTGGATGACGAAGAGGTTGATGCCGATCGGCGGCGAGATCTGGCCGAGTTCGACATACATCACCAGGATCACGCCGAACCAGATCGGGTCGATGCCGTACTTTGCCAGTACCGGATACAGCAGTGGCACAGTGATCACGATCATGCCGATGCTTTCGACCAGGCAGCCCAGCACCGTGTACAGCACGAACAGCGCAGCGAAGAACTGAAAGTGGCTGAGGTTCAGCCCGACCAGCCAGGCGGTGACCGTCTCGCCCACGCCAGCCACGCCGATCGCATAGGCGTAGATGTACGCTGCATAAATGATGAACAGCAGATTGCCGACGATCTGCACGGTGCGATGCAGTGCATCGACGAATTGGCGCCAGCTCAGCTCGCCCCAGGCCAGGCAGAGCAGCAGCGCGAACAGGCAGCCACCGGACGCAGCTTCTGTCGGTGTTGCCACACCAGCGTAAATGCTCCCCATGATGCCACTGATCAGCAAAGCGAACGGCACGACATCTGCCAGCGCCAGCAGCACGCCACCGGTTGGCGCGCCGGTCTCGCGCGGCACCACATTGCCCCGGAACGACCGCACGCCGATGTACAACATGAACATCGCCGTCAGCATCAGCCCGGGGATCACGCCGGCCATGAACAGCTTCGCCACCGATGTCTCGGTGAACGAACCGTAGATGATCATGGCGATGCTGGGCGGCAGCAGGATCCCCAATGTGCCACCCGCGGCAAGCGAGCCCGCGGATAGCTTGCGATCGTAGTTGCGCTGCACGAGCTGCGGCAATGCCACGCCGCCGATGGACGCCGCTGTTGCCACGGATGATCCACTGATCGACGCGAACAGCGCGCAGCCGACGATGTTGGTCTGCAGCAATCCGCCGGGCAACCGCGACACCACCTTCGCCAGGCCGCGGTAGATGCGGAATGACAATCCGCTGCGCTGCATCAACTCGGCCATCAGCACGAACAGCGGAATCGCCGTCAGGGTGAAGCTGTTCATGCTGCCCCAGGTGACCAGACCGATGCCCTTCAGCGAGGTCAGCCCATTCTGCAGCAGCAGATACACCACGCCCGGCACCGCGATGGCGAACGGCACCGCCATGCCGGCGGCGAGCAGGAACAGGAACAGCCCGAACGACCCGATCAGGGCCAGTGCGACGCTCATCGTTCAGCCTCGCGCCGCGACGCAGCGCCGGAAATTCAGTGCCGCGGAACGCAACAGCGACACGGTGACCGCGAGCGTGCCAACCGGCATCAGGGTCTGCGGGATCCACAGCGGCGTCGCGAGCAGGGTGGGCGCCACGTCGCCAGATCGCCACGATTGCAACACGTAGCGGGTCAACTGCCACATGAGCACGGCGCAGAACACCAGCGAAAGCGCGTCGAAGATGAAATGCGACAGCGCGCGCAGGCGCGGCGACAGTCGGGTCTGGATGAATTGCACGTGGTGGTAGGCGCGGTACACCTGGCAGACCGGCAGGCTCAGGAAGGTGATGCCGACGATGATATAGCCACCCAGTTCCTCGGACATCTCGTAAGAGAAGTTGAACAGGTTGCGGGTGACGATTTCCAGGATGACGATGAACGCCATGACGCCGATGGCAACCTCGCAGATCACCATGCAGGTCCGCTCGAGCAAAGTGGGCTCAGGATGGAATGCTTCCTCCAGCTCCTCACCGGGAAATTCGGCATCGGCCGCCTTGTGCTGCGCGCTGCTCATCGACCGACCGCTGCACGGATCTTGCCGAGGACCTCGATCGCCTCCGGGCCATGTGCTTTCGCCCATTCATCCCAGTACGGCTGCAGTTTCTCGGTCGCCAGCTTGATGTCTTCCGGCGTGGCCGCCGTCAGGATCATGCCGTCACGGCCGTACTGCGCAGTCAGCGCATCTTCCTGCTGGTTCATATCGCCGATCGCCCACGCAGCCGCTTCGGTCGCCGCATCGTGCACGATCTTCTGTGTCGCTGCCGGCAGTTTCTCGAACGCCTCCTGGTTGACGATCACTGTCGAATTCACATAGGACGTCGGAAATCCATAGCGGTATTTCAGCAGATCGTGCCAGGTCACGCCGCCGCCGGAACTGGCGGTCAGAGCGCCGTCCACCACGCCACGGTCCAACGCGGCGGCGACATCGGGCGTGCCGATCGTCAGCGGTACGCCACCGAAGCGACGGATGAATTCGCCCTGCTCAACCGACGTCACGCGCAGCTTCAGGCCCTTGATGTCGGCGATCGAGGTGATCTTCTTGCGGCCCCACAGCACCTGGAACGGATAGGAGTACTGGCTGAGCACCACGATGCCCTTCTTGCCGTAATCCTGGTCCAGATACGGCCGCAGGATTGCCATGGCCTTCGCCAATTCGGCATCGCTCTGCAGCAACAAAGGCAGTCGCAGGATTGCGCTGATCGGCACATTGCCGGTGGAGAAACCGTCATCGCCCATCTGCACCACGCTGTCGGCGACGGCCGCGGTGATGTTGGTGGCATTGATCGGCAGGCTGCCGCCGAGATGCAGGTTGATCAGCAGCTCGCCATTGGTCTGCTGCTTCACGGTGTCGATCAGCCGGATCACGCCCTTGACGGCCGCCACCGTGGCGACCGGATTATAGACGTAGCATTCCCAGGTGGTGGCGGCCGATGCGGCCTGCGCCGCAAGCAGCAGCGAGACCGCGCCGACAGCGCGGAGCAGCATGCGTGTCACGAATCGTTTCCCCCGTTGGTTTCGTTGGACTGCGAAAGGCCTACACCCAGCGCAGGCTTGGATTCGAGCCAAGCAGATGCTGGCCAATTGTCTCGAAATGCGACCGGCGTCCCTGCACCTGCTGGGTCACCGTGTTCACGTCGCGAAACCGCCGCTCGAACGGATTGGCATCGAAGATCGCGGTGCTGCCGGCCTCGTGATACGCCACGTCCACCACTTCCTTTGCCTGGTGGATCGCGTAGGTCGCGGCCTGGCGGATTCTCATGCGGTGATCCGTCGAGACTTCGCCGGCCAGCTTCGTAGCCTCCTGTGCGTCGCGCAGTACAGCTATCAGCCAGGTGCGCGCCGCGTTCAGCTTTGCATCTGCCATGCCGATCTCGGATTGGATCACTGCACTGTCGCGCAACGATGTCTGCATAAGGGCAGGGGTCTTGCCGCCGGCCAGCGCAATGAATGCGTCCAGCGTGGCTCGGCCAATTCCAAGTGCGACCGCGGCGAAACCCGATGCGTAGATCTGCATTGCGGTGAAGCGATAGATCAGACCAGGCTCGCGGCGCTCCTCCGCCCGGTCGCGCGTGATCGTATGGGCGTCATCGACGAACAGGTCCTGCACCGAATACGTGTCGCTGCCGGTGCCGCGCAGTCCGACGACTTGCCAGACATCCTTGATGGTGGCGACCTCGCGCCGCATCAGCATAGTGCGTTCCCATGGCCTGCCATCGGGGTAGCGCTGCGGCGTCGTGCCATCGGCCTCGAAGCACGGACAATGTGCGCCGAGCCATGTGGCATGGCGGCTGCCGCTGGCGAATGCCCAGGTGCCGGTGATGCGCCAACCGCCGTCGGCGCGAATCGCCCTCGCACCAGGACCCATGCCCCAGGCGAGCACGTCGCGTTCCCCGCCGAACACTTCGCGCGCAACATCGGGGGCGAGATAGCCCGCCGACATCGAGCAGCCGGAACCCTGGTTCATGCACCACGCCACCGACGCATCGCCGGCGGCGATCGCTTCCACGCATTGGATGTAGGTCGCAGGATCCAGTTCGGCACCCCCGAGCGAGCGCGGCACCAGCAGGCGGAACATGCTGGCTGCGTGCATCGCGTCCAGCACATCCTTCGGCAACTCGCGCGCCGAATCGATACGCGGCGCGGCCGCCGACAGCAGCGGTGCGAGCTTCCAGGCACGGGCAATATGGTCGGCTGCAACGTCAGTCTGCCCGGCCTCATGCACATCCATCGGATCGTTCCTCGGTTCGTTCTGCGCGTGACGCTACACCGCTGCTGCCTTGCCACGCAAAGCCGGTGGGTGGAACGGCGCAGCGGGCCGGCGTTATAATTCGCCATGGACCGACAGGCAGCATTGCTGGCGGCGATTGCCGAGGAGATGCAGTTGACCGCGCCATGGACAGGTCGTGTGCGACTTTCGCCCCGCGTGGCGGCGGCGCTCGCCAAGGTGCGGCGGTCCGCATTCATGGCGCCAGGGTCAATGGACGCTGCCTTTGAAAATCGACCGCAGCCGATCGGCCACGGCCAGACTATCTCGCAGCCCTTCATCGTCGCGTTGATGACGGAACTGCTCGATCTGCAGCCGGATGACGGCGTGCTCGAGGTGGGCACCGGCTCGGGCTACCAGGCGGCGGTCCTCGCCGAGCTTGCGGGCAAGGTCTGTTCCATCGAGGTGATCCCGGAACTGGCACGCAGCGCCGCCATCGCATTGGCCGGCGAAGGCTACCACAGCATCATGCTGCGCACCGGCGATGGCGCACTCGGCTGGCCGGAGCAGGCGCCGTTCGATGCCATCATCGTGACGGCCGCGGCGCCGGATATCCCACCGGCACTGGTCGAGCAGATGCGTCCTGGCGGCCGGATGATCATTCCGGTGGGTCCGCCACATGGCGATCAGGAGCTTGTGCTGCTCAGGAAAAATCCGGCGGGCGAGGTGGCACGGGGTAGCGTTCTGTCCGTCGCGTTCGTACCCCTGACGGGCGGTTGACTTACCAGCGGGACGCACAGAATACTGGCCAGTAGTGGCAATGCGGAGAGCGCGCAATGAAGCTGATGTGGTTCCACCTGATGCCGTATACGGAACTGCCGGACGACTTCCGTGACGCCAACCCGTCCGTCTGGGTGGACATCCATTCGTCGCTGTTCGATCCGAAGCGCGCGCACCTGATGTACAACGACTTCATGGATGAACTCGAATACGCGGCGCAATGCGGCTTCGATGCGATCTGCGTGAACGAGCATCATTCCAACGGCTACGGGCTGATGCCGTCGCCGAACCTGATCGCGTCATCGCTGGCACGCCGCACCACCGACACAGCGATCTGCGTGATGGGGAATTCGCTCGCGCTGTACAATCCGCCGACACGCGTTGCGGAAGAGTTCGCGATGATCGACGTGATCTCCGGCGGACGGCTGATTGCCGGATTTCCGGTCGGCACGCCGATGGATACCTGCTTCGCCTATGGCCAGAACCCGTCGATGCTGCGCCAGCGCTACCTGGAAGCGCACGACCTGGTGATGAAGGCCTGGCAGGAGCAGGACACCTTCGCGTTCAACGGCCGGTTCAACCAGCAACGCTATGTGAACATCTGGCCGCGGCCCGTGCAGCGGCCGCATCCGCCGGTTTGGATCCCCGGTGGCGGCTCGGTCGAGACCTGGCAATGGTGCGCCGAGATGGACTATGTGTACTGCTATCTCAGCTATTACGGCTACAAGGCCGGCCAGGCGACAATGACCGGCTTCTGGAACGAAATGGCGCGACTGGGCAAGGACCGCAATCCGTATCGTGCCGGGTTCCTGCAATTCGTCGGTGTCGGCGAATCGCGCCAGCATGCGTTCGATCTCTACGCCGAGGCGGCGGAATATTTCTACGGCCGCTGCCTGCATGTCGATCCGCGTTGGGCCGTGCCACCGGGATACACCAGCGAAGGCAGTCAGCGCGCCGGCATCGAGAGCCAGGTGAAGAAGGCGGCCGATGCCAACATTCGCGGCAAATCCACCGGCGAACGCTTCGCCTCCGTCGCACGCGAGATGGATGCCATCGTGGACCAGGGCTACGTCATTATCGGCACAGCGGACGAAGTGGCGGAGCAGTTGCGCGAGGTCGCCAACAACCTCAATGTCGGGCACCTGATGCTGTTGCTGCAGTTCGGCAACATGAGCAAGGACCTGTGCCGCTACAACACGAAGCTGTTTGCCGAACAGGTGATGCCGAAACTGAAAGGACATTTCGCCGACTGGGAAGATCGCTGGTGGCCGCAGCCGATGGAAACGGCGCAGCGCGCGGAAATCCCAGCCTTCATGCCGAAACTCGCCGCTGAATAATTGGAGCATGCCGTGAGCGAACCCGAGACGTTGACTGTCGATGTCAACGGCTTTGCCACCCGTATATGGCGCAAAGGCAGTGGACCGAAGCTGGGCTTTCTTGCCGGCTTTGGTGGCTTGCCGCGCTGGGTGCCGTTCCTCGATGAACTGGCGAAGAGCCGTACCGTGATTGTGCCGTCGCTGCCGGGGTTTCCCGGCGGCGATCGCGGTCATTCGATACTCGACACGCATCTGGACTGGTTGCTGGCGGTGCGCGATCTGCTGGCGAAGGCGGACCTGGACGGCGCCGATCTGGCCGGTAGTTCAGTGGGTGCGTCGTTGGCAGCGGAAATGGCGGCGCTGTGGCCCAACACGGTGCGGCGGCTGGCGCTGATCGCACCGTTCGGATTGTTCGACGAGGCCGATCCGCCGACTGATCCGTGGGCGCAACGGGGCGATGCGGTGCCCGGCCTGATGTGCGCCGATCCGGAAATCTGGAAGGCGCTGAAGGCGGTGCCGGAAGGCGCCAACTCAATCGAATGGCCGATCGAACAGACCCGCGCGAATGAAGCAGCAGCGCGCATCTTCTGGCCGCTGGGCAACACCAAGCTCGAGAAGCGGCTGAATCTGATCAAGGCGCCAACGCTGTTGATCTGGGGCGAGCACGACAAGGTCATGCCGCGCAGCTACGCCGAGCGGCTCGCCAAGGGAATTGCCGGAACGTCGGAAACCAGGATCGTATCCGGCGCCGGCCATCTTGCGGAACTCGACAAGCCCGGAGACGTTGCTGCCGCCATTGTCGGCTGGACCAACTGAGGAACACGCAGATGCCGCTTGATCCAGACGCCGAAACGCTGCTTGCGCTGATTCGTGCAGCCGGGCGTCCGCCGATGGAAACCCTGTCGCCGGATGAGGCGCGCAAGGTCTTCGCGGCAGGGCGCGCAGTGACACAGCCCGATCCGCAGGACGTCGCCGAGGTGCGCGATCTGTCGTGTCCCGGCCCCCATGGCGAGATCAGGCTGCGCGCCTATCGCCCGCTTGGCGCGAAGGGGGACGAACTGCTGCCGGTGCTGGTGTATTTCCACGGCGGTGGCTGGCTGCTGGGCGACCTCGATTCGCACGACGTGGCCTGCAGGCACTATGCCAACGCCGCGCGCTGCCGCGTGGTGTCGGTGGACTATCGCATGGCGCCCGAATTCAAATTCCCTGCCGCGGTCGATGACAGTGCTGCCGCGACCGGCTGGGTAATTGCGCAGTCGGACGCGCTGGGCATCGATCGCAAGCGCGTTGCGGTGGGGGGCGACTCGGCCGGCGGCAACCTTGCTGCGGTGATGGCGATCATGGCGCGCGACGGAGACCTGCCGCCGCTGGCGTTCCAGTTGCTGGTCTATCCCGCCACCGACATGGGGATGACGCACGCATCCTATCAGCGCGTCACCGACGGCGTGCCGCTGACATCGAAGACGATGGACTGGTTCATCGACCACTACCTGCACGGGCCCAACGATCGCAAGGACTGGCGTGCGTCGCCGCTGCGCGCGGCCGACCTGTCCGGTGTCGCGCCGGCATTGGTGCTGACCGCCAGTTACGATCCGTTGTGCGACGAGGGAGTCGCCTACGCCGAGCGGTTGGAGCGGGAAGGCGTGCGGGTGATGCATCTGCACTTCTCCGACCAGCTGCATGGCTTTGTCGGTCAGGGCAGGATCATTCGCGCTGGCAACATGGCGCTGGACATGATGTCGGCTGCGCTGAAGAAGGCGCTGTGGCCGTCTTAGGTTTATGCCGACGCCGGAAGTTTCGCCGCGACACGGCTGCGCGCCCCCACCATCTGCAGGGCCAGCTCCGCCATGCGTTCGCACATGTCGTCGAGCGCCAGCCGTCCTTCCTGACGATGCCAGGTATACGCCCAGGAAATCATGCCGCCGATCGCGAGTGCTGTCAGGCTCACGTCCTTGACGTCGAATTCGCCGGCAGCCAAACCTTCGGACAGCAGCCGTGACAGCACGCGATCGAATTTCTTGCGGAGGGTGTTGATCTCGTCCAGCGCTTCGCGCGACAGGTTCTTCTCTTCGCGAAAATAGATCGCGATGTTGGCCTGGCGGGACAGCACCACCTGGGTGAAATCGACAACGGCTCGATGCAAGCGCTCGGTGGGCGATCCGGGTCCTTTGGCAGCACGCGAGACGGCGTCGAGGGAAAGCTCAATCGTCGGCTTGCACAGTGCGGCGAGCAATTCGGTCTTGCTACGGAAATGTGTGTAGATGAAAGGCTTTGTAACGCCGAGTTCGGCGGCGATATCGTCGAGCGTCGTGCCGGTGAAGCCGCGCTCATAGAACAGCTTGACCGCCTCTTCCAGAATACGCTCGCGCTTGTAGGCCAGTATCTCCTCGCGCATCGCCCACTGATCCATTGTCCAGTCCGGTATGCTAGCCTTGTTGCGAGGCGATGGAAAGAATCCGACCCGAGGAGGAAGCGATGGCGGGATTGCTGGAGGGTAAATCGGCGCTGATCACCGGGGGTGGCGGGGGCATCGGCCGCGCCACGTCACTGGCGTTTGCGCGCGAAGGCGCACGCGTGGCGGTGGCCGACGCGGCGGAAAGCACGGCGAAGGAGACCGTGGGGCAGATCAACGCGGCGGGCGGCCAGGCGATGTCGCTTACTGGCGATGTCACCAGCGCCGCTGCGGTCGAGGCGATGGTGAAGTCGGTCGTCGCCGCCTACGGCCGGCTGGACTGTGCGTTCAACAATGCCGGCATCGCCGGGTTCCAGGTGGATGCCGGCGGCAAGAAGACCGCCGACTGGTCGGAGCAATCGTTCGACCGGATGATCGCGGTGAATTTGAAAGGCGTGTGGCTCTGCATGAAGCACGAACTGCCGCAGATGGTTGCGCAGGGCGGCGGCGCCATCGTCAACACCGCATCGATTGCCGGCCTGATCGGCCTGCCGACCTCGTCTGCGTACGTTGCTGCGAAACACGGCGTGGTGGGGCTGACCAAGACGGCTGCACTGGAATATGCCGATGACAAGATCCGCGTGAATGCGGTGTGCCCGGGCTATATCGAGACCAAGATGACCGAAGATACCATGCGTCGCCGCGGGGCCGAATTGATGGAGAAGGTGCCGTTCCACCGGATGGGTAAGCCGGAGGAAATCGCCGAGATGGTGGTGTGGCTATGCTCCGAGCGTGCGTCGTACGTGAGTGGTGCCGCCTATAATGTCGATGGTGGGTATATGGCGATCTGACCCGATCGGCCCAGGCAGCGCGGGGTCGGTCAGGCGTTGGTGATGCCGCCGTCGACGGTAATCGTCTGGCCGTTGACGTAAGACGAATCGCGCGAGCACAGGAACCGGATCACTGAGGCCACCTCGGCCGGATGGCCGTAGCGCTTCACCGGAATTTCGTTCTTGTACGCCTCGCCGCGTTCGGCGATGGTATCGACCGCCATACGCGTATCGATCAGCCCTGGCGCTACGGCGTTCACCAGCACGTCCGGCGCCAGCCGCCGCGCCAGTGAACGCGTGAGGCCGACCAGCCCGGCCTTGGCCGCGGCGTAAGGCGGATAGGCGGCGCTGCCGCGGCGATAGGCCACCGAACTGGTGAACACGATGCGCGCCGGGCCATCGCGATTATCGAACCGCGTGGCGAAGGCCACCGCAAGGTCGTAGGCATTGGTCAGGTTGGCGGCAATCGCGCGGTTCCAGACGCCATGATCGTTTGGATCGAACGGATCGCGTTCGAACAATCCGGCGAGATGGATCAACGCTGCGACCGGGCCACCGGCGGAATCCAGCGCGGCTGCGCATGCCTCCGGCGTGTCAACCGCGGACTGCAAGGTGCCGATACGTGCGGTGCCGAGTGTCTCGCGCGCTGCGGACAGCCGGTCGTTGTCGATATCCACCAGCACCACATGCGCGCCATGAGCCAGCATGGTGCGTGCGGTCTCTACGCCAATGCCGCCGGCGCCGCCGGTGATGACAATGCGCTTGCCGGCGAATTCCGCCACGTCACGCCACCAGGCGCGCGTAGTCCAGCGTCGCCATCACCTGCACACGGCGGATGTAGCGGTGTTCGTCCGCCGTGTAGTCGCCCACCGCGTTGTGCACGGTGCCGATGTTGTCCCACATCAGCACATCGCCAACCGACCAATGGTGTGCGTGCAGGTATTCCGCCCGCTCCTGGTGACGGAACAGGAAGTCGAGGATTTCGCCGCTCTCCCGCGGATCCATGCCGTCGATGAACATCGTGTAGCCGACATTGGCATAGAGCACGAACTGCCCGGTGATCGGATGACGGCGAAAGATCGGCTGGGAGACGGGCGGCTTTTTCGCCCGCTGTTCGGGGGTGAGAGGCTTGCGGGTGGAACCAGGCTTTGCGACCATCATGTCCCAGAACTTGGCAAAGTCATGGGTCGCGGTGCGGCCTTCCAATTTGTG
>DATAPW010000155.1:0-12560 GCA_036265005.1 Acetobacteraceae bacterium | reverse complement strand
CCACTCGCTATCCTCGAGTGATGGGGCTTGTCGGCCGTGGCGTCCGACCCGGTCGAGGCGGTGCCCGCTCGCGACGATGGCGAGACCTTGCGTGACGAACTGTGAGTGGTTCCGTGTCTCTCTCGAGCGGGTTGCTGATCGGAACTGCCTTGCAACAGATCGAAGTCCGACTTGCGCACAAAAACCACGACCCAGTGGTCGTCTTGGTGCGTGTCGGTGAGGGCGACGTATGCCGAGGGCAGATCGCGGAGCACTGCGAAGCGCTGGTGTGCACCGATGGGCACGCAGTGGCCGGTGTCCAGAATGCGATTGGAGTCATCCTCGGATACCGCAGGCAGCGTCGCGAACAGACCGAGTGTCGCCGAAAACTGGCAGCCGAACGTGGATGATTTGGCCTCGATGAAACTGCCCGCCGCAAATGCCGGACAGGCGGTCGCTCCGATAATCAGCAGTGCAAGTGTGCTTGCTTGCATGGTGCTCCCCTTTTATCGCGAATCGGCTGGCAGCTTTGCCGTGCCGTCAGGGTGCACTACGGAATCGCGCCGCTGGAAGTGGGGACTCGACTTCCCTCAAAGCTCATCGATGATGATCGCTCATAACTTGCGCCAACCGGCATGGTTTGAGCAACATTGCACCAACTGATCCATCAGCCCGGCCAGGCGTTGGACCAGCGATCGGCATGCGCCACCTCGGAGAGCGGGCGGCGATTGACCGGGCCGAAGCGGCCCTGCGGCCAGCCGATCGGCATCAGCGCAAAGGTATCCACTTGGTCGGGAATATCCAGCATCGCCTTGAACTCCGCCTCGATGCGGAGGTGATTGGTGGTGATGACGGTCCCGAGCCCGAGGCCCCGGCAGGCCAGGATGATGTTCTGCACGGCCGGGTAGATGCTGGCGCCACGGATTCGGTCAAGGTAAGTGCGCTCGTCGTCGTGGTGCTGGCGCCACGCGGGAGCGAGCGCATCGCGTGCCGGCAGGTCGCGCTGGTGCAGACACGGGACGAGCAGCACAGGCGCGTCGCCCAGATGGTCCCACAGATAGGCGCCGGCAGTCAGCATGCGTTGCCACTGTGACTCGGTCAGATGTTCCGGGCGGCTCCGCGCCCGGTAGACGGCCTCGGCGATGTCGGATGCCTTGCGGTAAAGGGCACCCGCCTTGCGGCGCTGTTCGGCGTCGCGAATTACGACGAAGTGCCAATTCTGCGCGTTGCCGGCAGAGGGAGCGCGAATCGCGGCGTCGAGCACACGCGTGATCAGCGCCTCCGGCACCGGGTCAGAAGACAGGCGGCGCTGGGCGCGGGCGCTGTGGATCGCCTCGAACAGGTCGATCGAGGGCAGGGCTGCATCTGACATCGCAGCCTTATAGCACGGGTTCCCGGTCTAGAATCCGAACATGTGGTCCAGCGAAAAACCGCCGGCGTCGTCCATCAGGCCGTGATAACCGAACAGGCGGCAGGTGGTGTCGCGCACCAGCACGTAGCCGTCCGGTCCCGCCTGACGCAGCGCCGCCTCACCGAACACCGTGTGCGGCCACACCATCGCCGAGCCCGAACACGCGATCGCCACATGCTGTTCGGCGATCACCTCGCCGGCGGCGTCGTGCAGCAGCAATGCAGTCGCCGACTGTGCGTGCCACGACGCCGACGCGGGATAGATCAGCACCGCGAAGCTGCGTCGCCGCGCATCGCCAAGCTTCAGGAACAGCCGCGTCGTCAGGCCCGGCGGCGGCCCGGAATAGGATTGCGGCTCGTCTTTGTAGGTCATCAGCGTGTTGAACACGTGGGCGCCGAAACTGGATTCTGCCACGTGGCCGGATTGCCTGTCCTCGTAACGGAACAGCGCGTGCAGCCAGCCATCGGCTTCGCCGCCGTCGCGAAAATCGTAGACCAGCTCGGCATGTCCGGCAGCCACCGCGACATCGTCGAGGTCCAGCGCGACGTCGTGGTCGCGGCCGAGGCAGCCGAGAAACCGCTCGGCCACCTTGCGTCCGGCTGTGTCGAACACGTCGAGGCGGACCGGCAGCGTCGCCTGTCGCTCCGCCATCGGTGTCGGCTGCACGATGCTGCGGAACCGCTCGCGCGGCAGCACGGGAAACGGCAGCAGGTAGCCACGACCCAGTTGCGGCGGCAGGCCCGGGATCGCCGGATCCGGCCGCAGGTCGCTGCGCTCGACATTGACATGCGCGATGCGCACCCGGTCGTCGCGAGCAACCTCGTAACGCGGCCGCACGACATGCCGCCCGGCGCGAAGCTCGATCTGCGCCGGCCAGCGCAGATCCGGCAGCAGGCGCGCGACATCGACCGCGACCGTGGCGAACGGCCCGACATCCTGCGCCAGCGCAACCGGCTGTTCGGCTCCCATGCGATCGAGCGAAATGGCGCCGGCGGGGATCGCCACCGCGTGGCTGTTCTGCAGCCACAGGGTCACCCGCTCATCCGCGCGCGGCGCCGGCAGTCCGGCATAGCGGTCGGACGGCCAGGCATTGGCATCATGCGTGCACGAGAGGCTGGCGCCGTTGTCGGATGCGTAGGTGTCGAGCGCATATTTGACCACGTCGTGGCCGGCCGCGCCGATCGCATGGACGAACAGCTGGCCGGTGAACGCCGGCAATCCGAAGCGCTGGCGCACCGTGCCGCTGTCGACGGAAAAACCGCAGGGCCCGGCTGGAACTTCCTGCTGCCAGGTCGCCAGCACGCGGCCCGCCGTATCGAACAGCCGCAGCCACAGCAGGATGGCGCCGCCGCCGTAGCCGGCCCAGTAGTTGGCCGACACCAGCCGTGTGGACATCCCGTCGGCGTCGCGGAAGAAGGCGAAATTCGTCGCGAAGTTCAGCTTGTCGAGATAGCGCGCGCGGTTGGTCACCAGGTCGGGCGGCAGCTTCGCGTCGTCCAGCGTGACGACATCGGCGCCCGGCGGCACGAGGTCGGCAATGCGTGCCGCAATGCGTGCGGCATCGAATGCGGCGATCAGCACGACGCGCGCGCCGCTTTGCGGCAGTTCGGTCAACGGCCGCGCCGCATGTCCGGCGCGCCGGCTGCCCACCGCCGTCACGTCATGCACGTACAGACCGGCCAGTTGCGGCACGTTCGGATACAGCGCGAACAACGGATCCGCGATCCCATCCGGATCGTAGAGTGCCACCGGCCCCGAACGCGCCAGTCGTGCATACAGGCGGTCGATCGCCTCGGCTGCCAGCGGATGCGCCAGCGCCTTGTACAGCACGTTCCCGCCGGCACGGTTGTCGAAGGTCTGGATGTGCAGCATGGACCTATCTCTGCTTGCAACGTGTCATTGCGGGGACCGACGTGGCAATACCGTCTGTGCACGACGGGCGCGACCCTGCCGCGTCGCTTCGCTCCTCGCAATGACAGGGGAATCCAGTCTGCATCAGTGCATCTGCATCAGTGCATCAGATGCCGAGCCGCCGGCACATCTCGGCCGCCGCGAGTGGCGTGTCGTCGAGCGGCGTCACCGGCCAGGCTTCGTAGCGCCCGGCGAACGGGCGGATCCGCCCCTCGGCCAGCAGCGCCTCGGTGAACAGGCCGTTTCGTCGCGACCGGCCAGGCAAGGCGGCGAGCATGACCGGCGCGCTGGTGGCGACGGCCTCGGAGACCATCGAGACGCTGTCCATCGTGACGACGATTGCATCCGCCAGGGCGAGCATGCCGAAATACGGATTGTCGCCGCTGCCGTCCCAGACATAGCCGCCAAGCGGTGTCAGCGCTTCCGTCAGCACCCGCGCCACCGCCGGGTCGGTGCGCCGCGACGGGGTGACCGCGACGCCCACGCCGTCACGCTGCATCATGGCGGCAAGCTGCCCGGCAATCTGGCCGCCGACCGAGGCGTCGAGGCGGAACCGCCCGTTGCTGCCGCCGACCAGCACGGCAACCAATGGCCGCTTCAGGTGCTCGAACTGCGCATGCCAGCGGCACGCGGCCTCGGCCAGGCGGGCCGGGGAGGCCCGGTGCAGCGCGGTGCGCGTCACCACGACGTTGGGTCCGGTGAGCTCATCGTGGCGGTTCACCACGATCAGGTCGAAGCGGCGCGGGTCCATGCGTGGGTGCTGCACCTGGACCACGGGACGGCTGCCGCCGCGCAATGCGGCGCCGACCGCGGCCGCGACGCCGCCGCAGCCGATCACCAGTCCCGGCAACGGGGCGCGGATAGTGTCCCGCACCGCCGCCAGGGGCGCCGGCCACAGCGACGCTGCCAGCCATTTCCACGGCGCCCGCGGCGCCAGGACACGCAGCTCGGGCTGCAGCCCGGCCGCCTCGGCCAGGCCCAGCGCCTGCGCCTGCAGCCCGGCGAAGCCCTCGCTCAGAATCCACGATGTGGCGGCAGCCGACATGGCGCGGCTTTTCGGCGTCTATCGGCGACGCGTCAATCAGTGGCATTCTGGCCGTCATGGAACGAGACCTGATCGGCTATGGCGCCCATCCGCCCGACCCGAAATGGCCAGGCGGCGCGCGGCTGGCAGTGAATTTCGTGCTGAACTACGAAGAAGGCTCGGAACCCTCGGTGCCGGACGGCGACCCGGCGTCCGAATGGGGACTGACCGAGAACGGCATGCTCAACCCCGGCGTGAAGGGGCGCGACCTCGCGGCCGAGGGCATGTTCGCCTACGGCAGCCGCGTGGCGTTCTGGCGGATCATGCGGCTGTTCAGCGAGCGCAGCCTGCCGCTCACCGTGTTCGGCTGCGCCCTGGCGCTCGAGCGCCACCCGCCGGCCGCGGCGGCCATCCGAGCGGCCGGCTACGACATCTGCTGCCATGGCTGGCGCTGGGAGAAGCACTTCGAACTGGCGGAAGCCGAGGAGCGGGAGCGGATCCGCCGTGCGGTGGCATCGCTGCAGCAGACCATGGGCGAACGGCCGTTGGGGTGGTACTGCCGCTACGGACCCAGCCTGAACACCCGCCGCCTCCTGGTCGAGGAGGGTGGCTTTCTTTACGATTCAGATGCTTATGACGACGAGTTGCCGTACTGGACGATGGTCGAGGGCAAGCCGCATCTGGTCGTGCCGTACAGCCTCTCGACCAATGATTCGAAATTCGGCCGCGGCACCTTCGCCACCGGGGACGATTTCTTTACCTACTGCCGGGACGCATTCGATTTCCTGTATCGGGAAGGAGTTACCCAGCCGAAGATGCTGTCGATCGGCCTGCATATGCGGATCATCGGGCACCCTGCCCGCGCGGCCGGCCTGGAGCGGCTGCTCGACCATATCGGCCGGTTTGGCGGCGTGTGGGTGACCCGCCGCATCGACATCGCGCGCCACTGGGCCGCCAACCACCCACCCGCATGATTTTGCCGGCGTCGTGGGCATCCGGCGTTGTGGGCATGAGGCCGCAGCAGACGGCCGGCCGGCCGGCACGCCGCATCCTGGTGGTCAAGCTTGGCGCACTGGGCAACGTCATCCAATCATTCGGCCCGTTCGCCGCGATCCGCCGCCACCACGCCGGCGCCCACATCACCCTGCTGACCACCGCGCCGTATGCCGCGTGGCTGGCGGCCTCGCCTTGGTTCGATGACATCTGGCTCGACGATCGCCCGGAGTGGTGGGACGTGGCCGGCTGGCTCCGGTTGCGGCAACGGCTGATCGGCGGCCGGTTCGATCGGGCCTACGACCTGCAGACCTCGGGCCGCTCGAGCCGCTATTTCCAATTGCTGCCGCACCGCGCGCGGCCGGACTGGTCCGGCATCGCCCATGGCTGTTCGCTGCCGGACCGCGACCCCAACCGCAACCGCCTGCACGACGTGGACCGCCAGTTCGGCCAGCTCCGGCAGGCCGGCATCGACGCGTATGAGCCGGTCGATCTGTCGTGGAGTCAGGCGGATATCAGCCGCTTCGGCCTGCCCGACCGGATCGCCTTGCTGGCGCCCGGCAGCTCGCCGCACCGGCTGCTCAAGCGCTGGCCGATCGACCGCTACCGCGACCTCGCAGCAACGCTGGCTGCGCGCGGCACGACGCCCGTCATCATCGGCACCGCCCCGGAGCAGCAACTGGCGCAGGCGATCCAGCACGGCGCGCCGGTCGCGCTCGACCTCACAGGCCGCACCGACTTCCCGCAACTCGCCGGCCTGGCGACCGTCGCCAGTGTCGCGATCGGCAACGACACCGGCCCGATGCATTTGATCGCTGCCGCAGGATGCCCGTCCATCGTGTTGTTTTCACGTGATTCTGACCCGGCGCTCTGTGCACCGCGCGGACCCGGCGTCAGCGTGCTTCAGCGGCCTGACCTCAGCCAGCTCGAGGTCGCCACGGTGCTGGACAAGATCCCCAACTTCGCCGGCACATTGGTTGCCGGCTGATGGCGGATCAGCCACTGCCCCCGGCGCGCATCGCCAGTCCCGGGGTGCCCGAAGTCGCGGACGGCGTGCCGGTCCCGCAGCGTTACTGGGCCATCCTGGCGATCGCCCTGGGCCTGACGCTCGCGGTGCTGGATGGTGCAATCGCCAATGTCGCGCTGCCGACCATCGCGCACGACCTCGACGCCAGCCCGGCATCGTCGATCTGGGTGGTGAACGCCTACCAGCTTGCGGTGACGATATCGCTGCTGCCGCTGGCGTCGCTCGGCGACATCTATGGCTACCGCCGGGTCTATCAGTACGGGCTGGTGGTGTTCACCCTGGCGTCGCTGTGCTGTGCGCTGTCGGATTCGCTGCTCACCCTGACCCTGGCCCGCGTCATCCAGGGCTTCGGCGCGGCCGGCATCATGAGCGTCAACGGCGCGCTGGTCCGCTTCATCTACCCGCGCCGCTGGCTGGGCCGCGGCGTCGGGCTCAACGCCACCATCGGCTCGATCGCATCCGCCGTCGGCCCCACGGTTGCCGCCGGCATCCTGTCGGTCGGCGCCTGGCCCTGGCTGTTCGCCGTCAACGTGCCGATCGGCGCGGTGGCCATTCCGCTCGCGCTGCGCGCCCTGCCGTTCACCCGCAGTTCCGGCGCGCGCTTCGATGTCTCGAGCGCGATCTGGAGCGCCCTCACCTTCGGCCTGCTGATCGTCGCGATTGCCAGCCTCGGCCATGGCGCGGGCGCCAGTGTCGCCGGCGCGGAACTCGCCGGAGCGATGGTGTTCGGCTTCGTCCTGGTGACCCGCCAGTTGTCGCAGCGTTCGCCGATGCTGCCGGTGGACCTGCTGCGGATTCCGCTGTTCGCCATGTCGGTGGCGACCTCGATCTGCGCCTTCCTGGCGCAGAACATGGCGTTGGTGTCGCTGCCCTTCCTGTTCGAGAACACGCTCGGGCGCAGCCAGGTCGAGACCGGCCTGCTGCTGACGCCATGGCCGCTTGCGGTCGCGGTGATCGCCCCGTTCACCGGGCGCCTGTCCGACCGCTACCCGGCCGGACTGCTTGGCGGCTGCGGGCTGGCGGTGATGGCGACCGGGCTGGCGCTTCTCGGCCTCCTGCCCGCGCATCCCGAGCCATTCGACATCGTCTGGCGCATGCTGATCTGCGGCATCGGCTTCGGCTTCTTCAACACGCCGAACAACCGTGCGATCATCACCTCGGCGCCGCCGACACGGGCCGGCGCCGCAAGCGGCATGCAGGCGACGTCGCGGCTGCTCGGCCAAAGCATGGGCGCCGCCGCCGTTGCGCTGATGTTCGGGCTGTTTCCAATCGACGGCACGACGATCACGCTGGTGGTCGCGGCGTGCGCCGCCGCGGGCGCGGCAGTGGTGAGTTTCCTCAGGCTGGTGGAACCCGGGCGAACCGCGACGTAGGGCTACCAGCCCAACGTGGCGCGTACCCGCGCGACGGCCGTCAGGTGCGTCTCGTGTTCGCCTGCGAAGCGCGCCACGATGTGGCTGGCGCCGGCCTTGGCGTAGGCGTCGAGCCATGCCGCCAGTCCCGCCGCCGGCCCGGCGTAGGAAGCCTGGCGACGCCGCAGGGTCGCCGCGGGCTGGCTGTAATACCGCTCCAGGAAAGCGTTCAGCCGCGCCTCGGCCTTGCCGGCATCCTCGTCCAGCGCCAGCGTGACATACATCGCGCCGGCGACCGCGGCCGGATCGCGGCCGGCGGATTTCGCGATGTCCCGCACCTGGGCCAGGCCGTCGGCGAACGCGTCCGGCGCCGGAGCGATCGGGAACCAGCCGTCGAAGAACTTCCCGGCGCGCTCCAGGCTGGTCTGCAGGTTGCCGCCGATCCACAGCGGCGGCCCGCCGGGCCGGTATGGGGTCGGCGCCAGGACGCCCTGGTGCACCGGCCACCTGCCGTCCCAGTCAACCGGCTGGCCGGTCCACAGCGCGCGGCACAGCCGCAGGCCCTCCATCATGCGGCCGATCCGCTTGTCGAACGGCACGCCGGCGGCGGCGAATTCCGCCCGGATATTGGCAACGTCGGCGGCAAACCCGACCCCGAGGATGAGGCGGCCTTCCGACACCTGGTCGAGCGTCGCCACCAGGTGCGCAAGCACCACCGGGTTGCGCAACGCCGGCAACAGCACCGCGGTGCCGATCTCCACCCGCGGCACGCGCCCTGCCACGCCGGCGAGCAGGGTCAGCGGCTCGTGGCGTGGCCGCGCGAGCAGCGAATCGCCGACCCAGATCGAGTCGAAACCCTCGGCCTCGGCGCGCGCGGCGAGCGCCAGCAACGGCGCAGCCGCCGGTCGGCCTTCCATGATCTGCTCGCGCGTCGGCAGCAGGTAGCCGAGTTTCGTCGCCATCGCGTCGGCTCCCCGGATCAGCCGTCCCACACCTGGGTCGGCATCGGCAGATCGGCGAAATCCGCAGGACCGGGCGGGTGGTCGGGCTCGATGCCGGCCATGCCGAGAAGCATGATCCACTGGCGCACATGCTGGCCGGAATGCCAGGTGGTGCGTTCGAGGTATTCGTGCAGCAACTGCGGGCCGTAATAGGTCTGCACGGTCTCGCGCCCGGCCTTGTCCGGCTTGGCGTCCCACCATGCGGCGAGCCGCCGGCGCACGTCCGTGCCGTACGCTGCGATCTCCGCTGCGGTCTGCATCCCGTCGGGCGGCCGCGCCGTCAGGCTGCTGTATTCCAGCGTCGCGCCGTGGGCGACTTCCAGGAAGGTCTCCGGAATGCGGAAGATGTGGTGGCCGAGTACGCGGTAGCTGCGCGGCCGGTTCGGCACTTCGGTAGCCAGCATCGCGTCCGGCATCTGCGGGATCATGCGGATGGCGGCGCCCAGGAAGGTATCGAGCCGGGCGATCAACTGGCTGGGCGAGAGCACCGGGCCGGTTGCCTCGCTCAGCCCGAGGAATTTCACCACGTGGCCGATATTCTGCGCGAACACGTAGTCATCGCCGCGCGACAGTACGGGAACCGAACGGGCGCCGAGCCGTCTCAGCTCATCCAGCCCGGTGGGGTCTTCCAGCACATTGATGGATTGGAACTCGATCGCACGGACCGAGAGAAACTCTTTGAGTTTCAGGCAGCTGGTTCATCCAGGCTGCCAGAACACCTTCAGTGGGATCGTCGCGGACATGGGTGCCTTCTGCGATAGTGCGTGGCTTGCAGCTTTGATCGCGCTAGGGATCACGTCAAGCGGCATCTCGGTCGAAGGGGGAAGCGTGGATATCCGGTGCCTGGCGGATGCGCTGCACGAGGCTTTGCCAGCGCCGGCGGGAAGGCTGCGCAATGCCGTTGCCTGCGCGGCGATGCTGCTGGCGGTGTCGGCCGCGCCGTCCGGCTGTTGGGCACAGACCCCGGCCGCCCAGACCCCGGCCGCCCAGACCCCGGCCCCCCAGACCCCCGCCGCGACCACGCCGGACGCGCCGGTCGAGGTGCCGCAGAAGATCGACGCGTCGCTCAGCCATTCCATGGCGAAGGCCGTCACGCTGAAGATCGCCACGTTCTCGTTCGGCACCGTCATCTATTCGGTCGGCACCGGCAGCCTGGCCGCCGGCACCGCCCTGTCCGCGATCAACGCTGCCGCCAGCTTCGTGATCCTCACCGCCAACGACTACAGCTGGGACTATTTCTGGCCGAACACCAATGTCGCCGCGAACAGCGACAACTTCCATCCGCTCGCCAGCCTGTCGCGCAATACCGCGAAGTACCTGACGTTGAAGCCGATGCTGACGGTGCTCAATGTCGGCACAGTGTACTGGTGGACCGGCTCGATGGCGACGACGGCGGTGACCGGCGGCGCGGCCGTGCTGCTGCTGCCGTTGACGTTCTACGTCAACAACACGCTGTGGGACTGGTACGACTGGCACACGGTTGCGAAATAGGATCAGGACATGCGCCATGCTGTTTGAACTGCCACAGGCCGCGCGCGAGTTGCAGGCCCTGGCGCGCCGTGTCGCCGACACGCTGATCGCGCCGCGCGCGGCCGAGGTCGATCGCGCCGAGGCATATCCGTGGGACAATGTCGCCGCGCTGCGCGAGGCGGGGCTGCTGGGCTACACGATCCCCCGCGCGTATGGCGGCGCCGGCGGCAATTTCCTCGATGCCGTCATCATCATCGAAGAGATGGCGCGGGTCTGCGGCGTCACCGGCCGCATTGCGGTTGAGACCAACATGGGGGCGATCTCGGCCGTCATGCAGTATGGCAGCGAGGCGCAGAAGCGGCTTGCCGCGCGGCTGGTGCTGGACGGCGACAAGCCGGCGATCTGCATCACCGAGCCCGAGGCCGGCTCCGCCGCCACCGACATGACCACGCGCGCGGATCGGCGCAACGGCTATTGGCTGATCAACGGACGCAAGCACTGGATCACCGGCGGCGGGGTCTCGAAGCTGCACCTGATCTTCGCCCGCGTGTTCGACGAGACGGGACGCGCGCGCGGGATCGGCGGCTTCCTCGCGGTGCGCGATGAGGCGAAGGCACTGGTGATCGGCAAGCGCGAGCCGACGATGGGACTGCGCGGGATTCCCGAAACCGAGATCATGTTCGAGGATCTCGAAGTGCCGGACGAGATGGTGCTGCAATCGCCCGACGGCCGGCTGCACGGGTTTGCCGACCTGATGAACGCCTACAACAGCCAACGCGTCGGGGCCGCGACGGTGGCGCTGGGGCTGGCGCAGGGCGCGTTCGCCGCGGCAACGGCGTTTGCCAAGGAACGCCACCAGTTCGGCCGTCCGATCGGCGAGTTCCAGGGCCTGCAGTGGATGCTCGCCGACATGGCCATCCAGCTGAATGCGGCGCAACTCGGGGTGTATCGCGCGGCGGCCAGCGCCGACCCGTTTCCCGATCCGCTGCTTGCGGCGCAGGCCAAGGTGTTCGCTTCCGAGATGGCGATCAAGGTCACCAACGACGCGCTGCAGTTGTTCGGCGCGCGCGGCTACTCGCGGGATTATCCGATGGAGCGGATGGCGCGCGATGCGCGGATGTTCACCATCGGCGGCGGCACCGCGCAGGTGCTGCGGAATTTCATCGCCGGCCGGGTACTGGGCTGGAAGCTGCCGCAGACGCGTGATGGATACGCGGAACGGCGGTGAGCGCGGCTCTTGGCGCGGTGTCAGATCTGGGTGCCCGACACCCGATCACCCACCTTCGCCACCGAGGCGAGACGTCAGTGCGAGCGCGTCAATGCGGCCGATCGTGCCGAGAACATGATGGACCGGATGGAGAGCGTCAGCCAGTTCGACGACGATGCAGCGCGGTGACGTGGTGGCTGTCGCCGACCGCGCCGGCGACTACACGGGAAAGCCTCGCCCAGCCGTCATCGTCCAGTCAGACATATCGGGTGCATTGGACAGCGTGACGATATGTCCTTTGACACGTGTGGCCAGCGACGCGCCGGTGATCCGACTGCCGATCGATCCTTCGCCGGTATTGCCGTTGGAGCGGGCATCCTGGATTGCCGCGGACAAAGTCACCACGGTACGGCGCAATTGGATCGGCGCATCGCTCGGACGCCTGTCCGCTGCCGAGATGCAGCAATTGAGCGGAGCGCTCGCGGTGTTCCTCGGTATCGGCCGAGGTCCGCGTTACCGCGCGAACCCGCGCATCGCCTTCAGCCCGTGCTCCAGATCCGCGAGCAGATCGGCCACGTCCTCCAGGCCGATATGCAGGCGGACCACCGGGCCGTCGAATTTGCCGCTCCCGGCCGTGCGGATGACGAAACCCGTTGTCGGCACCGCCAGGCTTTCGAAGCCGCCCCATGACGCGCCGATGCCGAACAGCTCCAGCGCCTCGACGAAGGCGTGCGTGCTCTCCACCGGATAGTCCGGCTTGAACTCCACGCCGAACAGGCTGCACGCACCGGTGAAGTCACGCTTCCACAGCGCATGGCCCGGCGCGCCCGGCAGCGCCGGATGCAGAATTTGTTTCACCTCCGGCCGCTTGCTCAGCCAGTGCGCCACCTCGATGCCGCTGTCCATCTGCTGCGCCAGCCGCACGCCCATGGTGCGCATGCCGCGCAAGGTCAGCCAGCAATCGTCGGGACTGGCATACTGACCCAGCCCACGCACCGTCGCGTGCAGCGTGCGCCAGTCCTCGTCCGAGTTCACCGTGATGCTGCCGATCAGAATATCCGAGTGCCCGGCTGGATATTTCGTCGCTGCCAGCCATTTCCACGGCGCCCGCGGCGCCAGGACACGCAGCTCGGGCTGCAGCCCGGCCGCCTCGGCCAGGCCCAGCGCCTGCGCCTGCAGCCCGGC
>DATAPW010000154.1:0-2222 GCA_036265005.1 Acetobacteraceae bacterium | reverse complement strand
GTACGCGAACTGGCTGGAGATTGCCGCGTCGCTGCGCTCCTCGCAATGACAGGAACCTGGCCATCACCTATGCTCCGCGCGAACGAGCAAGGGCAGATAGCGCATGGCATGGCGGATCGGCATCGACATTGGCGGCACCTTCACCGACGTTGCGTTGGTCGAGGAAGACACCGGTCGCATCGCCATCGCGAAGTTGCTGACCACGCCGCACGATTTCGGCCAGGCGGTGATCGACGGCATCCGCCATGGATTGGACGCCAACCGCATCGATCCGGCCGACGTGTCGTTGCTGTCGCACGCGACCACCGTGGTGACCAATGCGTTGCTCGAGAACAAGGGCGCGCGCGCCGGCTTCGTGGCCACGCGCGGGTTCCGCGACATCCTGGAATTGCGGCGTTCCTCGCGCGCCGACCTTTACGACCTGATGCAGGATGCCCCCGCCGTCCTGGTGCCACGGCGCTGGCGGTTCGAGATCACCGAACGGATCGATGCGCAGGGCGAGGTGGTCACCCCACTGGCCGAGGCTGAACTGCCAGCGCTGATCGAGGCGATCCGCGACGCGGAATTGCAGACCGTGGCTGTGTCTTTCCTGTTCTCGTTCCTGAACGACGCGCATGAACGGCGCGTCAGCGAAGCGCTTCGTGCCGCGCTGCCTGGCGTCGGCGTGTATCTGTCGTCCGAGGTGCTGCCGGAAATCCGTGAGTTCGAGCGTGCCAGCACGACCGCGGTCTGTGCAGTGGTGGGACCGGTGCTGGCGTCGTACCTCGACCGGCTGCAATCCGCCATATCGCAGCTTGGCTTGCCCAGGCTGCATGTCATGGGATCGTCCGGCGGCGTGTTCGACATCGCCGAGGGATTGCGGATGCCGGCGATGGCGGTGGAGTCGGGTCCCGCCGCCGGCGTGATCGCGGCGTCGCTCGCCGGCCGGCAGTTGGCGCGGCCGAATTTGATCTCGTTCGACATGGGCGGTACGACAGCAAAGGCGAGCGTGATCGCCAACGGCGAAGTCGCGGTGACCGCGGAATACGAGGTCGGTGGTTCGGGTCATGCCAATCGTTGGATGCACGGCACCGGACATCCGATCCGCGTGCCGGTGATCGACCTGGCCGAAGTGAGCGCGGGCGGCGGTTCGATTGCCTGGGTCGATCCCGGTGGCGCGCTGAAGGTTGGTCCGCACAGCGCCGGCGCGGTTCCCGGCCCTGCGGCGTACGGTGCGGGCGGGACATTGCCGACCGTGACAGATGCCGATGTGGTGCTGGGCTATCTGGATCGCGAGGCGCTGCTCGGCGGCGACCTGCCGATCGCCGTCGCGGCTGCGGAACGTGCGATCGATGTTGCGATCGCGCGTTCGCTAGGGCTGTCGGTGCCGGAAGCCGCCGCTCGGATCATCGAAGTCGTCAACAGCAACATGGCGCAGGCGCTGCGCATCGTGTCTGTCGAGCGCGGCCATGACCCGCAGGAATTTTCTCTCATCGCGTTCGGCGGCGCTGGGCCGGTGCATGCTGTCTCATTGGCCGCCGAACTGGCGATTCCCGAAGTGATCGTGCCGCCGGCCCCTGGAGCGTTCTCCGCACTGGGATTGGTGGCGAGCGATTTGAAGCGGGACTATTCGCGTACGCTGTACGCCGATCTCGCGAGCATCGACCCGATGCGTGTCTGCGAGGTGTTCGCCGGCATGGAGCATGCGGGAACCGAGATGCTGAAGGCGGCGCGGGTGCCGCCGGAACGGCGTGCGTTGCTGCGCCTGGCGGACGTGCGGTATCGCCGGCAGGCTTACGAACTGACCGTACCGATCGCCGATGGCGAAATCACCCGTGCCACGCTGGATGACCTGGCGGCGGCGTTCCATGCCAGGCACGAACAGACCTATGGCCACGCCAACCGGTCGGAGCATGTGCAACTGGTCAACCTGCGGCTGACCGCGCTGGGACGCTTGCCCGACCTGGTTCTGGCGCAGCGTGCTGATGCCGCGAGCGCGCGCGTCCGCAGCCGCGATGTCTGGTTTGCAGAAACGGGGTTCACGCGTACCGAGGTGCACTGGCGCGATGGGCTGGCGCCTGACGCGCGCATTGCCGGTCCTGCGATCATCGAGGCAATGGATTCCACGACCGTGGTGCCGCCCGGCTGGCAGGCGCGGATCAACGAGTTGGGCTACATTGTCATTGCGAGGAGCGCAGCGACGAAGCAATCTCGGTCAGGTTAGTTCGCGCACAACTCGACCG
>DATAPW010000153.1:0-92379 GCA_036265005.1 Acetobacteraceae bacterium | reverse complement strand
AAGGTCCAGAGAAGCAATGATGATTGCCTGACTTCCCGTTTCGACTCGCAATGCCTCAGCTACCGCCTCAGCCTTCCGATGATTCCGATACCCGCGGTGCGGCCAGTAACGATCGCGCATCGACCGTGTAGATCGTGGCTGGCAACCACCTCAAGAGCCGTCTGCAGGGGGTGGTCTGCATCGCGGAACGCTCCTGACCAGATTTGTTCGTGCGGCACTGTCGCATATGCGTGCTTTGCTTCCATCTGCCTTCATCTGCGCGAAAACCTTCGTTCTGCGTGGTCGCAGCAGCATATGTGTCCCTACAGCCCGCAGATCCGACCCCACGCGCTGAGCAGCATCGCGGGAAATTTCCCCCCCCACGACCGGCCCAGTCCAGGCGATCCGTCGCCACACGGTGCCGGCAGAGTGCAAAGCTTCAGTCAGCCATGGCGCTCCGGTAACCTGCTTCCCGCAACGCTGCGGAACCCGATGATCCCATGCCCAACCTGTTCGACCTGACCGACCGCATCGCCATCGTCACCGGCAGCGCCCAAGGCATGGGCCGCGCCATGGCGCTCGCGTTCGCCGAGGCCGGCGCCGACCTCGTGCTGCTGGACCGCAATGCGGAAGGCATCGCGGCGACAACGCACAGCATCAGCCAACTCGGCCGCAAGGCGCTGCCGATCGCCGGCGACGTGACCGACACCGACCATATCGACCAGGTGTTCGCCACCGTGGACCGCGCGTTCGGCCGTGTGGACATCCTGGGCAACGTGGCCGGTGAAGCCAAAACCGGCGCGGCCGAGGACATGGCGCTCACGGATATCCGCGCCACGTTCCATAACCTGGTGATCAGCCGCTACTACACCTGCCAGCTTGCCGGAAGGCGAATGCTGGCGCAGGGCAAGGGCAGCATCATGAGCATCGGCTCGATCGCCGGCGTGTCGTCTCTCGGACGGGCGCAGTCGGTCTACGGCATGGCGATGGCCGCGGTGATCCAGATGACGCGCGAACTGAGCACCGAGTGGGCCGGGCGCGGGGTGCGGGTGAACTGCATCCTGCCGGCGCAGGTGCTGGGCGCCAATGGCCTGGGGCCGCGCATGGAAGCGGATCCGTGGCTGCGCGATACCTTCCTGCGCGGCATCCCGGCCGGGCGGTTCGGCGCGCCGGAGGACATCAAGGGACTGGCGCTGCTGCTGGCATCGGATGCCGCCGACTGGATCACCGGCGCGGCGATCCCGATGGACGGCGGCAACCTGGCGATGAACGCCGGGGGCGGGCTGCTGGCGCCGATCATGGAGCGCCACGCGGCGAAGCGGTGAACGTCGCTTGGAGTGTCCGGCGTGTAGAAAACGATGATAAGCGTCTTGGCTGATGCGGCAACGATCTGGGTTTGACGGGCGTCAAATTGCAACTTCGACTGTGAATCGGTTCACAGACGCCAGGCGACGTTTCGCAGTAAACACGAGGCGCGGATCCGCCTCCAGGCGCGAGGCGGATCTCTCGAACCGGCCTTACCACCCGAAAACAGCGAAGCTGGCTCGCGAGAGCCAAGCAGCAACGCGATAACGCGCGAAAACACTGCGTCGGCCGATTACTTGAATAAAGCAAACAAGAATCTTGCCGTGCTTTCTCACGTAATCCCCGGGACTGAACAATGTCAAACCAAGGGAGTTGAACCATGCCAAACCGGAAAATGTTTCCTGACAGCATCATTCCCCTGCCCGCCACCGCGGGCTTGACCGCGCACGGGATGACGGTCAATGCCGCCGACCCGCATCACCGCGCGGACAAGATGGATATCAGCTTCTCCCTCGGCCTGGACCCCAAGGTCGAGAAGGAACTTGATGAACGCGTGGACAATGGCGACGTGATCTCGCCCGACGAGATGAAATCGAGATACAGCGTCGATCCGGCGGCCGCCAGTGCGCTGGAGAGCTGGCTCAAGGAAGAGGGGTTTGCGATCACTGAGGTGACACCCGACCGCACTACGATCTACGCCAGTGCCCCCGCGTCGCAGGTCGAGGCAAGTCTCGGCGTGCACATGGTCCGTGTCACCCAGGAGGGCCAGACCTATACCGCCGCCAGCGACGTGCCGAGCCTGCCGGAGGCGGTCGCCGGCAGCGTGATACATATCGGCGGGCTGCAGCCCTACCGGCAAGCACGCAAGCATCTGCGCTCGTACAAGCCCCTGCCGGCCGATGAGGAAACGGCGCCGCCGGCGATCGCCAATGCACCGCCGTATCTGGTGTCCGAGATCCTCAAGGCGTACGACAACACCGGGCTGCACTTGACCGGCGTGGGCCAGGAGATCGCCATCCTGATCGACACCGTGCCGCTGGACAGCGATCTGACCGCGTTCTGGGCCGCCAACCACATCGCCGGCAGCCTCTCGCGAATCACCAAGATCAACGTGAAAGGCGGGGCATTGCCCGCACCATCAGGGGAGGAAACCCTGGATGCGGAATGGTCCAGCGGCGTCGCGCCAAACGCGAACATTCGCATCTATGCCGCCGGGACACTCGCGTTTGTCGATCTCGATCGTGCGCTCGACCGGATCATCGCCGATGTCATGACGCGGCCCGCATTGCGGGTGGTCTCGATCAGTCTTGGCCTTGGCGAACGCCTCATGGCACGCGCGGAAGTCAATACCGAGGAAGCGAAATTCCTCAGGTTGGCGGCTCTGGGCGTCAACGTCTTCGTCTCGACCGGCGACGACGGGTCCAATCCCAATGGCCAGTTGCAAGCGTCGTGGATGTCAACCAGCCCGCACGTCGTCGCTGTGGGTGGCACGTCGCTTCGCCTGCAGGCAAGCGGTCAGGTCGCATCCGAAACCGGCTGGGCCGGCAGCGGCGGTGGGAAGAGCATCTTCTTTCCCCGCCCGCTCTGGCAGCATGGTGCCGGCGTCCCGTCGGGCAACCAGCGCACCGTGCCCGATGTCGGCATGACCGCGGATCCCAACGAGGGCGCATATGTCTTCCTGCACGGCCAACGGCAACAGTACGGTGGAACGAGTTGGAGCGCGCCGGTTTGGGCGGCGTTGTGTGCATTGATCAACGAGGCACGTCACACCAACCACAAGCCGTCGTTGCCACCCCTGAATCCGCTGATCTACCCGCTGATTGGCACCAACTGCTTCCGCGATATCCTGACCGGCAGCAATGGGACCTATCATTGCGGTCCTGGCTACGATCTGGTCACCGGAATCGGTACGCCTGATCTGAAGCAATTGGAGGCCAAACTGCGCTGAACGGAACGGAGCAGGGTCTTGGGCCTGACCAAGACCCTGCTCCTCGGTTTCGGCCCGAGCAGCCCCATCCGTCGCGGCGATCCAGATGGACGGCGGCAAATTGGCGATCAATGCCGGGGGCGGCCTGCTGGCGCCGATCATGGAGCGCCACGCGGCGAAGCGATGATCGCGCGGTCAGCGTCGCGCCAGTCGCGCGCGCAGCCATAACGAGCCAAGCGTCAGCACGCCGGTGCAGACACATGCCACCGGCACGCCCATTCCGATGGCGCGGTGACTGGCCAGCGCATCGCCCACCGCGGTGCCGGCGCAGCGCTCCGCCATCACGATCGACCAGAACAGCAGCATCGAGGCCGGTGCACGCGTCTCCCTGACGGCGATCAGCCCGGCCAGTGTCAGACACAACACGGCGGAGGCTGTGTACAGCCCGATGTTGTGGTGGATCAGGTCGCCAGCCACCGTGCCGAACACGCCGGCGATGAACATCGCGGTCCAATAGGCGCCATCGACCCGCGGCGAACCGGATCGTGACCGGTCCGGGTCGGTGAAACGCGCGGCGACCAGGGTCAGCACCACGAGCGCGACGGAGGCCAGCACGTAGCCCATCGCCAGGTCGTGCGTGATGATGTCGGCCAGGTTGGTCGCGGCGGCGCGCATCGCCACGATTGCGAGCCAGTAGCCGGCCTCGGTGCGGGCGGCGGCGCGGCGGTGGTACCAGACTGCGGCGGCGCAGACCGCCAGCAGCGAAGCAAGGCTGGTCATGCGGCCGGGGAACAGGATCTCCGCCCAGAGGTCGCCCACATTGGTGCCGAACGCGCTCGCGGCGAGCATGGCGAACCAGTAGCTGTGGGTGACGTCCATCGCCCGCGGTGCGACGGCGCCGGCTTGCATGGCAGCGCTGGCGGCCAGCGCGCGGGGCGTTCGGTCGTTCATGCGCATCCTCTATCGCAAAGCCCCGGTCGTTCGAAGGACGGCGCTTGCAATGCTGCGATGTGGTTCCCCGTCTCGCGGACCCCATCGGCATGGCCAATCAATCCTGCCCCGCGACCAAATGAAGCCGAAACATCGATTGGAAAGAATGATTGCGAGCGGCCAATTTTGCTCGCGATCACACAGGGGTTTCGAACAACCAATACCAACTCTCAGTGACCGTGACTCACTCTGTCATGGTGGGGCTTGGCCCCGCCATCCGCGTCTTTCGTTGCAGCAGATGAGAAAGACGTGGATGGCCGGCCTTCGCCGGGCATGATGGAGTGAGTCTCGGTCAGCAGGGCTTGCAACAAGGGGGCAATAGCCAGATGAAGACCGAGAGCGTTCCCCAATCCTGCGCAAGGGCCGGGCGGCGACCGGTCCTTATGCGTGGAATTCATGACGGACCCGGCGCTCGGGGTCGCCCCACGTCCCCGTCATGGCCGGGCCAGTCCCGGCCATCGCCACCGCACCGTGCTGCGACGGCTGGCCGGAACACGACGAACGTTGGTACTATTCGGCAGCAGCCCTCGCCGGCTGGTGCGTCCGCAGGAACGCGCGCACCTGCTCGATCGTCTTCGCCTTCAACTCGGCTGGCTCGCGCCACGGAAACACCGTTGACTGCGCCCGCGGCGCCAGCGCTGCCACTTCCACCGACGCCTGCAACGGATGCGAAGCCGTGTCATCCGGCATCACCAGCATCGGCGTCTGGCAGCCGCGCACGAACTCGCGCGACACGCTGTAGACGAAGTCCGGCCGCTCGCGGTACAGCGCATGCAGATACGCCTCTATTGTCGCCATCGTCAGGTCGGGCCGCCGCTTCAGCAGTTCCGGCGCCCATACGTCGCGGCCCGAGCGGTACATCACATCGGGGTCGTCGTCGCGATGCCCGACGGTCTGGCACAGCACGCCGGCCACCACGCGATCCGGCGCACGCTCCATCAGCTTCAATGCAAAGCAGCCGCCGATGCAGTAGCCCATGAACAGGAACTGCCGGATGCCGAGATGGTCCATCAGCCCAAGCTGATCGTCGGCGAACGCGCCCCACGGATCATCGACCGCGATCGGACCCGTCGACTCGCCGCCATTCGCGTTGCGCTGGTCCATCGTGATGCAGCGGAAGTCGTCCTTGAACACCTCCATGGCATTGAACACCGCGGTCGGCCAGTTGCTGACGCACGAGTTCAATCCGCCGCCGGGAGTGACCAGCAGCGGGAAGCCGCTGCCGGCCTCCTCGTAGCGGATGCGAACATCACCTTTTTGGTAGAATGGCATCGTGGGATCTCCTTGCCGAAAACACCGCTCATCGCGGCAATCGCAATGTGACAGTCCAGTTCAATTTTTAACACGGAGGACGTGCGGAGGACCACGAAGGGCCACGCGAGTCGGAGCCGCTCGATTCCCGTGACCCTCGGTGGCGCTCCGCAGATCCTCCGTGTTGAATGCCCTATTCGGCCGCCACCTTGTCCTGCGTCTTGGTGGTGAAGTCGCTGGCGTCATGCCGCTCATGCAGCTGGCTCGACGGCTCGCCCTGCAGCCGGTTGACCATCCGGCCACGCTGCACCGCCGGCCGCGCGCCGATCGCATCGGCCCAGCGCACGACATTCTTGTATTCGTGCACCGCAAGGAATTCGGCCGCGCCGTACTGCCCGAACTTCACCAGGCCGCCATACCACGGCCACACCGCCATATCGGCAATTGTATAGACATCGCCCGCCACGTACTGGTTGTCCGCCAGTTGCTTGTCGAGCACGTCGAGCAGCCGCTTGGTCTCCATGGCGAACCGGTCGATGGCGTATTCGATCTTCACCGGCGCGTACGCGTAGAAGTGACCGAACCCGCCGCCGACATACGGCGTGCTGCCCATCTGCCAGAACAGCCACGACAGGCACTCGGCGCGCGCGCCTGGTTCGGTCGGCAGGAACACGCCGAACTTCTCGGCGAGGTACACCAGTATCGCGCCGGTCTCGAACACCCGGATCGGCTTCGGCCCGCTGCGGTCCAGCAGCGCCGGTATCTTGGAGTTGGGGTTGATCGCGACGAAGCCGCTGCTGAACTGGTCGCCCTCACCGATCTTGATCAGCCACGCGTCGTACTCCGCGCCGGTGTGCCCGAGCGCCAGCAGCTCCTCGAGCATCACGGTGACCTTCACGCCGTTCGGTGTGCCCAGCGAATAGAGCTGGAGCGGATGGCGGCCGACCGGCAGTTCCTTCTCGTGCGTGGCGCCCGATATCGGCCGGTTGATATTGGCGAACCGCCCACCACTCGGCTTGGTCCAGGTCCAGACTTTCGGCGGCACGTACTCGGATGATTCGGACATGTTTCGACGCTCCGGCTATTTGCCGGCAGCGTTGTCCTGCCGCGCGGCCAGCGTCAAGTCGCGGTGCTTGTATGGCAGTCGTGCCGCTGAGAGGGGAGGCGGGCGGTTGGGGCATCCTGGTCGGAATGACGCCCGATCGTCTCTCGAGCGAACCGGGAATATGCCGCATTTGTTGATTCCAAACCCACTCCCCTATTTCCACTCCCGATAGAGGCAGTGGCTGATACCCCATCGTCGCACGATGGCCGGAAGCGGAATGGCGCTTTCGAAAACAGAGACCGCGAATCGCCGCCCTTCGCACTGGATCGATCAGACCAACCTATTTCGTCCCGTTTCGCACGTTCAGATCCGGCCGAGTTTCGCCAAGAGCTGCCACCCCGACCCGCGCACAGAAGTGTGCAGAAGTGCGGCGAACCGATCAGACCAGGAGGCCGCCACCGTCGATCGCCAGAGTCTGGCCGGTCACGAAGGTCTGTCCCATCAGGTAGAGATAGCCCTCGGCAATCTCCTGCGCGTCGGCGACATGCCCCACCGGCAGGCGTTGAGCTTCCGAAGCATACAGCGACTCCCGCGCCTCATCCGGCATCTCACGCCAAAGCGGTGTCTTGACGACGCCTGGGGAGACGATGTTGACGCGTACCGGCGCCAGTTCTACCGCCAGGGCTCGTGTTAGCCCCTCCATTGCCCCGCAGATACTCGCCGCGACAGACCACCCCGGTCCTGGCCTTGCCCCGGCAACGCCGGATGTGAACACGATCGAGCCGCCCGTCCGGATCTGGCGGTGCCCCCATCGGGCTGCCATGAACGCGCCCCAATAGCGCAGTTCGAAGAAGCGACGGGCGCTGGCAATGTCTCCTTCCGCCAGGTGCGAGAGCTTCAGCGACTCCCCGGCGGTGTAGACAAGGTGGTCAAACGGCCCGACAGCGTCAAAGAAGGCCTCGATGGCGGTAGCGTTCGACAGGTCGAGCACGTGTCCTTCCGCGCCGGCAGGAAGCATAGTGAGAGCTCGCTTGACCCGCGCCTCGTCCCTGGACGCGACCAGCACCTGTGCGCCAGCCGTTGCCGCGGCTTCCGCGACAGCCAGGCCGATACCCGATGTTCCGCCAAGAACGACGATCCGTTTCCCCTGCAATGTCATGGCAGCCTCCTGTTGCGAGAGGCGCATTTTCCCAATGTGCCCCCTTTGACACAAGCGCATCTGAGTCCATACAAAGATGACACGGAGTCACTATCATGTTCGATGCGCGGTTGCTCTCCGGTGTCGGTGTGATGATCGCAGTGGTCGAAGCCGGCAGCTTCGTTCACGCGGCCGACGCGCTCGGCCTGACTCCGTCCGGCGTCAGCCGGGCCATCGCGCGGCTGGAGACGCGGATCGGCATAAGGCTGTTCGATCGCAACCCCCGCGCCGTAGTTCTCACCGAGGAGGGCCGGCGTTTTCATGCCCAGGTGGCACCGCTGTTGACCGGGATAGCAGAGGCGGCAGAAGAAGCGGCCGGTGCGAGTGCCACGGTTCGGGGCCGTCTCAGGCTCAATCTCGATCCATGGTTCGCCCGCATCGTTCTGGCACCTCGCCTGCCTGAACTGACAACCCGCTATCCCCAGCTCACGTTGGAGCTTCTGGTCAGCAATCATCGCGAGGATATGATGGCCGGCGGCGTTGACCTCGCGCTGCGGTTCGGGCCGCCGCAGCCATCCGCGCTGATCGCGCGAAAGATCCTCGAAACGCGCATTATTACCTGTGCGTCTCCGAGCTATCTCGCGCGCCGGGGGACACCCAAAGTCCCGCAGGACGTCGCAAATCACGATGCGCTGCTGTTTCGAGACCCGCAATCCGGGCGCCCCTTCAGCTGGGAGTTTCATCGGCGGGACAACGTCGTCGAGATTCCCGTCGACGGGCGCGTCGTGATGGACGATCCCTCGGCGGCTTTGGCAGCCTGCGAAGCCGGGCAGGGTTTATTTCAGAGCTTCGAACTCGGCCTGGCCCAGTGGCTCGCGAGCGGCAAGCTCGTGCAGGTCCTGCCGGAATGGTCGGACGAGCGTTTCCCCTTGTATGCCTATTATCCCTCGCGCCGGCAGGCGCCAGCCAAGCTACGCGCCTTTCTCGAATTCATTCACCTCATCGCCGCGAAGGCTTAAGTCTGATGTGTTCCCATTGGTAGCCGTTCATCAACAATGACCGGATGGTCTCCCTTGGGCGAATCTCTGCGTGACGGCTCGCTGAAGGGCGACTGAAACCAAGCGGTGCTGCGACAAGTCAGCGGCGCGAGACGCAATCGACACGAGCTCCGGCCGCCGCGCCTAAACCGGCTCCAGCAGCCCGGCAGAATCGTTGCGCACATTGTTCACCGCCGTGCCAACGCGCCACACGCGCAACGCCGCCGTCGACGGACGCAGCAGCGCCGCATGATCATCCTCCACCTCGCCCAGCCACGCCGGCCAGTCCGCCGGTTCGAGGATCACCGGCATGCGCTCGTGGATCGCCCGCAGCGCCGTATTGGCATTTGTGGTGACGATGGTATAGGTCCGCAGCACCGTGCCGTCGGCGCCGCGCCAGCCTTCCCACAGCCCCGCGAACGCCATCGGCTGGCCATCCTCGCGCGCGATGGCGACCGGCTGCTTGCCCTGCTCCGTCGCCTGCCACTCGTAGAACACGTCCGCCGGCACCAGGCAGCGCCGCCGCGCCAGAGCGTCGCGGAACATCGGCGATGTGGCTGCCGTCTCGGCGCGGGCGTTGATCGGTTGCCGCACCGACTTCGGATCCTTCGCCCAGTGCGGCACGAGGCCCCAGCGCAGCAGGTCCAGGTGGCGGACGCGCGTCTCCGGATGCAGCCGCACCACCGGCGCGTCGCGCGTCGGCGCCATGTTCCAGGTCGGCTCCCAGTTCGGCGTTGGGTTCACCGTCTGGAAAAGTGCCCGCAGCGCGTCGGCGGGCAGGAACGATGCGTAACGGCCGCACATGGTCAGCGCCCGGTCATTGGTCCATCTCGCGCTCCAGCGCCTCGATGTCGGCATCGCTGAAGCCGAAATGGTGGGCGATCTCGTGCACCAGCACGTTGCGCACCAGACGGAACAGGTGCTCGCCGGTCTCGATCCATTCCAGCAGGATCGGCTGGCGGTAAAGGAAGATCAGGTCCGGCTGACGGGCAGCGTCGCCGAAGCTGCGCTCGGTCAGCGGCGTGCCGTGGTACAGACCGGTGAGGTCCCAGCCGGATTCGATCCCCAGTTCGTCCAGCGTCTCGTCGTCGGGCATCTCCTCGACCGAGATGCCGACGCCGCGCACGTGTTCGGTCAGCCGCGCCGGTATCGCCGCCAGGGCGCGTTCGGCAAGCTCGGCAATGTCATCGGCACTCGGTGGTGGGCCATGCGTCACGTCGAAACCTGCTCCAGTATTGCCCTGGACTGCTTGATTCCCAGGCTGCGGATCAGCAGTGCCGGCAACAATGCACCTGGGATCACGATCCAGAGAATCCAACCCAGGTGGTTGGGCCCGAGCGCATAGAGCGGGCCGAGCAACGTCACGCCGCCCCAGGCGCCGAGATGGCCAAGCCCGTCGGTCCAGGCGAACGCGACCGAGCGGATGCGCGTCGGGTAGGCCACCGCGGTGTAGTTGTACAGGTTGAACAGGAACAACCCTGTGCCGATGCGGCTGATGATGTAGCACCCCGCGATGACCGCGAGGCTGGGCACCGCCCACGCCACCAGCCAGCACGCCGCGAACAGCGTCGCCATCACGGCGATGACGTCGCGCCGCTCGACGCCTTCGCCGAGACGGGCGTTGACCTGGAACGCGACGAACAACGCGGCATAGGCGGCGGCGATGGTGAGGAACACTTCGTGCGCGGTGGCGCCGTGGTCCACCATGTAGACTGCGAGGAAGGCGCCGACGCCGTAGATCAGGCCGGCATAGCCCGCCATCCAGCAGACGATCAGCACCCAGGTGCGCTTGCGGTATTCCGGGCTGGTGAACAGCTCTTTCCAGGCACCCGGTGCTGCCATCACCACCGGGTTGTCGGCGCCTTTCGGTTCCGGCAGCGGAGCGCTGTTGTATTGCTGCACCAGGCGTTCGTATTCCGCCATGGCGATGTCGGCTGCTTCATGGCGGCCGTGCGCCTCCAGCCAGCGCGGCGATTCCGGCAGCTTCCAGTACAGCCACGGCAGCAGCACGACCATCTCGATGATTGCGCTGATCCACAGGAACAACTGCCATTGGGTGGGGATCAGCCAGAACGCCAGCAGGTTGACGCTGACCGCGACCAGCGCGGTGACGCCTTGCGACGCCAGCAGCACCTTGTTGCGCGCCAGCGGAGAGATCATTTCCGACAGGTACACCGAGTGCGTCGCCACAATGCCGCCAACGCCGAGAGTGCTGAGCACCGACAGCACCACCATGCCCCAGAAGTCGGTGATGTAGGCGAACGGCCAGATGCAGAAGCCACCGAGGAAGGTGGCCAGCAGGATTGCCGGACGACGACCGTATTTGTCGGCGACCCAACTCATCAGGTAGACGCCGATCAGGATGCCGGCACCGACCTGCAGCGCCTGGATGACGGCGTACTGGTAGACATCGATGATGTGGGCGGGGCGCCAGACGAACGGATACAGCCGCGCGCCGATCCCGTCGGTGTCGAAGATGATGAAGCCCCAGGTGATCTCGACCATGATGGCAAGCTGCCATTGCACGCGCGTCAGCGGCAGGCGGTCGATGCGTGCCGCGATATGCCCATGGATCGCGCCAGGCTGCGCCATTCCATCTTGCGCCATCGCTGAATCGGCCATCGGTTTCCCCCACGGGCAGCGTTGTTGGGTTGGCCATCCGCCGCGCACCGATCCGAACGCGCGGCTGGGTTGCCTCCGCCATTGATCCGTAGAACAGATGCTGGCTGCCACCCCCGGGTGGTGTCAATCAATCGAGCCGTTGCAGGAGGATGCAAATGCCGAAACGTCTGACCGATGCAGAGCGCGCGGCGCTGCCAGGCAGCCTGCCGGGATGGTCGCTGGTGGACGGCAAGGAAGCGATCGTGCGCAGCTTCAAGTTTCGCGATTTCAACGAGGCGTGGGGCTTCATGAACCGCGTCGCGCTGCTGGCCGAAAGCCAGAACCACCATCCGGACTGGTCGAATGTCTGGAACCGCGTGCGCATCGAGCTTTCGACGCACGATGCCGGCGGCCTGACCAACAACGATGTGAAGCTGGCGCAGGCGATCAACGCGCTGCTGGCATGATGCAGCCCAGCTTTCCGGAACGCGCCTATGCCATCCGGCGGGCCGCCGCGCGACTGTGCCTTCGGCTCGGCTGGGCGCCGCTGCACGAGGTGGCGCTGCCGAACGGACGCCGCGCCGATATCCTGGCGCTGCGTCCGGATGGCTGCTTCGCCTGCATCGAGGTGAAGTCGGGACCGCGCGACTTCCTGACCGATTGCAAATGGCAGGACTATCGCGAATTCGCCGACGCGTTGTTCTTCGCGGTCGATGCTGACTTCCCGCAGGACCTGCTGCCGGTGGAGACCGGTGTTATCGTCGCTGCCGGTCTGGAGGCGGAGCTGCTGCGCGAGGCGCCGGCGCATCCGCTGGCTGCCGCCCGACGCCGCGCGCTGCTGCATCGGTTCGCGCTGCTGGCGGCGGGGCGGCTGGCGACGCTGCAGGATCCGGGCGGCGTCGCCGACATCCGCGCGGCGCTGCGGGTGGAATAGGCCCCTCCCCGACCCTCCCCCGCCCAAACGAGAGAGGGAGCGCAAAGTGCGGGACATGGTGCACCGCCCTCTCTCCCGCGCAGCGGGCGAGGGCCGGGGTGGGGGCCTCCGCTCCTACCCCCGAATCCGCTCTACCGTCGCCGTCGTCGAATGCCCCGGCACCATGTCCACCAGCGCGACCTTGCCGCCCCAGCTTCGCACCATTTCCGCGCCGACCACCTGGTCCAGCGTGTAGTTGGCGCCCTTCACCAGCAGGTCCGGATGCACGGCGTCGATCAGCGCCTCGGGCGTGTCCTCCTCGAACACGGTGACCAGGTCGACGCTGGCCAGGCTCGCCAACACCGCGGCGCGGGCGGCTTCCGGCTGCACCGGACGGCCCGGTCCTTTCAACCGTCGCACGCTGGCGTCGGAGTTCAGCCCGACCACCAGGCGGTCGCAGGCCTCGCGCGCCTCCTCCAGCAATTGCAAATGGCCGGGGTGCAGCAGGTCGAAGCAGCCATTGGTGAAGCCGACGCGCCAGCCCTTGTGGTGCCAGCGCTGCACGTGCTCCACCGCCGCATCGCGCCCGACGATTTTGCGCAGCGAGCCGGTCTCCGGCGACAGCGCGGCCAGCAGGTCGGCCTCGCGCGCCACCGCCGTGCCGATCTTCCCAACCACGATGCCGGCGGCGATATTCGCCAGCCGCACCGCCACGCCCAGTTCCAGCCGTGCAGCGACGCCGGCGGCCAGGGTCGCCACCGCGGTATCGCCGGCACCCGCCACGTCGTAGACCTCGGCTGCCTCGGCCGGGAAATGCCGCGCACCGTCATCGTCCAGCAGCGTCATGCCGTCGTTGCCGCGGGTCACCACCACGGCGCCGAAGCCATGCCGCTGGCGCAGCGCGGTCGCGGCGGCGACGATGGCGGCCTCGGTATCCACCCGCATGCCGGTGGCCTCCGCCAGGTCGACGCGGTTCGGCATGATGATGTCGGCGCCGGCGTAGCGGGCATAATCCGGCCCCTTCGGATCGACGATCACCGGACGCCCGGCCTCGCGGGCCGCGGCGATCAGCAGGGACGGCACCTCGCCGGTCATCAGCCCCTTGCGGTAGTCGGACAGCACGGTGACCGAGGTCGCCGCCATCGAATCGCGCGCAATCCGCACCAGACGTTCGGCCAGCCTGGGCTGCACCGGCGAAGTCTCCTCGCGGTCGGCGCGCAGCAATTGCTGGCCGCCCGACAAATAGCGGGTCTTCAGCGTGGTGACGCGGCCACCCTGCACCAGCAGCCACGGTTCGACATTGGGCTGGCCGCCGATCAGGCCGGTGAGGTCCGAACCGGCCGCGTCGTCGCCCACCACCGAGATGAAAGCCACCGCCGCACCCAGCGCGGTCATGTTGCGCACCACGTTCCCGGCGCCGCCCGGCATCGCCAGTTCGCGGTCTATCGTCAGGATCGGCACCGGCGCTTCCGGGCTGATGCGCTCGACCTGGCCATAGACGTAGCGGTCCAGCATCACGTCGCCCACCACCAGCGCACTGGTGTGGCCCAGCCGGCGTATGGCGGCTGCCAGGTCGGCTTCCGGCTCGGATGGCGCGGGCGCCGCGGCTTCGCTGTCGGTCATGGGGAACGCCGTATCCTTCTGCTCCTTGCCACGCAAGCGTCTGCATTCAAGGTCGGTGCGGGCCCGCGGATTACGCGGTGATGAAGCCCAGCCGATCCTCTTCCAGCACGGCGCAGGTCAGCATTCCGCCCATTACCGCTCCGGTATCGATGCCGATGCGATTCGGCCTTACCACAGGGTCGTGCCGCGGCGTATGTCCGTGCACCACGACGATACCGAACGACTCCTTGCACGAAAGGAACGGCTCGCGGATCCACATCAGGTCGTGGCGGATCTGGCGCTCCAGCGCGATGCCGGGACGGATGCCGGCGTGCACGAACAGGTAGCCGCCGACCTGATGCCGCACTGCCAGGTCGCGCAGGAACAACAGATGCGGCCTCGGCAGGTAGCCGGGCCAGTCCTTCGGCTGCGCCGATCGCGGCACGCCCCAGCTCTGCAGCGAATCGGCGCCGCCATTGGCCAGCCACAGGTCGGTGGCGTCGGCTTCCCCCGACGCGATCGCGGCCAGCATCATGTGCTCGTGATTGCCCATCAGGTTGATGGTCGGCACGTCCGGCACCGGCGAGCCGTTGGCCAGCCGCTCCACCACGCCGGCGCTGTCGGGGCCGCGATCGACATAATCTCCCAGGTGGATCAGCGCAGGCTCCGCAACCGGCCGCACCGAAAGGTCCTCGGCGATCAGTTCGTGGATCGCGGCTAATCGGTCCAGGCAGCCATGCACGTCGCCAATGGCGTAGACGCGCTGGCCCGGCGGCAGGCTTGCCGGGGCGGGGATGAAATCGACCATGACGGCACAACCTAGGGCAGCAATGCGCCTTTCTCCAATTCCATCTGGCGCCACCGCTGCACTTGGCGGCGCGCCGCGGGCAGCCTATGCCCCCGCCATGGACGCCATCCGGGTGCACCACCTGACCAAGCGCTACAATGAGACGCTGGCGGTCGACGACATCGACTTCACCGTGCGCGTCGGTGCGACCGTGGGGCTGCTTGGCGGCAACGGTGCCGGCAAGACCACGACGATAGCCATGCTGCTCGGCCTGCTGATCCCCACCGCTGGCACGATCCACGTACTCGGCCATGACATGGCGCGCGACCGGTTTCGCGCGCTGGCGCGGATGAACTTCTCCTCGCCCTATGTCTCGCTGCCGCAGCGCCTGTCGGTGGCGGAGAACCTGCGCGTCTACGGCCATCTGTACAACGTCGCAGGACTGGAAGGCCGCATCGCGGAACTCGCCGCCGAACTGGACCTCGGCGAACTGCTCGATCGCCCGGCCGGCAAGCTGTCGGCCGGCCAGAAGACCCGCGTCGCACTGGCCAAGGCGCTGATCAACCGGCCGGAGCTGCTGCTGCTCGATGAACCCACCGCGAGCCTCGATCCCGACACCGGCGACTGGGTGCGCAGCTGGCTGGAGCGCTATCGCGACGAGAGCGGCTGCACCATCCTGCTGGCGTCGCACAACATGGCCGAGGTGGAGCGGCTGTGCTCCTACGTGCTGATGCTGAAGAAAGGCCGCATCGTCGATCGCGGCAGTCCACAGGAACTGCTGGACCGCTACGGCCGCGAGGACATGGAGGAGGTGTTCCTGGACATTGCCCGCGATCGCGGCCGGGCGCGCGCCGGGGCACCGGCATGATGCATCCTGCCGCCCGCCGGATCTGGGGCCTGATGTACCGGCATCTGGCGCTGTACCGCCGGTCCTGGCCGCGCCTGCTGGAGCTGGCCTACTGGCCTGTGCTGCAGATGTGCATCTGGGGTTTCACTGCGAGCTTCCTCGCCACGCGGCTGGGCAATACCGCCGCGCTCGCCGGCGCCACGCTGCTCGGCGGCGTGCTGCTGTGGGAAGTGGCGCTGCGCAGCCAGATGGGCGTGGCCATCAGCTTCCTCGAGGAGATGTGGTCGCGCAATCTGGGCCATGTCTTCGTCAGCCCGATGCGGCCGTGGGAACTGGTCGCGGCGCTCATCGCGATGTCGGCGATCCGCATGCTGGCAGGCGTGCTGCCGGCGATCGCGGTGGCCTGGGCACTGTATGCCTTCAACCTGTTCTCGCTGGGCCCGGTGGTCGTGCTGTTCTTCATCAACCTGATGATCATGGGCTGGGCCGTGGCACTCGGCGTGGTATCGCTGATCCTGCGCCACGGCGCCGGGGCCGAGGCGTTGGCATGGTCGGTGCTGTTCGGCCTGACGCCGTTCTCGGCGGTGTTCTATCCGGTGTCGGTGCTGCCGAAACTGATGCAGCCTTTGGCACTGGCGCTGCCGTCCGCGCATGTGTTCGAGGGCATGCGCGCGGTGCTGCTGAATGGCGAGGTGCGGTGGGATCACCTGGTGTATGCGTTCGCGCTGAACGCGGTATGGCTGGCGGGAGCCGCGCTGCTGTTCGCCAGCCAGTTCCGCCAGGCCCGGCTGCGTGGTGCACTGATGAGCATTGGCGAATGATGCGATCGCACCGGCCCGTCATGGCCAGCGGCGACCGGCCATGACGTGGGAAACCGAGCCGATGGGTGAAACGCGTTTCTGGCTGGTCCGGCACGCGCTGGTGGACGAGAACGCACGCGCCATCCTGTATGGCGTCATGGACGTGCCGCTGTGCGAGACGACGCTGCTCGAACAGGCGCCGATGTACCAGGCGCTGGCCAGGCGCCTGCCACGGCCGGCGGTGTGGAAGGTGACGCCGCTGTCGCGCACCCGGCGCACCGCGGAGGCGATCTTTGCCGCCGGCTATCCGCGCAGCGAGCCGCAGGTCGAGCCGGACCTGATCGAGCAAAGCCTCGGCGAATGGCAAGGCCTGCCGCACGCCGAACTGCCCGAGCGGCTAACCCTGCCCAAGCACGCCTTCTGGCCGTTGTCGGGCGACGAACGCCCGCCGGGCGGCGAGACGATGAATGACGTCATCGCGCGTGTCGGTGCAGCTCTGGAGCGCCTCTCGGTCGAGCATCGCGGCCAGGACGTGGTGATCGTCAGCCACGGCGGCGCGATCCGTGCCGCGGTGGCGCATTGCCTGCGTATCGGCCCGGACAACGCGCTGCATCTGTCGGTTCAGAACCTGTCGCTGACCCGCCTGGAACGGCACGAGGACGGCTGGCGCGTGGTGTGCGTCAACGAGCTGCCGGGATACTGATGTCGTCCGCGTGACGCCTCGCCGACTGTCACGGCCGGCCCTGTCCCGGCCGTGATGGTTGGCCGGTACGCGGATGGAGTCCGAGCCATGACCTGCCGCCGTCAGCCGCTTCGCGCATCGCCCAACCGGTACAGCGCGACCTGCCGTTCAGTGCAGTCTTCCAGTTCGAGGCTGGTCGGTACGCGATAGCTGGCAAATGCCGCCAGGCCATCGCGCGGCAGGTAGGCGCGGCCGGGATCGGCCAGCCACACCTCGCAGTGCCGCGCCATCCGGCCGAGCCATGGCAGGATAAGTGCGGTCATTGGCGCCTCGTAGCAGACGTCGCCACATAGGATAATGTCCCAGCGGCACTCGGCGCCGACCACATCCACCGGCAACACGCCAACCGCCACGCCGTTGGCCGCGGCGTTCAGCCCGATCGCGATGCGCGCCAGACGGTCGATCTCGGCGGCTTCCACCGATGCGGCGCCAGCCAGCGCACAGGCGATGGCGGCAATCCCGCCACCGGCAGCGAAGTCGAGCACGCGGCGGCCGGCGACGCCGGCCGGATGGTCCAGTACGTGACGCGCCAGCGCCTGGCCGCCCGGCCAGGCAAACGCCCAGAACGGCGGGTCGACGTTATGCGCGGCGAGCCAGTCTTCGGTTGCCTGCCAGATCGGCGTGATCTCGCTGGCTAGGTGGAGGGCGATTTCGGGCACCAGCGCGGCGCGGCCGGGCATCGTGTGCGCCCGGACGAACGCGTCGGCATCGGTCACATCCAGCCGACCAGGATCGCCGCGGCCACCGCCAGCCCGGCCTCGCGGTTGGCGCGGAACAGGCGCAGGCACAGCGCCGGATCGTGGATGTCCAGCAACACGACCTGGCGTGCCAGCAGGACCGCCGGCAGCAATGTTGCGGCAAAGAACCAGCCGTTCAGCCCGGCCAGCCAGCCGGCGAGCGCCAGCAACAGCACGCTGCCGGCGTAGCAGGCGGCGAGGAAAGGCGCGGTGCGTTCGCCGAACAGCCGCGCGGTCGATTTCACCCCGACCAGTGCATCGTCCTCGCGATCCTGGTGTGCATAGATCGTGTCGAATCCCAGATCCCAGAGGATCGCCGCGCCATAAAGCACTGCCCAGGCGGCGCCGAGGTGTCCGGTTCCCGCGGCGTAGCCCAGCGGCGCGCCGAAGCCGAAGGTGAAGCCCATCATCAACTGCGGCCACCAGGTCACCCGCTTGGCCAGCGGATACAGCGCCACCAGGAGCAGCGACGCCACCCCCAGCGCCTGCGCCAGCCGGTTGAGTTGCAGCAGGATGACCAGCCCGACCAGCAGCAGCACCGCCAGGAAGGTCAGCGCCTGGCGTGGCCGCAGCGCACCGGAGGCCAGGGGGCGCCCGGCGGTGCGCGCCACCATGCGGTCGATATCGCGGTCCCATAGGTCGTTGACCACGCAGCCGGCCGCCCGCATCACCAGGCTGCCGATGGCGAACAGCGCGACCAGGCGGATCGATTCGAGGGCTGGCGCACCAGCCAGCAGGATGCCCCACAGTCCCGGCAGGAACAGCAGCCATGTGCCGATCGGACGGTCCACGCGCGCCAGCAGCAAATAAGGCAGCCAGGGCTTCGGCAGCCGCGCGACCCAGCCCGTCGCGACGATATCGGTGTGCGCCTGCATGGCTGCTACTCTGCCCACCGCCATGCCCGGGTCAATCCGCCTTCATGTCGACGCTCCCCTGTCGCCCGGCGCGGCCATCGCCGCTTCGGCACAGCAGGCCCACTACCTCGGCACCGTCATGCGCCGTGGCGCAGGCGACACCGTCAACCTGTTCAATGGACGCGACGGCGAGTTCGTCGCGCGCATCGAAGCGGTCCGCCGCGACCGCGCCACCCTGCGCGTGGAACGGCAGCTTCGCGCACCGGCGCCGGAACCCGACCTCTGGCTGGTGTTCGCGCTGCTGAAGCGCGATGCCACCGACCTGGTCGTGCAAAAGGCGACCGAACTTGGCGTCGCCCGCCTGCTTCCGGTGACCACCGAGCGGAGCAACACGCATCGGGTGAACCAGGAACGGCTGGCCAGCATCGCGACCGAGGCCGCCGAACAGTCCGAACGCCTGACCGTCCCGCATGTGCAGCCGCCGCAGCCGCTCGCCGCGGTGCTGGCCGACTGGCCGCCCGATCGTCGTTTGCTGGTCGCCGCGGAACGCATCGACGCCCCGGGTATTTCAGCGGGACGTGGTCCGCTGGCCCTGCTGGTCGGTCCGGAAGGCGGCTTCACGCCAGTGGAGCTTGACGTCATGCGGGCGCGTCCCTTTGTAACCGCTGTAACGCTTGGTCCGCGCATCCTCCGGGCCGAGACCGCCTGTATCGCCGGGCTGGCATTGTTGCAGGCGGTGGTTTGCCGCTAGTACCATCGAACTGAACCCGATACGCCTGGGAGCGACATGTCCAATCCCGGAGACGCCGATGCGACCCCGATCACTTCGTTGCAGCAACTGGCCGATCACCTCGCTGCCGGATGCAAGCCGGCGGAGCAATTCCGCATCGGGACCGAGCATGAGAAATTCGGCTTCCGCTATGCCGATTTCGCCACGCCGCCCTACCAACCGGCGGACGGCCAGCCCGGCTCGATTCGCGATCTGCTGGCCGGGCTTGGCCAGTTCGGCGGCACGCCCATCGTCGACCACGGCCAGACCATCGGCCTGAAGCAGGGCGACGCGGCGATCTCGCTGGAACCTGCCGGACAGCTCGAGCTGTCGGGCGCGCCGCTGGTGACACTGCACGACACCAACGCGGAGCTGCAGGCGCATTACGAGCAGGTGCGCAGCGTCAGCAGTGCGCTGGAGATCGGCTTCGCGCCACTGGGCTTCCATCCGACTGCCACGCGCGATCAGATGCCGTGGATGCCGAAGAGCCGCTATGCGATCATGCGGCGATACATGCCAAAGGTCGGCAAACTCGGCCTCGACATGATGACGCGCACCTGTACGGTGCAGGTCAATCTCGACTATGCGTCGGAACAGGACATGGTGCGCAAGCTTCGGGTGTCGTTGCTGCTGCAACCGCTGGCCACGGCAATGTTCGCCAACTCACCGTTCACCGAAGGCCGGCCCAACGGCTTCCTGTCGTATCGCGCCCAGGTCTGGACCGACACCGACAACGACCGGTCCGGAATTCCCGCGGTGATGTTCGAGCCAGGCTTCGGCTTCGAGCGCTATGCACAATGGCTGGTCGACCACGTGCCGATGTATTTCATCTATCGAAACGGTGAATACATCGACGTCGCCGGCAGTTCATTCCGCGACTTCATGAGCGGGCGGCTGCACAATGCGACCGGAACCGTCGCCACTGTGGGTGATTTCGCTGACCACGTCACGACGGTTTTCACTGACGTCCGCGTCAAGCGATTCCTGGAGATGCGCGGCGCCGATGCCGGACGTGCCGACATGATGGTGGCGCAGTCGGCCTTCTGGGTCGGCCTGCTCTACGACGATGCGGCACTCACCGCGGCCGAGGCCGTGTTGCGCGGCGCCAGCCATGCGGATGCGGTGGCATTGCGGGCCGCGGTGCCGCGCGAGGGGCTGGCTGCGGACTGGCGGGGTGGCAGCCTGCGCGACCTGGCGCGCGAAATCGTTGGCATTGCCGCCGACGGCCTGCGTGCCCGGGCACGACGCGACGCCGCGGGACGGGATGAATCGGTCTATCTGGCACCTTTGGAGGCAATTGTTGCCGGAGAGCCGATACAGGCGGAACATTGGCTGGCGCGATTTCATCAGGCATGGCAGGGTAATGCCCAGCGAATCTTCGTCGAAGCCGCGATCTGAAAGGGGGGCGTAAGCTTTCGCGTGCTGAAGCCCTTGTTCATGCAACCGAGCTCCGCAGAAATGACGCGATGATGGCAGGCGCTTCACACCGACCCTCAGCCCACATGACCCCGCCCGGTTCAGCGGGTCAGGTCGTGGTGCGGATGCGGTTGATCGGTCAGATGGAAGCCTGGACGCTGACCAGCGAGAATGTACTGCCAGCCGGGCGCAAAACCCGTGCACTATTGGCCGTTATTGCGCTGTCATCGCCGCGTCCTGCGTTGCGTGGCCGTCTGGCCGAATTATTGTGGAGCCGGCGGCCGGAGGAACAGGCCCGCGCCTCGCTCCGGCAGGAGATCCACCGCCTCCTCGAATCACTGGCCCCGGCCGGGACCGACGTCCTGGTGGTGACGCGTGACCATCTCTCGCTGCGGCCCGGCGTGGTGTGGGTCGATGTCGAAGAGGTGATGCGGGCGACCACCGACCAGCCGGCCTCGCTGTCCCTGCTCGATGGCGACCTGCTGGAGGACCTCGATGGCATCGACCCGACCTTCGACGCCTGGCTGACCACCGAACGTGAACGCCTGCGCGACCGCGCGCGCACGGTCGCCGAAGCCCTGCTGCGCGAGCAGATCGAGCCTGAGGCAGCCATCCCGGCGGCACAGCGCCTGCTGCAGATCGACCGGGCGCATGAGGGCGCCTGGCGGGCGCTGATGCGGGCGCACGCAGCCCGCGGCGAGCGCGGCATGGCGATCCAGGCCTACGACCGCTGCCGGGCTGTGCTCGCCGACCTGCTGGATGCCGCGCCGTCGCCGGAGACCCAGAAGCTGCTGGCCGAGATCCGCGGCCCCTCGGGCAGCCGCATGCCGCTGCGCCCGCCGGCGCCGCCGCCTCCGCCGCAGCCCCAGACGGCAGACGAAGCCTACGAGCCGCCGCCGATCCTGGAGCCTCGGCCGCAGGAAGTCCGGCCGACCCGCGGCGGCGCCCATGTCGGCGTCATGCCGCTGCAGTTGGTCGGCACCACCGAGGAAGAGTCGCATCTCGCTCCCGGGCTGGCGGAAGAGATCACCACGGCGCTCGCCCGGTTTCGCTGGATGTTCGTGGTCGCCTCCAACTCGCTGGCCCGCTTCGCCGCCGAGACACGCGACGAAACCGCGATCCGACGCACATTCGGCATCGATTTCCTGCTGGACGGATCGATCCAGAAGGTGCGCAACCGGATGCGGATCACGGTCCGTCTGCTGGACCTGCGGGCCGGGAACCAGGTGGTCTGGGCGCGCCGGTTCGACCGCCAGTCGAACGACCTGCTGTCGCTGCAGGACGAGATCGCCTCCGAGGTGGTGGCGCAGATCGACCCGGAAATCCTGCTGATCGAGGCCAAGCGCAGCGCCGGCCGGCCGCCGGTGGACGCCAACGCCTATGACCTGATGCTGCGCTCGATCCCGCTGATCGGTCGCATGGAGCGCGGCCCGTTCATGCAGGCCGGCGAATACCTCGCGCATGCGATCGAGCTGGAGCCGGACTACGCTGCGGCACACGCCTGGTATGCGTATTGGCACGTCTTCTTTGTCGGCCAGGGCTGGACGGACGATCCGCGCCACATGATGGAACAGGCGGGCGAGTTGGCGGAACGCGCAATCGTGCTCGATCCGTTCGATGCGCGCGGCCTGACCATCGCCGGCCATGTCCGCGCCTACCTGCATCGGCGCCTGCGCGAAGCCGTGGCGTTGCATGAGCGGGCCTTGTCGCTCAATCCGAACCTGGCGATGGCCTGGGCGCTGTCGGCGATCGCCTACGCGTATATGGGCGATCCCGAGGAGGCCGAACGGCGCAATAACCGCTACAAGCGCTTGTCGCCGCTCGACCCGCACGCCTTCTTCTTCGATGCGTTCTTCATCCTCATCCACCTGTTGAAGCGCGATTATGAATCGGCCACGGCGGTCGGGCGTGCGGTGAGCGAGATGAACCCGTCATTCTCCGCCACCTACAAGCCGTATCTCGCGGCGTTGGGCCATCTTGGGCGTACCCAGGAGGCCGCGGTGGTGCGCCGGCGGCTGCTCGCGATCGAACCGGATTTCACCGTCGAGCGCTTCGTGGCGACTTCGCCGCTGGAGCGCGAGAGCGATCGCGACCACTATGCGCAGGGGTTGCGGCTGGCAGGTATTCCGGAGAATGCCGCCGAGTCGGCGGAGCAATTGCAAACGCACGAGGCGACTTAGGGTCGGCAGGCAGGTTTCACACCGCGGGCCACCGAGCGTCACTGAGCAATAGCACTCTTCCTTGGTGGCCCTCGGCGCGATCTCGGTGGCGCTCCATGTGGAGCCTTTCCACCCCCAGGGGTTGAGCGCCCACCGCTGTCAGCTATCGTCGCACCCGCCGCACGCTGAAAGGGTCGCGCCGATGACGTTCCAGGCATTCCGCTTCGATCCCATCGAACTGCCGCCGGCCGCGCAGGCCCTGCGCAAGGAAGTGCGCGCGTTCCTGCAGGACAACGCCGCCTCACTCGGCAATCGCCGCGACTATGACCAGGCGTTCAGCCGCAGGATGGCGGAGCGCGGCTGGATCGGCATGACCTGGCCAAAGCAGTACGGTGGCAGCGAGCGGACCGCGTTCGAACGCTACGTGCTGATCGAGGAATTGCTGGCGGCCGGCGCGCCGGTCGGCTTCCACTGGACCGCCGATCGCCAGAGCGGCCCGAACATCCTGCGCTATGGCACGGACGAGCAGAAGGACTGGTTCCTGCCGCGCATCACACGCGGAGAATTGTCGTTCTGCATCGGCATGAGCGAACCGGATTCCGGATCGGATCTCGCCGGCACGCGCACCCGCGCGGTGAAGGTGGATGGCGGCTTCCGCATCAATGGCAGCAAGCTGTGGACCTCGAACGCGCATCGCGCCGACTACATGATCCTGTTCTGCAAGATGGCCGAAGCGGGACAGGACGAGGTCGATCGCCACGCGGGCGCGACGCAGTTCCTGGTGGATTTGAAGAACTCGCCCGGCATCGAGATCCGCCCGGTGATCAACCTGCTGGGCGAGCACCACTTCAACCAGATCTTCCTCACCGACCTGTTCGTTCCGGACAACCGGCTGTTCGGCGAGATCGGCAACGGCTGGCGCCAGGTGTCCAGCGAACTGGCATTCGAACGCAGGCCGGACCGCTTCCTGGTGCTGTTCAAGCTGCTGGTGGAGATGGTGCGCGTCGCCGGACCGAACCCCGATCGCGCGACGGCCGCGGCGCTGGGAAAACTGGTGGCGCAGCTTGCCACGCTACGGCGGATGTCGCTGTCGATCGCCGGCATGCTGCAGGAAGGCCTGCAGCCGCTGACCGAGGCGGCCGTCACCAAGGACCTCGGCACACGCTACGAACAGGACCTGCCCATCGTCGCGCGCCAGTTGTTCCCGGCCGAACCGGAACTCGAGGCTGTGGATACGTACGTATCGATGCTGGCGCGCGGCACGATGAATGCGCCGCGGCTGTCGATCCAGGGCGGCACGCGCGAAATCCTGCGCGGCATCATCGCGCGCGGACTTGGGCTGCGCTGAGGAGAATGGCCATGCGCGATGAAACCCGGATGCTGCTGGAGAGCATGGGTCGGCTGTTCGAGGACCATTGCACCAAGCAGGTCGCCGACGCAGCCGAAACCGGCGTTTTCCCCGATGCGCTGTGGCACGCGGTGAGCGAGACCGGTGTACCGCTGGCGGCGTTGCCGGAATCCGCCGGCGGCGCCGATGCGGAATGGTCCGATCTGTTCGCGGTGCTGCGCGTCGCGGGCCGCTTTGCCGCACCGATCCCGCTGGCCGAGACAATGCTGGCGGCATGGGTCGCGTCGGCCGCGGGGTTGGAGGTGAGCGAAGGGCCGATGACCGTGGGGCCGGTGCGCGCCGATGACCGTTTGACCCTGGAACGCGACGGCAATGGCTGGCGCCTGTCAGGGCGGGCGAGCCGATTGCCGTGGGCGGCGCAGGCCGGACAGGTCGTGCTGATCACTGACGGACCTGATGGCGAGATGGTGGTGATGTTCGGCGACGGCGTCGAAGGCGCAGTTCCCTCACCTGGCCGCAACATGGCGGGAGAGCCGCGCGACACCTACCGCTTCGACGGGTTGGGGCTTGCCGGTAACGTGGTGGCACCGGTCGGCCCGGGAGTGAATCGTGCCGCCCTGTATCGTCGTGGCGCGCTGGCGAGGGCGGTGATGATGGCCGGCGCCATGGAGCGCGCGCTGGATACCGCAGTGGCCTATGCCGGCGAGCGCAAGCAGTTCGGCCGGCAAATCGGCAAGTTCCAGGCGGTGCAGCAGCAGCTTGCGGTGATGGCAGGGCAGGTGGCGGCCGCCGGCGCCGCGGCCGATGCGGGCGTCGAGGCGTTGTCGCTGGACGACCCGGCGATGCAGGAGTTCCTGGTGGCGATTGCCAAGACGCGCGTCGGCGATGCGGCGACCTTGGCGTCGGAGATCGCACACCAGGTGCATGGCGCGATCGGCTTCACCAAGGAGTATTCGCTGCAGCTCAGCACGCGCCGGCTGTGGTCATGGCGCGACGAGTTCGGCGGCGAGATGGAGTGGGCAGCGAAGGTCGGTGGCTTCGTCTGCGCGCGCGGCGCCGATGCGTTGTGGCCGACGCTGACGGATGGGTAACGCCCATCCACAGTCGTCATCCGCGCGCCACCTTCGTCATGCGCACGCACCGTCATCTTCGCCTTCGTGAGGATGACGAGGGAGCGTGGAGGCCGCCCGGCCCTACGCCGCTTCCGCCAATACCATCGACGGGCGCCGCTTGCGCGTGCCGACCGCCACCTCGTACGCATGCCCGGCCTGGAACAGCGTCGCCTCGGCGAACGGCTTGGCGATCAACTGCATCGATACCGGCAACCCGCCTGCACCGAACCCGGTGCATACGCTCATCGCCGGATAACCGGTCAGGTTGAACGGCATCGTCAGCGACGGCTTCTCCATGGTGCTCCATTTCGGCACCTCGGCGATCAGCGGCGCCTCGGCGGCCTGCGAGGCCGACACCAGGATATCGAACCCGGCCATCGCCGCTTTCAGTTCTTCGCACAGCATCCGCCGGCGACGCAGCGCCTGCACATAGTCGGTGGCGCGAATGAAGCCGCCCAGCGCCAGCCTGTCGCGGAACAGCTCGCCATAGTCGTTGAACCGCGTCTTCAGCCATGGCTCATGCACGGCGTAGGCTTCCGACGTCAGGATGATCGAACCGCAGGCGTGGTAGTCGGCCATCGGCGACAGCGTCACATCGCGCACGTCCGCACCGAGATGCTCGAACACATCCATCGCGTGGTTGATGCCGAGCAGCGTGGCGGGACTGACCGGATTGTCGGTTTCGAAGAAGTGCCGCACCACGCCGATGCGCAGCCCCTTCACGCTCTTGCCGATGTCGCCGGTGAAGTCGGCGACCGGTCGATCGACGCTCGCCGGGTCGCTCGGATCGTGGCCGGCCATCGCCTGCAACAGCAGCGCGCAATCCTCCACCGTCCACGCCATCGGCCCCGCATGGTCCATGCTGAACGACAGCGGCAGAACACCGGTGCGGCTGACCAGGCCGTAGGTCGGCTTGATGCCGGCGATGCCGCACAGCGCCGCCGGTCCACGGATCGAACCGCCGGTGTCCGAACCGGTGCCGCCAAGCACCAACCCGGCGGCCACCGCCGCGCCGGTGCCGGATGACGAACCCGCAGTGAAATGCTCGGGATTCCACGGATTGCGCGCCGGCGGCCACGGCAGGTCGAATGACGGTCCGCCCATCGCGAACTCATGCGTGGACAGCTTGCCCATCAGCACAGTTCCGGCCTCGGCCCACTTGCGCACCACAGTGCCGTCGCGTTCCGGCACGTTGTCTTCCAGCAGTTTGGAATGCCCGGTGGTACGGATGCCGGCGGTGTTGTAGATATCCTTGTGGCCGATCGGAATGCCGTCCAGCTTGCCGCGCGACAGTCCCGCCATGACGCGCGCTTCGGCAGCCCGTGCATCTGACATCGCGCGTTCCTGCGTCGGCAGGATGAAGGCGTGCAGCACATCGTCCTGCTGCTTTACGCGATCGAGGCAGGCCTGCGTCAGCTCGACCGGCGACAGCTTCTTGTCCGCGATCAGTTGCGACGCCTGGGCGATTGTGAGGAATTCGTCCATCACCGTACCTCCGCAATGAAGATATGTCCCGGCTCCGCCTCACGCGGCATCGGCGTGTTCACCCGCGCGATCATGGCTTCCAACATCCAATAGGCGTCGTACAGCGTGGTCTTCTGTTCGGTGCTGAGCGGCAGGCCGGTCTGCGCGACCATCACGTCGAATTCCGCTTCGCTGACACTGGGTTTCATGCGGATACCTCGTTGCTTGCCTGGGTGGGATTTGGTACGACGCCACGCACACAGCGGACCATCGCACCGGTCGTTGACGTAAACACCGGAACGTTGCCGCGTGTGCAGATGTCGATCGCGTAGCGGCAACGCGGCGCGAAGGCGCAGCCCGGCGGCACCTGCGCCAGGTTTGGCGGCGCACCGGGGATCGTCTCGAGCACGCGGCCGCGCAGCCCGCCATGCACGGTGGAAGCGAGCAGGCCCTGGGTATACGGATGCCGCGGCGTGCGCATGATCTCGCGCGTGGTGGCGGTCTCGACGAAGCGCCCGGCATACATCACCGCGATGCGATCGGAGATTTCTGCCGCCGCGCCGACATCGTGCGTGACGAACACGATCGCCATACCGAGTTCCTGCTGCAATTGGCGCAGCAGAAGCAGGATCTGGATCTGCACCGACACATCCAGCGCGGTGGTCGGCTCGTCGGCCAGCAGCACCGACGGTGAACACGCCAGCGCCAGCGCGATCATCGCGCGCTGCCGCATGCCGCCGGACAACTCGTGCGGATAGTTCTTCAGCCGCCGCGCGGCGGATGGGATCTTCACATGGTCCAGCAGGTCGAGCGCACGCTGCATCGCCGCGCGGCGGCCGACGCCTTCGTGCTGGACGATGGTCTCGGCGATCTGCTCGCCGATGGTGTAGACTGCATCGAGTGCCGCCATCGGCTCCTGGAAGATCATCGAGATCGCGCCGCCGCGCAGCTTCGCAAGCTCCGCCGGCGGCAGCTCCAGGATATCCCTGCCGTCCAGTGCGACCTGGCCATCGACCTGCGCATAGTCCGGCAGCAGGCCCATCAGCGCCTTCAGGCTGACGCTCTTGCCGGAGCCTGATTCGCCCAGGATGGTCAGTGTCTCGCCGCGCGCCAATGCGAACGACACGCCATTCACCGCGGCGACCTCGCCGCCACGCCGACGGAAGCGCACCGTCAGGTCATCGACACGCAGCACCGGCGGCTCGGGCACCATGATGTCAGGCATGGTGCAGCACCATTGCCGCCTGTCCCTCCGGCAGATGGCAGGCAACCAAATGCTCGGTTGGCGCGTCCGCAGCCTCGTCCAGCGGCGCCGCGAGTGGCGGCACGACTTCGGCGCAGATCGCCTGGGCGAACGCGCAGCGCGTGCGGAAGCGGCAGCCGGAGGGCGGGTTGATCGGATTGGGCGGATCGCCGGTCAGCGGCATTTCCATGGTGCGCCGATCGGGATCCAATGTCGGCTTGGAAGCAAACAGCGCGCGCGTATAGGGATGCCGCGGACGCGCGTAGATCGCCTCGACCGGACCGGTCTCCACCACGCGGCCGAGATACATCACCAGCACACGGTCGCTGACGTACTCGACGACGTTGAGGTCGTGGCTGATGAACAGGTAGGTCAGGTTGAAGCGTTCCTTCAGCTCCCGCAGCAGGTTCAGCACCTGCGCCTCGATCGACTTGTCGAGCGCGGAGACCGCTTCATCGAGGATCACCATGCGCGGCTCCAGGGCGAGCGCGCGGGCGACATTCACCCGCTGGCGCTGTCCGCCGGACAGTTCGTGCGGATAGCGCCGCGCGTACTGTCGCGGGTTCAGCCCGACCTGCGCCAGCAGGCTTTCGGCGCGTTCGATTGCCTGCCTGGCGCCGAGCCCGTGCATGCGCGGCGCGTAGGCGATGCTCTCCGCCATGGTCATGCGCGGGTTGAGCGACGAATAGCTGTCCTGGAACACCATCTGCATCTGCCGGCGCATCGCGTTCACCGTGATGCCGTGGCGGTCGGCGACGGGATCGCCATCGAACACCACGTCGCCGGCGTCCGGCTCGATCAGGCGCATCAGCAGCCGCGCGGTGGTGGACTTGCCGCAGCCGGATTCGCCGACGATGCCCAGCGTCTCGCCCTTGCGCACCGAGAACGACACATCGTCCACTGCCTGCACTGTCGCGATCCGGCGGTTCAGCAACCCGCCGCGCACGGGGAAATGCTTGCGCAGACCGTGCACCAGCAACAGCGGCTGTGCCGGGCCACCGCGATCGCGCGCGTCAGCGGTCATGGCGGTTGGGCATCACTTGTTCAGCCTCACATCCATTGCCGAGCGAAACCCATCGCTCATCAGGTTGAAGCACATCGAGGTGATGAAGATCATCGCGCCCGGCAGCGCCGCGACGTAGGGCTGCACGTAGATCGCCTGGCGCAGCGAGTTCAGCATCAGCCCCCATTCCGCCTGCGGCGGCGTCACGCCAAGACCGAGGAAGCTCAGCCCCGCCGACAGGATGATCGACACGCTGATCAAACTCGTCGCGTACACCATGATCGGTCCCAGCACATTGGCCAGCACATGATGCCGGATTATCTGCATCGTCGTGGTGCCCGACGCGCGCGCCGCCTCGACGAAATCCAGTTGTCGCGCCTGCGTGGTCACGGTTTCCGCGATGCGCACCATCGGCGGGATGAACACCACCGACAGCGCGATCACCGAATTGGACAGTCCATTGCCGAGCAGCCCGCAGATCGCGATCGCCAGCAGGATGGAGGGGAACGCATAGAACACATCCATCGTGCGCATGATCAGCGTGCCGACGATGCCGCCGGCGTAGCCTGCCAGGATGCCGAGGAAGCCGCCGACCATCAGCGAGATCGACACCGGCAGGATGCCGGCCAGCAGCGACAGGCGGCCGCCGTAGCATAGCCGCGTCCACAGATCGCGACCGGTCTCGTCGGTTCCGAGCCAGTGGCCGGGCGTGCCGATCGGCTTCAGCCGCGCCAGCACGCTACCGGCGTACGGATCGGTACCGCCGGTGACCAGCGGTGCGCCGATTGAGATGAAGATGATGCCGAGCAGCACCAGCGTAACGGCGATGGTGACCGGATCGCGACCGAGGCGCCGTGCGACTGCCTTCCAGTAGCCCGGCGTCGGCGCCGCCTGCGGTGCATCTGCGGCAACCTGCAGTTCACGCCTGACGAAATCCGCTGTGGTCTGCGACATGCTGCGCTCCCGTTCAGCGACGGATACGCGGATCGATCGCCGCCTGGGCGATGTCCACCAGAAGGTTCAACACGACGAAGAAGCTGGCGAGCACCAGGATGGTCGCCTGCAGTACGGGTATGTCGCGACGGAAGATCGCCAGGTTGAGCAGGTTGCCGGAGCCCGGCCAGTTGAACACCGTCTCCACCAGGATCGAGCCCCCCAACAGGTAGCCGAACTGCAGGCCCATCAGGGCCAGCACCGGCGGTGCGGCGTTCTTGCAGATGTGGCGGATCACCGGCCAGCGCGTCAGGCCCTTCGCGGTGAGCGCGCCGACGAAATCCTGCCCGATGATCTCCAGCACCGTGGCGCGCACCAGGCGGGCGATGACGCCCATCGGAATGAGCGACAGCGTGACCACCGGCAGGACCAGATATTCCAGCCGGTCGTACAGCGGCAGCGAATCATCGCCCATGCCCTGCGCCGGCAGCCAGTCGTGCAGCACGGCGCAGGCCAGCACCAGCACGATGGCGCACCAGTAATGCGGCAGGCTGACGCCGGTGGTGGCGATGGCGGAGAACAGCTTGTCGGGCCAGCGCCCATGATGGATCGCGGCGACAAGGCCGCAGACGATGCCAAGCGTGAAGCCGAGCATGGCGGCCAGGATTGCCAGGACGAAGGTGTTGGCGAGCGCGGCGACAAGCTGGCCCCATACCGGGGTCGCGTTGAAGACAGACAGTCCGAAATCGCCGCGCAGCGCCCGGCCGAGCCACAGCAGGTACTGGATGTAGAGTGGCTTATCGAAGCCGAAGGCGGCCTTCATCTGCGCGATGACCTCGGGTGAGGCCTCGGGCGGCATCAGCAGGTCGATCGGGTTGCCCGGCACGATGTGGACCAGGCCGAACACCACGAGCGAGACCCCGAGGAGGATCGGGATGGCCTGGATGAGGCGGCGAGCGGCGAAGATGAGCATGGGCGGTGGCGGCTCCCCGGGCGGCACAATCTATGCTGCATCGCAGCATTCTCTGCCTATCATTACCGCACGAGGCGACCCTGTCCACCGGTTTGTTCGCCTAATTCACGGGCATTTGCATTCTATCTCCGCTTCTGTCTAGATTGCTGCGATGCAGCATGATTAGGATATAAGCAAAGCGAGGCAGGGCATGCACAATTCGGCAATCCATCCCGATGTCGTTCGCCGCGCCACAGAACGCCGTGGCAAACTGCGGGTGTTCGATAGTCTGGTCTCCCGCAGGACCGCCCATATCGTCGTCGATCTGCAGAACGGCTTCATGGCACCCGGCCAGGTCGCCGAGATCGCCACGGCGCGCGAAATCGTCCCCAACGTCAACCGCATCAGTGCCGCGGTGCGCGAGGCCGGCGGCCTCGTGGCCTATATCCAGAACACGTTCGACGATGTCGCCGTCCGCACCTGGTCCACGTTCTTCGAGCATTTCTGCAGCCCGGCGCGGCGCCAGCGGATGATCGACACCTTCGCCCCCGGCGCCTTCGGCCACGCGATCTGGCCAGGACTGGAGGTGTTGCCGCAGGACCTCAAGGTGCAGAAGCGACGCTTCAGCGCCTTCGCGCCCGGCTCGTCCGACCTGCATGAGATCCTGCAGCAGCGCGGCATCGACACGCTGATCATCACCGGAACCGCGACGCAGGTGTGCTGCGAGTCGACGGCACGCGACGCGATGATGCTCAATTACAAGGTGTTCTTCATCGCCGACGGCAACGCGACGTTCAACGATGATGAGCACAACGCAACGCTGTCGGCGATGGCGCATGCGTTCTGCGACGTGGTCGATACGGACACGATGGTCGGGATGATCGAACGCGCCGGCGCCACAGCGAAACCGGCGGCGGTGATGGCATAGCGATTGCCAGCACCACGACTATCGCAAACCCACAAACAAAAAATGGAAGGCTCCATGTTCACCAGGCGAGGCTTCATGGCTGCCGCGGCGGGCGCCGCGGCAATTCCCGGACTGCCGGCGACCGCAGCCACTCCGCAGATCCTGCGCATCGGCATGACGGCGGCGGACCTTCCCACCACCCACGGGATTCCCAACAACGGTGGCGAAGGCTTCCGGTTTCTCGGCTATCCGGCCTACGATTCCGTCGTCAACTGGGACTTTACCCACACCGACAACCTGGCTGACATCACGCCGGGCCTGTTCAGTGCCTGGCACGCCGATGAAACCAATCCGCTGCGGTGGATCTGCGAGGTCCGTCAGGGCGTGAAGTTCCATGACGGCTCGGAGTTCGACGCCGAGGCGGTGATCTGGAACCTGCGGCGCATCTACGACGACAAATCGCCGCAATACGACGCGCCGGCCGCGCCGATCGTGCGAGCCACCGTGTCCATGGTGGATGCGTTTGAGAAGGCCGACGACAAGACCATCGTGCTAACCACGAAGTATCCGTTCAGCTTCCTGCCCTACCTGCTGACCCGCGTGCTGATCGCCAGCCCAACGCAGTGGGAGAAGGTGGGCAAGACCTGGGCCGAATTCTCCAAGCAGCCGTCCGGCACCGGACCGTTCAAGATCACCAAGGTAGTACTCGGCCAATACGCCGAGATGTCCCGCAACGAAGAGTACTGGGACAAGGCGCGGGTTCCCAGGCTGGACAAGATGGTGGTGTATCCGATGCCGGAAGCCACCACGCGGGTCGCCGCGCTGCGCTCCGGCCAGGTGGACTGGATCGAAGTGCCGCCGCCGGATTCGATCCCGTCGTTGAAGCAGGCAGGCCTCAACATCAGCCTGTGGCCGTATCCACATACGTATCCCTATGCTCTGAGCTGCCTCGACGGGTCACCGTTCAAGGATGTGCGGGTGCGCCAGGCGCTGAACTATGCTGTCGATCGCGAGGGCATGTGCAAGATGCTCAACGGCACGGCGAAGCCGGCGATGGGACTGTATCCGCCGGACAGCCCGATCTTCGGTACGCCGAAGAACCGCTACACCTACGATCCGGAGAAGGCCACGGCGCTGCTGAAGGAAGCCGGCTACGGGCCGGACAAGCCGGTGAAGGCGAAGATCATGATCTCGACGTCAGGCTCCGGCCAGATGGTGCCGATCCCGATGAACGAGTTCATGCAGCAGAACTTCAAGGCCGTCGGGATGGACATCGAGTTCGATGTGGTGGAATGGGGCACCATGCTGGTGGCGATCCGCAACGCGCCCACAGCGCCGCAGTCGCACGGCGACGATGGCATCAACATCAGCCTGAGCTTCACCGATCCGTCGTCGATGTTCCGCTATTACGCGATCGATAGCTTCTCGCCGACCAACTACAATTGGGGGCACTGGAGCAACCAGCCGTTCACCGATTTGGTCCGCAAGGCGCAGGCGACGTTCGATCCGGCGGAGCAGAACAAACTGCTGGCTCAGGCGCACGAGATCGTGGTGGACGAGGCGCCGTGGCTGTTCATCGTGCATGACCTCAACCCGCGGGCGATGTCGAAGAAGGTGACCGGGTTTCATCCGGCACAGAGCTGGTACCAGGACTTCACGCAGATCACGATGGCCTAGCGCAGACGGTCAGGCAGTTACCCTGTCAGTGCGCGGGTCACAATCGCTGCATGAACTCGCGCAGCGCCGGTGCCCATTTCGCCGCATCGGCGCCGGAGGCCAGATGTCCCTGGTCGCTGTCGATCTCGAAATACGTCGCATCCACGCCAGCCTTGCGCAGGCTCTGCATCACGCCGGGCGCCAGGCTTGGCGGGAACAATTCGTCGGTGCGTGACAGCACGTACAGCACCGGCACGCGGATACGCGCCAGGTCCGGCGTCACGTCGTAGGATTCCATCGCGCGGCCCAGGATCAGCAGCGAGTTCGCGTCGAACTCCTTGGCCCATGCAGTCGCCGCGCGGGTGATCTCTGCCTCGCGGTCCGGACCCATGCCGTATCGCTTCAGGGTTTCCACGCGCAGCGCCAGCAAGGTCGCGCCCATGCCTGGCGTATTGTAGTAGTCGCCGCCGTGCCAGTTCGGATCGCGCTCGAACCGGGCGAGCAGCGTCGCCACGCGGTCACGGCTTTGCGCCTGCGGCGACGACACCACCGGCACGATGCCGTTCATCGCGTTGGGGAAGGTGACAGCCCACTGGAATGCCTGGAAGCCGCCGTACGATGGACCGACCACCGCGCGCAGATGGCGCACGCCGAGATGCTCCAGCAGCCGATGCTGCGCAGTGACGATGTCGGTCAGCGTGATGTTCGGAAAGCGCGGGCCATACGGCCGTCCGGTGCGCGGATCGCGCGTCGCCGCGTTGGTCGAGCCGTAGCTGGACCCCAGCATGTTGGAGCAGACGACGAAGCAGCGTTCGGTGTCGATCGGCGCCCCGGGGCCGACCAGGGTGCTCCATGCGCCTTCGGACGAGCCTGCACCGGCTTCGATCATGCGTTGCCCGCTGGTGTAGCCGTGGGTCACCAGCACGGCGTTGCGGCCATCCGGCGCGAGCCTGCCGCGCGTCGCGTAGGCGATGGTGACTTCCGGCAGCACTTCGCCGTTCTGCAGGCGGAAATCGGCGAAGCTGTAACGGCCATGCACGGTGTCGGTCATACTGGTCCTCCTCGCGGACGGTCTGATAGGCTAGCGCAAAACCCGTGGGAGAGGAGTCCATCATGCCCGTGCTGAGGCGCCCGGACGGCGAGATCCATTACCAGGAATACGGCCAGGGCTATCCCATCCTGCTGTTCGCGCCCGGCGGCATGCGCTCGCGCGCCGAGATGTGGCATGCGCCGGCGGGCGGCCCGCCACGGCCGTGGAGCGACTGGACGCAGTCGCTCGCGGGGCACTATCGCGTCATCGCAATGGACCAGCGCAATGCCGGCGCCTCGCGCACCGCGATCGAGGCGGACCACGGCTGGCACACCTACGCCGCGGATCATCTCGCGCTGATGGATCACCTCGGGTTTCGCCGGTTCCACACACTGGGCGGCTGCATCGGCGGCAGTTTCTGCCTGAAGCTTTGCGAGCTCGCACCCGACCGCATCACCGCGGCGGTTTTGCAGAACCCGATTGGGCTGCATCCGGAGCATCCGGAGTATTTCCCGGAGAGCTTCGCCGAATGGGCCGCGGAGATGAAGGCGGAGCGCCCGCAGCTCGACGATGCGAAGATCGCGGCGTTCGGCAGGAACATGTGGGACCACGACTTCGTGTTCTGCGTCAGTCGCGAGTTCTGCCGCCGCTGCACGGTGCCGACCTTCCTGCTGCCTGGCACTGACAAGCCGCATCCGGCGGTCACGTCGGACGAGTTGAAGCAGCTGCTGCCCGGCATCGAGGTGCTGGAGAGCTGGCGCGGACCCGAGCACCTGGATGAGCAGTTGCGCCGTGTCATGGCGTTCCTCGATCGGCATACGCCCAAAGAAGCACGAAAGGCGGCATAGAAATGGCAATCATCGTCGGATCCGGCGAGCACCGCTACGAGGTGATCGAGAACTGGGGCAAGCTGCCGGACGGCTGGCACTACGGCGAGGTCGCCGCGGTCGGCGTGGACAGCAAGGACAACGTCTACGTGTTCGCGCGCAGCGAGCATCCGATGATGGTGTTCGACAGCGACGGCAACTTCCTGCGCTCGTGGGGCGAGGGGCTGTTCCGCCGGCCGCACGGCGTGCACATCGCGCCGGACGACACGATCTATTGCACCGACGACGGCGACCACACGGTGCGCCGGCTGACGCTCGAGGGAAAGCTGCTGCTGGAGATCGGCGTGCCGGGCGAACCGGCGCCGATGTATGGCGGCGATCCGTTCAACCGCTGCACGCACACGGCGCTGTCGCCGGACGGCGATATCTATGTCGCCGACGGCTACGGCAACGCACGCGTCCACAAGTATTCGCCGAACGGGAAACTGCAGTTCTCCTGGGGCGAGCCGGGTACCGATCCGGGCGCGTTCAACATCGTGCACAACATCTGCTGCGATGAAGACGGCTGGGTATACGTGGCGGATCGCGAGAACCACCGCGTCCAGGTGTTCGACGGCAAGGGCAAGTACCACGCGCAGTGGAACAACCTGCACCGCCCGTGCGGGCTCTGCATGACGCGGGGCCGCAACCCGCTGGCGTATATCGGCGAGAGCGGGCCGGGGATGGCAGTCAACGCAAAGTCGCCCGGAATCGGGCCACGGGTCAGCATCGTGACGCACGAAGGCAAGCCGATCGCGCGACTGGGCGATGCCACGCGCGAGCGATCCAGCCAGTTCATCGCGCCGCATGGCGTGGCGATCGACTCACGCGGCAACATCTATGTCGGCGAGGTATCGCGCACCGCAATGCGCAATCGCGGCACGCCGATTGCGGCGGAGGAGGACATCCGCTGCATGCAGAAGCTGGTGAAACTCGCTTGATCAGGTGACAGGCCATGCTCAGCGAGGCGCGCAACAGACTGCTCACCGAAGTCGGCCCGGGGACCAGGATGGGCGATCTGTTGCGCCGCTACTGGCAACCGATCGCCGCGGTCTCCGAACTCGCCGACACACCGACCAAGCCGGTGCGACTGCTTGGCGAAGACCTTGTGCTCTACAAGGACCTTTCCGGGCACTACGGCCTGTTGGAGCGTCACTGCCCACACCGCAGCGCCGATCTTTCCTATGGCATCGTCGAAGCGTGCGGGCTGCGGTGCAGCTACCATGGCTGGCGGTTCGATGAGACCGGTGCATGCCGCGAACAGCCGTTCGAGGACATCGATGCGCCGGAGGTGAGGTTCCGCGACCAGATCCGCATCCAGGCCTATCGCGTGGAGGCGAAAGCGGGCCTGCTGTGGGCGTACCTCGGTCCCGAACCGGCGCCGCTGCTGCCGAACTGGGAGCCGTTCTGCTGGGCCAACGGCTTCGTGCAGATCGTGTTCTCCGTGGTGCCCTGCAACTGGTTCCAGTGCCAGGAGAACTCGATCGACCCGGTGCATTTCGAGTGGATGCATGACAACTGGGGCGCACGACTGAAAGGGCGCAATGACTATTCGCCACGCCATCTCAAGCTGGCCTTCGATGAATTCGAGTACGGGCTGGTGTATCGCCGCGTGCGTGAGGATTCCGACGAGACCAGCCAGCTATGGACGGTCGGCCGTGTGTGCCTATGGCCCAACGCGCTGTTCACCGGCAACCACTTCGAATGGCGCGTGCCGATCGACGATACCTCGACATTGAGTATCGGCTGGTTCTTCACCCGCGTGCCGCAGGATCGCGAGCCGTTCGTGCAGGACAGCATCCCCTACTGGTATTCGCCGATCACCGATGCGGCGACCGGCCGGTGGATCACCAGCCACATCATGAACCAGGATTTTGTCGGCTGGGTCGGCCAGGGCGCGATCACCGATCGGCGGCGCGAGCATCTCGGCCGCAGTGACCGCGGCATCATCATGATGCGGCAACGGTTCTTCCAGGACCTCGACACGGTCGCGGCCGGCGGCGACCCCAAGGCGATCGTGCGCGACCCCGAGATGAACGGTTGCATCGAACTGCCCATCATCGGGCGCCGGAAGTTCATAGACGGCCTGACACGTGAGGAAGTCGAAACCGACCGGCAAAGTCCCGGCATCGCGCCCCGCCGCGACTTTCCATTTCTCGTCGGGCAACCCGAGGCGGTGCGGCAGGCCTACGCAGAGGCTATGGGTTTCACGTTGTAACTGCCATTGCGAGGAACGCAGCGACGCGGCAATCCCGATCGGGCCGATGCGCGCACCATCCTGATGGGGATTGCCGCGTCGCTGCGCTCCTCGCAATGACAGGGTTACGCAAATCCTTTGTCCAGCACTCGACGGATCCTCGATGCGTCCATCCCAACCAGCCCCATGCGTTCCAGCGTGCGCGCATCGGCCGCGAAATCCTTGCCGGTCATGTGCCGCACCATCGCAATCACCCCATCGATTGCCGGCGTCGCAACGCCCACCGCGGCACCAAGCGTGCTCATCGGCATCAATCCGACCGGCACGTCCTCGGTGATGTATTTGTGCTCGAACGACTTCGGCGTTCCGGTCGCCTGGTACGGCCCGTCGCTGTTGGTGGTGAGCAACTGGCAGGTTTCCACCAGCGTCGCGCCGCGCACCCCATAGGTGCGCTCGAACCAGTCGGCCAGCGTCGGCACCGATGCACCCAACGCAGCGGCGACTGCCACGCGTTCGGCGTTGATCGCCTCGTAGAGCCGCGCGACCGACGCCGTCACGCCGTCGGCGTAGAACCGATACGTCTCGCCGCGATCGATCTTCCCGGCGTTGGCCACGCAGTTCGCGACATGCAGCATCGCGTTGGCATTGGTGAAGCCGGTATGCGCCACCGTGGGCGCGGCGACCGCGTGTGGGAACAGCGGCGACAGGCGGGGAAATACCGATGCGATGCGCTCGCCGGGAAACGTCGCAATCTGCAGCCAGCGCTTGCGAACGATAGGCCGGATGCGCGTTGGTCCAAGCCGCCAGCAGGAATACGGATAGTTGTCCATCTCGGCGACATCGACTTGCGCGCGGCAGCCTGCCGCATCCAGTGCGCGCCGCACGACGAGTGATCCGCCGGTGTTGCCCTGGATCAGCAGGATCAGCTGGCCATCGCGCAAAACGGGCGCAAGCGACCGGGCCACCGCCTCCTGGCCAGTGCCGCCGGTCACGACGACGACGATGTCGCTGCCGTCCACCGCCGTGCGGAGTTCCGTCGTCGCATGTTCCACCGCAGCGAAGCCGCCGGCTTCGCCCTCCACATCCAAACCGCCGCGCGCAAGGACCTCCGCCAGGCGCGTGTCGTCGAGGTCGTGCAGGCGCATCCGATGCCCGGCGAGGCCCAGTTCGGCCACCAGATAAACGCCGCCGATGCCGGCACCGATGATGGCGACGGTCGCCGTCATGCGATCGCGCCGGCCTGACGAAGCCGCCCGAGGGTGTCCGTGTCGTAGCCAAGCAATCGGCCGAGCACTTCGTCGGTGTGCTGTCCCGGCGTCGGTACCGGCCCGACGCGGCCAGGCGTCTTCGACATCTTCACGGTCACGCCGGGCACATAGATCTCGCCGGCCACGGCGTCTTCCATCTTCACCAGCATCTCGCGCTCCCACAGATGCGGATCCTGGGCGACTTCGGGAATGGTCTTCACCGGCGCGACCGGCACGCCGATCTCCATCAACGCCGAGCAGATGGTCGCCACCGGCCGGTCGGCGCACCAGGCCTCCAGCGCCTTGCGCGCATCGCTGCCGCCCTGTCCGCCGGTCAGCGGCTCCGCCTCCCTGCTGGTCGTTGCACCGGAAACCAGTTGCATCAGCCGCGCCGCCATCTCGCGTCCGCCGGCGGAGATCACCACCCAGCCGTCCTTGGCGCGGTACGGCGGGCGGCCGGCTTCACCACCTTCCTCGCCGGTAGCCAGGTAATACGCCGTGGGGATCTCGACCATGGTCAGCGCCGAATCCAGCAGGCAGACATCGACCAGCTGTCCCTCGCCGGTGCGGTCGCGATGCCGCAATGCGGCGAGCGCGCCGATCGTCGCGTGCAGCGCGGTGTAGCGATCGACCACGGACGAGGCGGTGCCGAGAGGTTGTCCGACCGGCTTGCCGGTGAGCGACATCAGGCCGCTCATCGCCTGGCCGAGTGGATCGAATGCCGGCCGCTCGGTATAGGGACCGTACTGACCGAAGCCGGACACCGACAGCAGGATGATGCCGGAGTTCAGCGCGTGCAGAGCCTCGTAGTCGAAGCCCATCGCGCGCATGGTGCCAGGCCGGAAATTCTCCAGCACGATGTCGGACTGTTTGACCAGTTCGGCGAAGATCTCCTTGCCGCGCGGATTGCGCAGGTCGAGGCAGATGCTCTTCTTGCCGCGATTGTAGACGGTGAAATACACGCTCTGGCCGCGCACCATCGGCGCATGCCTGCGGGTTTCCTCACCACCAAACCGTTCGATCTTGATGACCTCGGCGCCAAGGTCGGACAGGATCATGCCGCCGCGTGGACCGGCCTGGTAGCGCGCCAGTTCGAGCACGCGAACGCCGTCGAGGCTGAGGCTCATGGCGACACCTTTGCAGCTGTGGGCAGGCGCAATGACGCTAGGGCGCGGCTTCTCGGCGAGTCAAACGGACCGGGCCGTCACTCTGCCGCGGCTGCCTCGGTCTGTTCCGGTGCGCGCCGCACCCGCAGGCGCCTGATGCGCCGCGGATCGGCGTCTAGCACGCGGAATTCGATTCCCGACGGATGGCTGATCACCTCGCCCTTGGCTGGCACGCGGCCGGCCAGCGTGAACACCAGGCCGCCGATCGTGTGGATGTCGGAATCGCGCTCGTCCTCCGACAGCACAGGGCCCATGCGGCTTTCGAACTCCTCCACCGGCAGCCGCGCATTGACATCGAGCGCACCATCCGCCCGCTCCACCACCATCGCCGCCTGCACCTCGTCATGTTCGTCCGAGATGTCGCCGACGATGGTCTCGACCAGGTCCTCGATCGTCACCAATCCGTCGATGCCGCCGTACTCGTCCACCACCAGCGCCAGGTGCATGCGCTGCTGGCGCATCTGCAGCAGCAGGTCCAGCACCGGCATCTGCGGCGCCACCATCAGCGGGCGGCGCAGGATCGCTTCCAGGCGGAACTCCTCCGGGCGGCCGACATAGGCGAATACGTCCTTGATGTGCACCATGCCGACGACATCATCGAGCTGCTCGCGGAATACCGGCAACCGGGAGTGGCCCTCGGTGCGGATCTGCTGCAATGCCTGCTCCAGCGTCACATCGACGCGCATGGCGACGATGTCGGCGCGCGGCAGCATCACATCGTCCGCGGTGGTCTCACGCAGACGCAGGATGTTGGCGATCAGTGCGCGTTCCTGGCGGTCCAGTTCCGGCTGTTCGCCGGCCTGCGGCTGCTCGTCGGCCGCCTCCTGCACCAACTCGGCGATCGACTCGCGGAGGCTGTGCTCCTGGTGGCGGTGACCGAGCAGCTGGCGCAGCCGCGCCAGCAGCGAGGCGCGTCCGCCATTGCCGTTGCTGCTCATGCGCGCTTCCACGGATTGGGAACGCCCAGCCGGTGCAGGATGCGGGCCTCCGCCAGTTCCATGCGGCGGGCTTCGCCGGGATGGTGGTGGTCGTGTCCGGCGAGGTGCAGCGCGCCATGCACCACCAGATGCGCAAGGTGGTGTGCGGGCCGCCGGCCGGCGGCTGCCGCCTCGCGGCGGATCACACCGAGCGCCAGCACCATTTCCCGTGCCGGCGCGGTGTAGGTCAGCACGTTGGTGGGCTTGTTGCGGCCACGATGGCGCGCATTCAGGCGGCGCACGGTGCGGTCGGCGGCGAGCACCACCGAGGCATGCGCACCCGCAGCCCGGGCGGCGCGGTCGGCGATGCTCTCGGCGCGTGCGACCAGCCGGCGCCAGGCCGGCTCCGTGACGATTACGCTGACCTCATCCTGGATCCCCGCTTGCGCGGGGCTGCTACTTGGGTCCGGGTCCATCGCTACTTGCCGGTTTCATCGGCCGGCTGGTTGATCTCTCGCGCCCGACGGGCTTCACGGCGCTTGTCGCCCTCAGCCGCCGCGCGCTGGTCGTAGGCGTCCACGATGCGCGCGACAAGCGGATGGCGGACCACGTCGCGGGTGCCCAGCCGGGTAACCGCGATGCCGGGGACGCCCTCCAGCGTGTCGAGCGCATCGCGCAGGCCGGAGCGGACGCCGGTGGGCAGATCGACCTGAGTCAGGTCGCCGGTGACCACCATGCGGGTTCCTTCGCCCATCCGCGTCAGCCACATCTTCATCTGCACCGCAGTGGTGTTCTGCGCCTCGTCCAAAATGGCATAGGCGTGCGCCAGCGTGCGGCCGCGCATGAACGCCAGCGGCGCCACCTCGATTTCGCCGTTGGTCAGGCGGCGCACCACCTGCTCGGCCGGCATCATGTCGTGCAGCGCGTCGTACAACGGACGCAAATAGGGATCGACCTTCTCCTTCATGTCGCCGGGCAGGAAGCCCAGGCGCTCGCCGGCTTCAACCGCGGGGCGCGACAACACGATCCGGTCCACTTTGCCGGCCTGAAGCATAGCGACGGCCTGCGCCACTGCGAGGTAGGTCTTGCCGGTGCCGGCCGGGCCGACGCCGAACACCATCTCGTGCGACGCGAGCGCCTCGATATACGCCGCCTGGCCCGGGCTGCGTGGCCCCACGGCGCCGCGCCGGGTGCGGATCGCGGGCACGTCGGACAACGGCAGCCGCGGATCGGTGTCGGCATCCGCCAGCCTGATCGCCGCCTCGACCTCGGGTCGCCCGACGCTCTCGCCGCGTTCGAGCCGGCGCCACAGGCCTTCCAGCGTGGCCTGCGCCACATCGACGCGCGACGGCTCGCCGGTGATCGCGACCCGGTTGCCGCGACACGACAGGCGCACGCCCAGAGCCTGCTCGATGCGGACCATGTGGCGATCATGGTCGCCGAGCAGCAACGGCAGCAGCGTGTTGTCGGCAAACTGGAGGGTCACGGCCTTGCCGTGGGGGGAGGCGGCGGAAATGGCAGGGATCGTGGCGGATTGGCTCAAGCGCAGACTCTCTCCTCGGTGAGGGTTCCAGACAATGAATTGGGGAGGGCGGCGGCAATCTGCACGGACATTTCTTGTCCGATCAGGTCGGCCGGCGCCGAAACATGCACCGGCTGCAGGAATGGTGACCGTCCGGCGACCTGGCCGGGATGCCGGCCCGGGCCGGTGAACAGCACCGGGAGGGCCAGGCCGACGCACCCGGCGTTGAACCGCGCCTGCTGCGCCCGCAGCAATGCCTGGAGCTCCGCCAGGCGGCGATCCTTCTCGGCATCAGGGACCTGCGCCGGCGTGCCGGCAGCGGGCGTGCCGGGGCGGGGAGAGTACTTGAAGCTGTACGCCTGGGCGAAGCCAACCTCCTGCACCAGCACCAGCGTCGCCCGGAAATCGGCATCGGTCTCGCCCGGATGGCCGACGATGAAGTCGGACGACAGAGCGATGTCCGGCCGGGCGGCTCGCAGCCTGCCCACCAGCTGCAGGTAGTCGGCCGCAGTGTGCTTGCGGTTCATTGCCGCCAGCACACGATCGGCGCCCGACTGCACCGGCAGGTGGAGGAACGGCATCAGCAGCGGCAGGTCCCGGTGCGCCGCGACCAGGTCGTCGTCCATGTCGCGCGGGTGCGACGTCGTATAGCGCAGCCGCAGCAGGCCGGGGATGTCGGACAGCGCCCGTAGCAGCCGGCCGAGACCCCAGATGCTGCCGTCCGGCGCCTCGCCATGCCAGGCGTTGACGTTCTGGCCGAGCAGCGTGACCTCGCGCGCGCCCTGCCCCACCAGCCGGCGCGCTTCGGCAATGACAGCGGCGACCGGCCGGCTCTGTTCCGCGCCGCGCGTGTAGGGCACCACGCAGAAGCTGCAGAACTTGTCGCAGCCCTCCTGGATGGTCAGGAACGCGGTGATCCCCTGCGGCGCCGCGGCGTCCGGCAGGTGGTCGAACTTGTCCTCCGCCGGGAAGTCGGTCTCGATCACCGCGCCGCCGGCGCGCGCCGCGCGGGCGACCATGTCCGGCAGCCGATGGTAGGTCTGCGGGCCAAGAACGATATCCACGTAGGGCGCCCGCGCCAGGATCTCGGCGCCTTCCGCCTGCGCCACGCAGCCGGCCACGGCGAGGATCATCCGTCCGCCATCCGCCGCCCGCTTCTCCTTCAGCCGCCGCAGCCGGCCGAGCTCGGAAAACACCTTCTCGGCCGCCTTGTCGCGAATGTGGCAGGTGTTGAGGATGACCATGTCGGCGCCATCGGGGGCCGAGACCGGCGCGTAGCCGAGAGGCGCCAGCACGTCGGCCATCCGTGCGCTGTCGTACACGTTCATCTGGCAGCCCCAGGTGATCACGTGCAAACGCTTGGGGCCGGTCTCCGCACGCTCCGTCACACTCATAGACCACACTCCGCCCTGCCTGGCCGGACCGTTCCGGCTCGAGGGCGGCGAGACATCGTCGGAGTGGCCGATCGGGTCAAGCGCGGCAGCGCGGGTTCGCCTCCTGGGTCAGTCCGCAGTCTGGCAGGAAATGCCGTCATCCTGTCAACTGGAACATGATACCGGGCCGCAGGGCGGCGGGAGCCAGCCCAACCCGCGCAATGAGCCCAATGCACCTCCCCCTCCCCTGCCGGGAGGGGGTAAGGGAGGGGAAGTCTTCCCTTCCCTTCCCTCACGCAAACGCCGGCTCCGCCACGACATCTGCCGGCGGCGCGGGCGCTTGCACCGGCCGGTTCTGGCGCAGTGTCGCCGCGCCGTCCGCCACCGTCTGCCAGACGGCATGCGACAGCGCCTTGCGGCTGGCGAAGCGCGAGGGATCGAGCGCCGGGTGCAACAGAATGCTGGCGCGCAGGCCGCGTTGCTGGGCGAAGCGCCAGAAATGCGACGCCAGGTCCATGTCGCCATACCAGGCGAAGATCGGCCGGCTGGCGCGACCGGTCGGCAGCCCGCCCAACCGGTCGTAGACCACTGAAACCGGTTGGATCAGTGGTGGCTCGACGCCCTCGGCAACGGCGAAGAAGGCACTGCGGAACGGCAGTACGCGCGAGCCGTCGGACGTGGTCCCCTCCGGGAACAGCAATAGGTTGTCGCCGGCGGCCAGCCGGTTGCGCAGCACGTCGCGCTCCCGCCCGGTCGCATGTCGCTGGCGTGAGACAAAGACAGTGCGGCCGAGCCTGGCGATGGTGCTGATGAATGGCCACCCTGCCACCTCGTCCTTCGACACGAAGCACGCGTCGAGCCGACCGCCCAGCACCGGGACATCAAGCCAGGACGAGTGGTTCGAGACGAACACCACGGGGCGTCCAGCCGGCGAAACGGCAGCGCTGCCGATCACCTGCACCCTGAGCCCGAGCAGGCGTGTCGTCATCGACCAGTAGGAGCGCGCGAACACCACCTTTGCGCGGCCGGGCAGCATCAGGAGGAGCGCCTGGATCGGCATGCACGGCAGCGTCCATAGCAGCACGCCGGCGCCGCGCCGGAGGACACGGAACAGGCGCAGCACGCCCGGACGACTTTCCGCCCCCGCGGGTGCCGTCGCCAGCGCAGGAAATTCGGCGTGGCGCGCCAGCAAGGGGCGGGCGGCGGCGCGGCGGCGCGGGACACGGGAGGTCTCCCTCATGGGAATCCGATAGCTCGCTCACAGTTTCCTAACAATGGCGCAACCGTGACACTTGACGGAACACTGCACCTATTACCGTGTGCGGAATGCGTTCCGTGCTCCCCTGCCTGCTGCTGGCTGTCCTCATGGTCTGCAGCCCCTCCGCATTTGCCGCCGACCCTCAGCCCTATGAGGTCACGCTTGAACCGACCGGCAATACGGCGCTCGACACCGCCCTGAAGGATGCCTCGCAGCTGATTTCGCTGCAGAAGACCGCGCCGGTCGGTCCATTCGCGCTGGTAACCCGGGCGCGGGAGGATCTGAACCGCTTCCAGCAGGCGCAGAACAGCTTCGGCTACTACAAGGCCAAGGTGACACTCACCATCGACGGCAAGCCGCTGGATGATCCCCAGCTTCCCGACCTGCTGGAGCGCGCGCCGGCCGATCCGCCGGTCAAAGTTGGCGCATCCTTCGAACTCGGGCCGCAATTCCATCTCGGCCGCATCGACATCGAAGGCGATGTGCCGCCCGAGGCGCGCAACAGCCTGGGCCTGTCGCCCGGCGCACCTGCCATCGCTGCCGACGTGCTGACCGCACAGCAACGCCTGCTGACCGCTATCCGCGAAGCCGGACACCCGCTGGCGAAGGTCGATCTGCCGCCGGTCACCCTGCAACTGGACCACAACCTGCTGAACGTCACCTTCCGCGTCGACGCAGGGCCATACGCCAATATCGGCCGGATCGAGATCACCGGCCTGAAGACGGTGAACGAGGACTACATTCGCCGCCGCCTGCTGCTGCAATCGGGTCAGCGATTCAGCCCGATCCGCGTCGAGCAGGCACGCCAGGACCTCGCGTCAATCGGTGTGTTCTCGGTGGTGCGCATCTCGCCTGGCGAACACCTGGACCCAAACGGCACGATCCCCGTTGTCATCGACGTGACCGAGCGTCCGCTGCACTCCGTCGATGTCGGCGCGGCCTACTCGACCGACCTCGGCGTCAACCTCAATGCCGGATGGCATCACCGCAACCTGTTCGGCAACGCCGAGCAGCTCAACATCACCGGCGGCATCCAACTCGGCGGCAATGACGTGGTCAAGCCGGGCTACAACTTAGGCGTCCAGTTCCTCAAGCCGGACTTTCTCATGCGCGACCAGACGCTTGAGATCGATCTGGGTGCGATCAAACAAAGCCTTGAAGCGTACGACCAGCGCGCGTTGACCCAGAAGATCGCGATCAACCGCAAGCTGCTGGCACACTGGACGGTCAGTATCGGCCTGTCGGGCGAACAGGAGGAGATCACGCAGGAGGGCGTCGAGCGGCAGTACGAGCTGATCGGACTGCCGATGTCGGTGAGGTTCGACAACACCAACAGCCTGCTGGACCCGACGTCCGGTTTCCGTGCGGCGATCCTGCTGACGCCGACCCAGTCGCTTGGCCACAACAACGCGACCTTCGTGATCGGGCAGATCTCCGGCTCTGCGTATTTTGACCTGAGCGGCGGCGGACGCAGCGTGATCGCGATGCGCGGCCTGACAGGCAAAGCATTCGGGGTCGACCTGTTCAGCCTGCCGCCCGACCAGCGGTTCTATGCCGGCGGGTCAGGCACCGTGCGCGGCTTCCGTTACCAGTCGGTGGGACCGCAATTCCCCGACGGCAATCCGACCGGCGGCACGGCGGTCAGCGCCGGATCGCTCGAGCTCCGCCAGCGGATTCTCGACAAATACGGCGTGGTAGCGTTCGTCGATGCCGGGCAGGTGACCGCGAATGGCGCGCCGTTCACCAGCAACTGGCGGGTGGGCGCCGGCATCGGCGCCCGCTATTACACCTCGATCGGCCCAATTCGTCTCGACGTCGCAATCCCGTTGAACCGAGAGCCGCATGGCGACGCTTTCGAACTGTATATCGGGATCGGCCAGGCATTCTGATGCGCCGCGTAGTGAAATGGCTCGGGTGGATACTGGCAGTGCTGGTGGGCGTACCGGTCCTGCTGGTGGTCGCCGTGCTGGTGGCTGCCAATACCGGGCCGGGCAGGCACGCGATCGAGAGCCTGACACCGAAGCTGACCGGCGATACGGTCCGGCTTGCCGGCATCTCCGGCCGGTTTCCCGACGCGCTGCGAGTTGCCCATGTCGCGTTGCGGGATCCCCACGGCGACTACGCCACGATCGACGGCTTCGTGTTCGACTGGTCCCCGCTGCAACTGCTGCACCGGCTGATCGTGATCGACCGCCTGGCCGCAGCACACGTCGATGTCATGCGGATGCCGGCCAGTTCATCCTCCGGCGGCACCTACAGCCTGCCAGCGCCAGTGATCCTGCGCGAACTCGAGGTCGGGCGGGTGGACATCGGGGCGCCGATCGCGGGCGTACCGGCAGCGATTGCGTTGAACGGGTCGGGCGAGTTGCAGAGCCTCGCGGAAGGCCGCGTGTCGCTGCATGTCCGCCAGGTCGATGGCGCCGGCAGTTACGCGCTGGATGGCGCGATCGATCCTGCGGCACTGCATGCCACGTTGCAGGCAAGCGAACCGGCGCATGGCCTGGTGGCCGGGATAGCCGGCCTGCCCGACCTCGGATCCCTGGCGCTCGAAGCCCATGTGGACGGCCCGAAGGGTGCGGTGGCCACACACCTCACGTTGTCCGCCGGGCCGCTGCATGCCGCGGCCGACGGGACCCTCGACCTGGAGCATCTGGCCGCCGACCTCACGGTTTCGGCGTCTGCACCCGCCATGCAGCCGCGCCCGGATATTGCCTGGCAGGCGGTGGCGCTCGATGCGCATGTGAGCGGCCCGTTCATCCGGCCCGATGCCACCGGCCATCTGCGCATCGACGCGCTCACGGCCGCAGGTGCCACCGCCGGCAACATCAGTGCCGACATATCCGGCAACGCCGGACAGGTTCGCCTGGATGGCCAGGTCGTGGGGCTGCATGTGCCCGGACCCAGTCCCGACCTGCTGGCCGACGATCCGCTGATCATCCAGGCCGATGTGCGACTGGATGCACCGGACCGGCCGGTGCATGTCACCTTGCGCCACAAGCTGTTCGCCGTGGATGGCGACGTGCTGACCGGCGACGCCCGCCGCCTCGATGCCACGGTGGACGTGGCGGAGCTCGCCCCGCTCGCGGCGGTGGAGAAGCTCGATTTGCAAGGCGGCCTCTCCCTCAAATTGCATGCGGCGATGCAGGGCGATTCCGCGACGGTTGCCGTGGATGGCAAGCTCGGGGTGACCGGAGGCCTGCAGCAGGCGCGCGCGATGGTCGGCGACGACGGAGAGCTGCACCTGGCGGCAACACTGCGTGGCCGGGACATCACATTGTCGCAGCTCCAGTTCAGCGGCCGATCGGTTAGCATGTCTGCCAACGGATCCGTGGCGAACAACCAGGTCGATCTGCACTGGACGCTAGGCGTGGCCGACCTGTCGGCCGCCGAACCGACGCTGGCAGGCCAGCTCCAGGCGACCGGGCAGGCGAGCGGAACGACCGACAACCTGGCGCTGACCGCCGACATCAACGGCGGGATCGCCACCAGGGGTGTGTCGTCCGGCGCTCTCACCGCACGGATCGCCGTCAATGGCCTGCCCGGCAATCCCAGCGCGCAGATCACCGCGCAGGGCGCGCTGCTCGACGCCCCGCTCGATCTGGCGGTGTCGCTGCAGCGTCGCGACGAGGGGCTGGCGATCGACATCGAACGGGCGAGCTGGAAGAGCCTGCAGGCCGGCGGGGCCCTGCAAATGCCGACATCGACCATGGTACCGGCCGGCAAGCTGCACGTCGCCATGACGCGGCTGGCCGACCTGGAGCCGCTGGTCGGGCGGCCGATCGCGGGCAGCCTCGATGCTGCGCTGGATGCGTCGCCGGATAAGGCGCACCTGACCGTCAATGTCACCGGCGCTGATTTGGCGGGTACCGCCGCGGCGTCGCGGGTCGATCTGGTCGCCGATGTCGACCAGCCGCAATCGCATCCGGTGGTGGATGCACGGCTCGACGTCGAGGGCGCGCGGGCGAGCAATGTGGCGGGCTCGCTGCGCATGACGGCAAACGGGCCAGTCGACGCGCTTGCGCTGAAGCTGTCGGCCACGGTGCCGAATCTGCAGGGAGCAGCGGCGCGGCTCAGCGCGGCGGCGACGCTCGACACCGCCTCGCGCTCGCTGAGCGTCGCGTCGCTGCAGGGCGACTGGCGGCAGCAGAGTATCCGCCTGCTGGCGCCGGTGCATCTCGGCTTCGCCGACGGCGTCGCGATCGATCACCTGCGGCTGGGAGTGCGCCAGGCAGTGCTGGACGTGTCCGGCCGCGCGGGCACAACACTCGACCTGACCGCGTCGCTGCGCAACCTGCCGGCCGACATCGCTGCGGTGGCATCGCCGGCCTTTGCGGCCGATGGCACGCTGCAGGCAGATGCCCGCATCACCGGCACGTCGTCGCGTCCCAACGGGACGGTCAAGCTGACCGCCACCGGGCTGCGCGCCAGGAGCGGGCCGGGCCGGGCCGTGCCACCGGCAAATATTACCGCCAGCGCCAGGCTGAACGGCGCAGACGCCCAGGTCGATGCCAGCATCGCGGCAGGATCATCGCGTGTCAGCCTGACCGGGAGGGCACCGCTCGCCGCAGGCGGCGCGATGGACCTGCGGGCAAGTGGCATGCTCGACCTCGCCGTGCTGGATCCGGTGCTGGCTGCCAACGGACGGCGAGTCCGCGGCCGGGTTACGCTGGACACCACCATCGCCGGGACCACCGCCGCGCCGAATGTCACCGGGACGGCACAGCTTGCCGGCGGTGAGGTGCAGGATTACGCGGCGGGTCTTCACCTGACCGACGTCACTGCCCGGGTCCAGGCGAGCGGTCCGGTACTGCGGATCACGCAATTCACTGCCAAGGCCGGGGATGGCACGATCAGCGTGAGCGGCACCATTGGCGTGCAGGAACCTGGCCTGCCGATCGATCTCACCCTGACCGCGAAGAATGCTAGGCCACTGGCCAGCGACCTGATCAGCGCCGTGCTGGATGCCGACCTGACAGTGCGCGGCCAGGCACTGACCCAGCTTGCCGTCGGGGGCACCGTGCATGTGCAGCGTGCCGATATCCGGGTGCCGGAACGCCTGCCGTCCAGCATCGCCGTCCTACCGGTGCAGCAGCCCGGCGCAAGGCCGGCTGCACAGCCAGCGGCGCCGCCAGTGGTGGTGACGCTGAACCTGACGCTGGATGCACCTCAGCAGGTGTTCATCCGCGGCCGCGGGCTGGATGTGGAATTCGGCGGGTCTATGAAGGTCGCCGGAACACTCGCCCAACCGATCACCCAGGGCGCGCTGCACCTGCGGCGCGGCACGCTGAGCCTCGCCGGCCACGCGCTCGATTTCAGCGAGGGCGAAATCAGCTTCAATGGCGGCAGCATCACCGATCCGGCGATCCATCTTGTGGCGACCAGCAGCAGCGGCAACGTGACCGCGACGCTGACCATCAGCGGCACCGCACATAACCCGAAGATCGCGCTGACCAGCGTGCCGGAATTGCCGCAGGACGAGGTGCTGGCGCAACTGCTGTTCGGCACCGGCGTCGGCAAGCTCAGCCCATTCCAGGTCGCCGGCATGGCGGCCGGGCTGGCCACCCTGACCGGGGCCGGCGGCTCCGGTATCGGCGACCCGCTGGACAAGGTGCGGCAGGGCCTGGGCCTGGATCGCCTCTCGGTCGGCAGCGGCGCCAACGGCAACCCGACACTGGAGGCCGGACGCTACCTTGCACCGAACGTCTATCTCGGTGCCAAACAGAGTGCGTCGGGCGGAGGTACGCAGGCGAGCATGCAGATCGACATCGCCAAGGGACTGAAACTGGAGGCCACGGCGGGCACCGGCGAAGCCTCCGCGGTTGGTACAGCCGGCGCGTCGAACGGCACCAGCCTCGGGTTGACCTACCAGTTCGAATACTGACGGCGGCATGTTTGGTCAAAACCGCCGGAGCGATGTATGAATGTGCGGAGGCGGTGATGCCGCAGGTGCTTTTCGCGCAAGGTCCGCAATGCAGTCGATCGAAACCATGCTTCGAACAGTACCTGGATTTGCCCAACTCGATGGCGAGGTGCTGGAGCGCGTCGCGGCGGTAGGCAATATCGCCGAAGCCGCCCAGGGCGACGTGCTGTTCCGGGAAGGCACGCTGCCCGAGTGCCTCTACGTCTTGCTCGATGGCCGGGTCAGTCTTACCGGAACGGCGCCCGATGCATCGAGCACGGTGATCGACATCCTCGGACCGTCCAGCAGTTTCGTTCTGGCCAACGTGCTGACGGACGAGCCTTACCAGATGGGCGCCGAAGCGATCTCGAATTCGCTGCTGGTCAGGATAGCGGCGGAACCGATGCGCGAAGTGGTGGCCGCACGGCCGGTTGCCGCCATGGCGATGATGCGCGCCATGTCCGCGGAACTGAGCAGCATGACGCGCCAGGTCGTGGACCTGAAGGTCCGCGTCGCCACGCAGCGCCTGGGTACCTACCTGCTCAGCCTGGTCGGCGAACCGACCGCCTTGCGCGCGGATTTCCGGCTCCCGGTCACCAAGGGCCTGCTGGCTTCCTGGCTTGGCTGTCGCGCCGAAAACCTGTCGCGCGCCTTCATGATGCTGCGGACGTTCGGTGTGGAGACGCATGGCTCCCGGGTTGTGCTGCACGACATTTCACGACTGCGCAGCTATGCGGGAGCCTGTGAGGCGGCCCAGCCCGGCGGCGATGCGATCGTACGGCCATCTGCTGCGCCGCAGCCTCCGGTGGAAAAGGTGTTTGGCGACGCGTTCAGGCTGCGGCCCAGGCGACCCCGCAGGATCTGAGCGGGCCGTCATAGCCTGACGATGCGACCGCAATCGATCATCGGCAATTTACCTGCCCGGCTCAGCTATGACGGTGAGCGGCTAGCAACGAAAGTCGCGGCGCAGATATTCAGCGTCAGGATGGGCGAGGCGTAGATGGTCATCCAATGGAGCGGGTCTCTGCTGGAGGCGACGGTTTATCTGCTCTGCGTGGTCACCAGCCTGCTCTGCGCCTACCTGCTGGCGCGCGCCTATCGTCGGGGAAGAACCAGGCTGCTGGTGTGGAGCGCGATCTGCTTCGGATTGCTGGCGCTGAACAATCTGGTGCTGGCAGTAGATGTTCTGCTGTTGCCCGACCTGGATCTGTCAATTTTCCGGATCTTTACAGTATTTCTGGCGGTCAGCGCAATGCTGTATGGCTTTATCTGGGAAGTATAGTGAACGATCCTGTGGTCAATACCTATTTCTCCGGCATGATTACGGCCGGGTTCCTGGCATGCGGTCTGTTCTTTGCCAAGTTCTGGTGGCGCAGTCGGGACGCACTGTTCCTCGCGTTCGCCGCAGCATTCTGGTTGCTGGCGGCGAATACGGCGGTCGTCGTCCTGATACCCGAACCGGAGCATTCGAGAAGCTCGTTCTATTTGCTGCGCGTCGTCGCATTCGTGCTGATCGCCGTCGCGATCATTCGCAAGAATGCCAGCGAGCCCGGGGACGACTGATCCTCAGCCGCCGCGCCTGGCCTCGATGCGGTCCCAGATCATGCTCTCGATGCTGATGCCATCGAACCGGTCGATTTCCTGGATACCGGTGGGCGACGTCACGTTGATCTCGGTCAGCCAGTCGCCGATCACGTCGATGCCGACGAAAATCATACCTTGCTCGCGCAAGGTCGGGCCGATCGCAGCGCAGATTTCGCGGTCACGGGCAGAGAGCGTGCATTTTTCCGGCCGGCCGCCGACATGCATGTTGGAGCGCGCCTCGCCTGCCGCCGGCACCCGGTTCACCACGCCCACTGGCTCGCCGTCCACTAGGATGATGCGCTTGTCGCCCTGCCGCACCGCGGGCTCGTAGCGCTGGAACATCAGCGGTTCGCGCGAGCGCGCGAAGTGCATCTCCAGCAGGGCGGCCAGGTTCTCATCGTCCGGCTTGATGCGGAACACGCCGGCGCCGCCATTGCCGAACAACGGCTTGACGATGATGTCCTGGTGCTCGTGGCGAAAGTTGCGGATCGCCTCGAGGTCCCAGGTGATCATGGTGGGCGGCATCAGGTCGGGGAAATGCGTGACCAGCAGCTTCTCCGGCGCATTGCGCACCGAGGCCGGGTCGTTCACCACCAGCGTCTTCGGATGGATGTGCTCCAGCAGGTGGGTGGCGGTGATGTAGGCCATGTCGAACGGCGGGTCCTGGCGCATCAGCACCACGTCCATCGTGCTGAGATCGAGCAGGCTGCTTTCGCCGAACGTGTAGTGCGTGCCATGCCGGCGCTCCACGCTGACCGGGCGGGCGCGTGCCTGGAGCCGCTCCTCCCGCTTGTCGCCTTGCCGCTTCACGCCCTCGCGCAGCGCCATGTGCCGCACCTCGTAGTGCCACAGCAGATGGCCCCGCCGCTGTGCTTCCAGCATCAGAGCGAAGGTGGAGTCGGCATCGATATTGATCGATTCGATCGGGTCCATCTGGACCGCTACCTTGAGCTGCCGTGCCATGGCGATCCCCTGTCAGGGTGTGCGGGAGAGCAGGCAATCATCCTAACACGGAGGAAGCGCGGAGGACCACGGAGGGCCACGGAGCAGTATTCAATTGGCGCTTCGCGCCGCGCATTCATTGTTTCTCCGTGACCCTCGGTGGCCCTCCATTGGTCCTCCGTGGTAAATCGCCTGCCTGCTTGCCGACATCGCCGGCCCAGGGACAGGAAACGCATATGAAGTTCGGCTTCACGGTGATGGCCGACATCGACGAGGTCGGTTTCTTCAGTCATGCCGAGGCTCTCGGCTACGATTCGGTCTGGGTGGCCGACAGCCAGATGCTGTTCTCCGACTGCTATGCCGTTCTCGCCCTGGCGGCGCGGCAAACCAGCAGGTTGCGCATCGGTCCCGGCACGGCAATCTGCGGCACGCGCATTCCGCCGGTACAGGCGGCGGCGATGGCGACGCTGAATCGGCTGGCACCGGGCCGCGTGTTCCTCGGCATCGGCACCGGCAACACCGCGATGCGCAGCATGGGCCAGCGCCCGATGAAGATCGCCGCGTTTGCCGACTACCTGCGTGTGTTGTCGGCACTGCTGCGCGGCGAGGTGGTGGACTACGCGTTCAATGGCGTCACGCGGCCGATCAGCATGCTGATGCACGAGTTCAAGTATATGAACCTGGAGCCGAAGATCCCGCTTTACGTATCGGGCTTCGGACCGCGCGCGATGGGATTGGCGGGCGAATACGGCGATGGCCTGGTGTTCGCGATTCCGCCGCGTGGTGTGGCGGTCGCCGACGCGCTGGGCCATGTACGGCAGGGCGCCAGCCGCGGCAATCGCGACATGGCCGGCTTTCGCAATGCGGCGCTGACCAATGTCGTGGTGCTGGAACCGGGCGAGGCGGTCGATTCCGATCGGATCAAGGCGGCGGTCGGCCCGAATGTGATGGCAAGCGTGTACTACTTCTACGACGAGGTGCACGAACGCCGTGTCGATCCGCCGCCATTCCTGCAGCGCATCTGGCAGCCGTACTGCGCGCTGGTGGAAGCGACTCCGCCGGAGCATCGGCACTTCCGCACGCACGAGTTCCACTACGCGAAGCTGCATCCGGGCGAGGCGGAACTGATCGACGCGCAGTTGATCCGCGACACCTGCCTCGTGGGCACCCCGGCCGAATTGATCGAGCGTATCCGCGAACTGGAGCGAGATGGCCTGCAGGAGCTGACGTTCGCGACCGGCAACGCGGCGAAATGGCGGCTCGCTGAGGACTTCGCGCGTCTGGTGATGGCGAAGCTGTAGTGTCTGGCATGACCGGATGCGACGGCCCGGATCAGAAAATCCCCAGATGCTGATGCAGATCGACGCCATCGCGCTGCAACGCGTCCACCGCATCGTCGACCACCACGCGGCCGCTGTTCAGCACCACGATATCGTCCGCGAGGTCCAGCACCAGCCGCGCGTTCTGTTCCACCAGCACGATCGACAGCCCGTGCTGCTTCAACTGCCGTATCGTCGCCATCACTTCGGCGACGATCTGCGGCGCCAATCCCTCGGACGGTTCGTCCATGAGCAGCACGCGCGGGTTGCTCATCAGCGCGCGGCCGATCGCCAGCATCTGCTGCTCGCCACCTGACAGGTGGCCGGCGTACTGTTCGCGGCGCTCGCTCAGGCGAGGGAACGTCGCGCAAACGCGGTCGATCGTCCACGGCTCCGCGCCACCGGTCCCGCGCGGTTTGCGTGCCGCCACCACGAGATTCTCGCGTACCGTCAGGCTGCGGAACACGCGCCGCCCCTGCGGCACCAGCGCAACCCCGAGTGCCGCGATCGCTTCCGGTGCGCGGCCGGCGACCGGCGTGCCATACACCGCAAGACTGCCGCGCCGTGGCGGCACCCAGCCCACCACGACGCTCATGCAAGTGGACTTTCCCGCGCCGTTGCGCCCCAGCAATCCGAGCAGCCGGCCTTCCCTCAATCGCAGCGACACGCGATGCAGCACGTGGCTGTCGCCGTAATACGCGTCGATGTCGCTCAGCAGCAGCGCGTCATCCGCCAAGGTAGATCTCCTTGGTGCGCGGGTGTTCGACGACTTCGCTACGCGTGCCCTCGACGACGACCTGGCCGAAATGCAGCACCGTGATGCGCTCGGCGAATTCCAGCGCCACGTCCATGTCGTGCTCGATCATCACGATGGTGACCGCGCGCGGGATGTCGGCGATCAGGGCCAGCACGTCGCGCCGTTCCTCGATGGACAGGCCGGCAAACGGTTCGTCCAGCAGCAGCACCTTCGGGCTCTGTGCCAGCGCCATGGCGATCTCGACGCGCCGGCGCTCGCCATACGAGGTCTGCCCGACCGGCCGATCGGCGAGATGCTCAAGCCCGACGCTGGCCAGTGCCGCGCGCGCCTTGTCCAGCAGGTGGCGCTGCCGATCCAGCCGCACGATCGGATTCCAGCGCAGCGGCGACAGGCCCAGCAGCGACAGCGTCACATTGCGCAGCAGCGTCTCGCCGGGAAACAACGTGATGATCTGGTATGTGCGCGCCAGTCCGAGATGCGCGCGGCGGCGCGCAGGCGAGCCCGTGATGTCCGTGCCGAACAGGCTGACCGAGCCCAAGTCGATCGACAACTCGCCGGTGATGAGATTGAACAGCGTGGTCTTCCCGGCACCGTTCTGGCCGATGATGAGCCGGCGCTCGCCCGGCGCGACGGCGAGGTTCACCGCGGTGGCCACACGCAGGCCGCCGAACGCCTTGTGCAGGTCGCGCACCTCGAGCGCGGTCATTGTCCGACTTCCCGCTCGAGCGCTCGCGCCGCTGTACGTGGCCGTCGCGCTGCCACCGCCTTGCGCCACAGTCGCACGCAGCCGGGCACCAGTCCCTCGGGCATGAACACGACGATCAGCACGAAGATCGCACCAAGCACAAAATTCCAGCGCTCGATGTAGGCGCTCGCGACATCCTTCATGACGATGACCAGCGCCGCGCCGGCGATCGGTCCGAGCAGCGTGGCGGTGCCGCCGGCGATCACCATCAGCAAGGCCTCGGCCGAGGCGCTGAGCGCTACGGTCTGCGGACTGACGAACTGGTTGTAGTACAGGTAGAGCAGCCCCGCGACGCCGCTCCAGAAACCGGAGAACAAAAACGCGAGGAACCGCGTCAGCCAGACGTTGTAGCCGAGTGCGGTCATCCGCCGCGGCTGGTCGCGTGCGCCGCGCAAAGCTGCGCCGAATGGCGAGGCGACGAAGATCGCCATGGCGGCGACGGTGACCAGGAAGACGACGAAGCACGCCCAGTAGAATTCCGGCGCATCGACCAGTGAAAAGCCGAACGGACGCGGGCGTGCATTGATCGATATGCCGTTGTCACCGTTGGTCATGCTGATCCAGCGATAGGCGATACCCCAGACGATCTGGCCGAGTGCGACGGTGATCATCACGAAGCCCAGCCCGGTACCGCGCAACGCCAGCACGGCGAAGATCGCGGTCGCCGCCAATGTGACCAACAGCGCGCCGGCGGCCACGACGAGGTGGCCGTGGCCATCGTTGATCAGCACCGCACCGGCATAGGCTGCGATGCCGAACAGCCCGGCATGGCCGAGTGTGACCAGTCCCGCGTATCCCACCAGCACGTTCAGGCCGAGTGCGAGGATGGCGTAGATCAGCATCTGCGTGGCGATGTTCACGTAGTAGCTGTTGCCGATCCACAGCGGCAGCGTCGCCAGCACGATCAGCGCAATCAGCAGTACGACGCGTTTCATGCCGTCTCCCACCCGTCATGCTTGCGAAGGCGAGCATCCAGGCCGACCACATGTCGTTGCCGCCTGGATGCTCGCCTTCGCGAGCATGACGGGGAAGCAGGGCTCGATGCGATCACAGCACCGCCCGCCCGAACAGACCCTGCGGGCGCACCACCAGCACTATCAGCATCGGCAGGAACAGCACCACATAGGCCAGTTCGGGGAACAGCGCCTGTCCGAAGTTGTAAAGAAACCCCACGACAAAGCTGCCGACCAGCGAGCCGAGCAACCGGCCGGTACCGCCCAGGATCACCACCACCAGCGCAAGCGGCAGCATGTCCTGATCGAGCCCCGGATACACCGACAGGATCGGGCCGCCGATCACGCCGGCAAATCCCGCCAGCCCCGCGCCCAAGGCAAACACGATGGTGAACAGGTGCGACACGCGGATGCCGACGACACGCGCCATCGCCGGATCGTCCACTGCGGCGCGGATCATCGCGCCGAGACGCGTACGGTCCAGCAGCAGCCACAGCGCCGCGGCGATCACCGTGGCGATCAGGATGATTGCGAGGCGATAGGTCGGGAATGCCAGCCCGAACACCGACGTCGCGCCGCGCAGCATGGCCGGCGTCTCGACCGCAATCGGATCGCCGCCCCACTGCATCAGGCAGACATCGGCAACCATGAACGACAGGCCGAGTGTCACGAGCACCTGCGCCAGTTCGGCGCCGACCAGGCGGCGCAGCACGAACCGCTCGATCACCGCGCCGAACAGCGCAACGCCAAGCCCCGCCATCAGCGCGGCAAGCCAGAAGCCGAAACCGGCGGCGATGAACGTCACACCCAGATATGCGCCCAGCATGAACATCGAGCCGTGCGTCAGGTTGGGAATCCGCATCAGCCCGAAGATCAGCGAGAACCCGGCGGAGAGCAGGAACAACAGGCCGCCCAGCGTCACGCTGTTGACCGACAGGATCAGCCAGAGGTTCACGATGGACGGCCCGCAGCAGCGTCAGCTTTTCAGCGGCGGGTAGTCCCGGGAATACACCGGCTGCTCAAGGAACCACTTCTCGTCGAAGGTCCAGAACTGGCTGACGTTCGGATAAGTCTTGATGGTCTGCTGCGCCAGCTTGCCGTCCTGCTTCACGATACGGCGGACATAGACCGTGCCGATGACATTGCCGAAATGGTCGAAGCGGATCGGTCCGCGCGGCGAGTCGGCAAGCGAGACCCCGCGCATTGCCTTGATCAGCGCCTCCTTGTCATCGGTCTTGCCGCCGAGAGCCTTCAGCGCCGCCTCGGCGATCAGGCCGTTGATATACAGGCCGGCGGCGTACAGGCCCGGGACCCCCCCGGTGTCGCGCACCATGCCGGCGACGAACTGCTTGTTGCTCGGACTGTCGAGATCAGAGGTGTACGCCGAAGCCGTGATCATCCCCAGCGCCTCGTCGCCGAAACTCTTCATCAGCGCATCGTCGCCTGCCGTGCCGCCGCCCAGCACCGGCAGGGTCACGCCGGCATCCTTGTACTGCTTCATGAACTTCAGCGGATTGGAGCCGGCGAAGCCCTGCACCACCGCATCCACGCCGCTGAGCTGCGCGAGGTACGGCGTGTAGTCGGGCGTGACGATTGGCGGCCACAGCTTCTTCACCACGCGCCCGCCGGCATCCTCGAACACGCGCTGGAAGCCGCCCATCTGCTCGTAGCCGAAGGCGAAATCCTCGCTGATGGTGATGACGCTCTTGTATTTCAGCTCCTTCGCCGCGTAGTCGGCCAGCACGTGCATGTTCTGGCCCGAAGTGCCGGACGCGCGCACGAAAAACGGGTTGGGCTTGCGCTGCGACATATCCTCGGCCGCCGCCAGGCTGAGGATCGGCGTCTTGTGCGCAGCCACGTAATCGGAGATCGCCAGCAGTTCGAACGCCGCCAGCGGACCGAAGATCATATCCACGTTGTCGCGCTCGATCAGTTCCTGCGCCTTGGTCTTGGTGCCGGCGGGATTGCCGCCGGTGTCGCCGACCATCAGCTCCACCTTGCGGCCGGCGATCATGTTGTTACGGTCCTTGAGGAACAGCGTGACGCCCTGTTCCATCTGGATGCCGCCCTGCGCGAGTGGTCCGGTCTTCACCGTGAGCAGGCCGATGCGAATCGGCTTGTCCTGCGCGATCGCCGGCAGCGGCAAGGTTGCCGCCGCGGCGGTGGCCGCCAGGAATGTGCGTCGAGCCAGCTTCACTGTCATGCAATCTCCCTCCCCAGCCGGTGTGTGTCCCGGGTTGTCAGGTTATTAGCACCGTCACTCGGAGGCGCGAAGCGACGTCGCGGTGATGGCGATAAGCCCCCTCCCCAACCCTCCCCCGCTTCGGGGGAGAGGGAGCCTTGGCTACGGAACACGCCGTTCCGCCCCCTTATCCCGCGACGCGCGGGAGGCTTGCGGAGGGCACTGGCGCCGCTTACCGACTCGTCAGCCGGCCGATCAGCGCCTCATACGCCGCCAGGTAATCGTCCATCGCCAGATTCCGCTCGGCATATCGCCGCGCGCCCTCGCGCAGCCGGCGTGCGAGCGGGGCATCTTCCAACACCCGCAGCACGCTGTCGGCCAATCCCGGCGGATCGAAGAACGACGCCAGCAGCCCGTTCTGCTCATGGGTGATGAACTCGCGTACCGTCGCCGTGTCGCTGCCGATCACCGCGCATCCGCTCGCCAATGCCTCGCGCAATGACCACGAGGCGACGAAGGGATAGGTCAGGTAGACATGGGCATCCGAGCGCTGCAGCAGCGCGAGATAGGTGGTGTATTCGACGCGTCCCGGGAACACCACGCGGCTCGGATCGATGCCGTTGCCGAGTTCGGCCAGCATCTTCTCCCGCCAGGTGCCGTCCGACGGCGCCACTCCGTAACTCACGCCATCGCCGCCCACCATGACCACGCGAAGATCCTTGCGGGCCTGCAGCAGATGCGGAATTGCACGCATCATCAGGTGGAAGCCGCGATACGGCTCCAGGTCGCGCGACACGTACGTGACCAGCTTATCGGATGGCTTGATGGCCATGCCGGCAATCGTCAGGTTGCGGCGCCGTACCGCCGGGTCCGGCTTGCAGACATCGAGGTTGGTGCCTTCCGGCAGCAGCGTGATGTGTCGACGCGCCCATTCGGGATAGGTCGAGAGTTGCCACTGCGTCGGCGTCTGCGCATGGCCGCCGAGATTGAGTGCCAGCAGGTTGACTGCGTTCTTTGCGCGGATGCGCGGAAAGTCAGCCGGATGGGTGGGGAATTCGGGATCGAACCCGACATCGATCCCATGCGTGCAATAGTAGAATTCCAGGTAGCCGAGCAGCGGCGCTGCGGGCCAGACATCGCGGATGTTGAGCAGTTCGCCCCAGCCATGATGGCCGATGATGATGTCGGGCTCGTAGCCGAGTTGCTTCAGGTTGGCCGCGGTGTGCGCCACAACGTCGGCGCGCCGCACCGCTGCATCGAGCTCGCGGCTCGCGATATGCGTCTCCACAGTCCCCGCGACCGGTTTTGGGTAGGGCACTGTTCGCACCCCGGGAATCTGGTTCGCGTTGGGCTCGCTGAGGAACACCACGTCATGCCGACGCGACGCAACCAGATGCCGGACGATGTGCAGATACTGACCAGGAAAGTTCTGGTGAACGAACAGATATTTCACGCCGCGACCTTGCTGGGCGGAGGAACCGTGGCGGTCGCTCTCTGTCAGCGGGATCGCCGATTGGGCGCGGCAGGTTTGGCCGCACGCGCCGCGGCCTTCGGTGGTACAGGTTTGGGCGCGGGTTTGTCAGCCGCGGGCTTCGCAGGCGCCGCCGGTGTGGCGCGCGCGCGTGCGGCGCGCGGCGTTGCCTCGCTCGGTGCCGACATCGCCGCGCCACGGCGATGGATCACGATCTGAAATGCTTCGAGCGCGGCCAGGCTCTCTGCTTCGCAGGTTTCCCCGGCTGGTACCGGGCCGACCGCGCTGCCGTCCACGAAGCTGGCGGAATAGCTGCACTCATGCGTCTTCGCGGCGCTGCCCTTGAGGCGCACCTTCAGGCCCAGTAGCGGCAGTGCCATGCCGCGACTGCCGCAGAACTTGCCGCCCTCGATCCACGGTGACAGCCAGCCGCGGCCCAGCACGGCCTGGTATTCGAGGTCGGCAGGTTTGACGTCGTGGCGCGGCGTCAGGCTGAAGCCTTCGATCCACAGGCGGCTGCCGCGCGTGCCGGTCCAGTCGCCGACCTTGCCCGGAACGTCGCCGGTTCGCTGCACGTGGGCCAACACGTCTGCATCGTCCGCGCTGACGCCGGGCGGCGCAGCCTGCCCGGCCGGCGCGGCTGCCGGCGCCTGGGCCGCACTGCCGTTTTCCGCGCCCAGCCGCATGACCTGCAATCGCGGCGCGCTGTTCGGCGATGCCGTCGGCGCCTGATAGACCGTCACCAGCACCTGGGCCGGGCCACCAGCCACGCGCACCAACGCTGCGGCGTCCCGACCGTCCAGCCAGCCATCCCCGCGGAACGTGCTGATGCTGACGGCCTCCGGCCGGCCGGCCGGTCCGGGCGGCAGGGAAATGCGCACGCCGGGAAGTCCGGACCGCTCGTTCGATGCCGGCGAACCGGGAGCCTGGAAGACGCAGAACAGCCCGGTCTCCAACGTCATCAGATGGCCGGAGACCTTGAGCTCCGTGACACGGTTCTGGCTGCCTTCCGGGGCATTGGTTTGAGCTGCTGGAGGATTCTGTGCGGCGGTGCCGGCTTCGGACATTCAGGAGTCTCGCTTCTTTGTTGTGTCAGACGACGGCGGCCTGACCGCACACACGACGAGTTGGGTGGGCCTTCGCAATGTACGCCGCCTCGCTATCAGAGTCATTCATGGCGCGACAGACCGCATGCCGCAAGCAGCGCATTATTGACTGAACCGGCGGGCAATCCGAGCGGTAGCAGGAAGCCGCGACCGGTTCCCCGGATGCGTTCGGCCTGTGCGCCGACATCGAACGCGGCCACCGCCAGACCCGCCTGCCAGGCCTCGGCGAGACTGAGGCACCAGGTCTCCGGAAAGATCGACGGCAACAACGCGATCGTCGCCTGTTGCGCCTTGATCAATGGTACCGCTTCCTCGGCTGCGAACGTGCCGGTGACGAAGACGCGCCCTGTCGCCAGCAGCCGACGGTCGTCGATGGTGTGTCCTACCACGACAAACTCGAGCGGCAGACGTCGTTCGGCGGCATCACGTGCGCAGTCCAGCAGAACCTGAAAGCCCTTGTGGATGCCGATCGCGCCGATGACACAGACACGACACAGCGTTGTCGCAACCGACCGCGGCGGATCTGGTATCGCCGCATCGTCCCCATGCGGCATCGCCTGCGGTTGCGTGCCGGGGAAATGACGCCGTATGCGAGAAGCGGCGTCTGCGGACGGCGCAAAAACCCGACGCGCGCCGGCGAAGACTGCGGCAGAACGCTGGCGCAGCGCCGCCACGGTGATCTCCTCGTCGATCAGGTTGCCGGCGTCGGCGACGCAGGCCTCGCATTGTGCGACGGCAGGTTCACCGCAATAGCGCTGCGTCGGACCGACCAGCGCCACACGCGCGCAAAGCCACGCATAGTCATGGACGTGCACGTCGTACGGCACGCCAAGACCCGCGACCAGTTCGAGCACCGCGGGATGATGGCCGACCATGTGGTGCAGTTCGATCGCATGCGGTTGCTCGCGTGCGAGCAGGCGCTGCAGCACCGGCAATTCACCTGGCATGGCGTAGCGCAAATTAGGAAAATCCGCCGCCGTGCCGTCGCCGACCGTGATGCAGCGACTGCCGTCCGGCGTGCGGGACGGTCGCAGCACGATGGCGCGATGGCCCGCATTGCGATGCCGGCGGACCGCCGCAGCCACCTGCCGTTCGACGCCGCCGCCCGCGTTGTGGGTGATGATGATCACTGCCCGGCTGCCGCGCTCTTTCGCGGCGCGCCAGCGTACCAGATCGAGCCGTCGCCGTGCCGGCGCCAGCGGATCGGCCTGGCCAAAAGCCTCGATCAGCCCGGCGTAGCCGGGGTGCAGGCGCTCCAGCAGGTGTTCGTTGCGCGCCTGGAGGTGCCTGGCGGCGCTGCCAAACGAATGGCCGCCGACATGGGCGACGAACACGCCGGGCGCAGCCACGTGTCGCCAGCCCAGATGGCGGGCACGCAGGCAGAAGTCGTTTTCCTCACCGTAGCCCTGGGCGAACACGTCGGCACGCAACACGCCGACCGCGTCCAGGCAGGCGCGCCGGATATACATGCAGAAGCCGATCCCGACCGGGATATCGACCACGGCACCACCGTTCACCTGCTGCGCCTGGGCCGCCAGACGTCCGGTCGCTGCCAGGTCGGGCACCGCATTGCCGCCGTGACGGTTGGGATAGCTCAATATGGTGGCGTCATTGGACAGCGGCGTGGCGGTGCCGATGTCCGGCGCGCTGTAGGCAACCGCGCGGAGGTCCTCCAGCCAGCCGGGCGCCACCAGCGTGTCGCTGTTCAGCAGCACGACGTCGTTGCCGGACGCTGCGCGCATGCCTGCATTCGCGCTCGCCGCGAAGCCAAGGTTGCGCGGGTTGCGCAGCAGCCGGATGCGCCGGCGTTTCGCCAGTGTATCCAGCGCGCGGACGAGGTCCGGCTCGGTCGAGGCATCGTCCACCACGATCAGCCGGTTGGGGCGGCGAAGGTTGGCCAGCACGCTGTCGAGACAGGCCAGCACCTGGGAGGCGCCGTTGTGCACCGGGACGACCACATCCGCGGGCGGCCGGCGCGACGGTTTTTGCGCCGCAGTACGAAGTCCGACGGCTGCGACCGGCATGGCCGGTGGTATGGCTGCCCTAAGGGCGCGTTGGCGGCTGCCGCCGGCTGGATAGATCTGCGCCAGCAGGGCGGCCGCGGCGACGCCTGCGTTCAGTTCGGCGTGCGGATCGAGCGGGCTGCCGAGCAGGTCCCGACCGTCGCGCCCCAGCACGTGGAGCGGACCGGTGAGGCCTTTCAGCGCCTCACTTCGCACCATGAAGCCGCGCGGCCGTGCCAGCAGGCCGCTGTTGTCGATCCGCACGCTGGTGTCCGACGCGATGACGGTCAGGCCCGCCGAACCGGCGCCGGGTCCCGGCTTCCGGACCTTCGCCTTCCCAAGGGTGACGTCGCGCCCACCAGCCGGCCGTATTGTCAGGACCGGATCGGTATCGGGATCGCCGGGATGCCAGGCCCAACCGGCCAAAGCACCGTCGCGGACCGCTACGCAGCCGACGGTCCGCATGATCGCGGCGATATCGACCGGACTGCCAAGCAGGTGGCGGCCGTCTTCTGCCGTGACCGTCAGGTTCCGGGCGCCCAGCCAGTCCGACGGGAGGCGGCCGCTCGCATCCGTGATGACCCAACGCCCGTCCAACCGCAGTTCGACCTGCTGGCTGCGGGCCTGCGAACGCACTGTCAGCCTGCCGTCGCCCGACAGGCCGCACCAGCCGGGGGCTTCGGCTTCCAGGGCTATGGCGTCGGCCAGGGCGGTAAGATTGCGATCGGGAACATGACGCACCAGGGCCTCTGCCAGCGCCGCGGCGGCACCGCCGCGATCCCCCAGCCGCCGACGTGCCGTCGCCAGCCCGAACCACGCTTCGCGCAGATCGTTGGCGGCGCTGATCGCGGCAAACAACCCGGCCGCCCGCATATCGTCGTGCCCGAGGCAGGAAGTGGCCAGCGCCAGAGCCAGGGTCTGGTCGTGCGGTGCCAGCCGGCAGGCACGGTCGAGCCAGCGCCGCGCCGTGTCATGGTTGCCCGCCTCGGCCTCTGCCTGCGCCCGTTCGAAGGCCTCGAGGGCCAGTGCGGCAATGTCGGGTAACCGATCGTCGCTATGCGCCTCAGCCACCCCGGTCAGCGGCCGACCGCCTGCGATGCGGCGTGCGGTGGTTCGGAGTGCGGCGGTGGCGGCAGGGCGGCAAGGTCGCTGCGTGCCTCCTGCAGGCCCTGCGCGACCGCCCGTTCAAGCCATGTGCGGGCCTGGTCGGCGTCGCGGTCGCCGGCGAGGCCGCGCGCGAGATAGCGGCCAAGCATCATCTGGGCATAGGCATGTCCGCGTTCCGCCGCGGTGCGAAACCAACGCTGGGCGGTTGGCCGATCCATCGGCACGTCATGGCCGCCGCCATGCATTGCGCCCATGGCGAACATGGCGCCGACATGCCCGCGGCCCGCCGCCTTGGCAAACAGCGCCAGGGCAGCCGGGTGGTCCTTCGCGCCGCCGCGTCCGGTCAGGTTCATCTCGGCCAGCAGGACCTCGGCTTCCACCATCCCGACGTCGGCGGCGCGCTGGATCCACGCGCGGCCCTCCTCGGGGTTGGCGTCCAGGCCGCGGCCCTCGGTCAGCATCCGGCCATACCAGTACTGCGCATTCACCACGCCGTCCGCGGCGCGGCGCAGCCACTCGGCTGCTTTGCGGTCATCGCGCTCGACGCCGACGCCTTCCGCCAGGCAAACGCCGAAATTGAATGCCGCCACCAGATCCCCGGACGCTGCCGCTTTTTCGAACCACTCGCGTGTCTGCAACGCGTCGTCGCCGACGGCGTCGCCACGCAGCAGCAGGTTGGCGAGATCGACCCGAGCGCTGGTGTCGCCGGCCTGCGCCGCGACCCGGAACCAGCGCGCGGCCTCATCGGCGTCGCGCGGCACTCCGGCCCCCGTCAGGTGCAGCAGGCCCAGCGCGCGCGACGCGCCGCGATGGCCGGCCTCCGCGCCGCGGCGGAACCACATTGCGGCCTCGGCATAGTTCGGTGGCAGCCTGCCGCCCTTGGCATACAGGTCGCCGACCACGGCCGCCGCCTCCGGGTCACCTGCGAGCGCGGCGCGACGCAACCACGACTCGCCCTCGACGGGGTTGGCCTTGACGGTATGGCCTTCCAGCAATGCGAGGCCCCAGCGGGCCTGGCTGGGACGGTTGCCTTTCTCGGCTGCCTGCCGGAACAGTTGGATGGCCGCCGCGCGATCGGCCGGCATCCCCAGGCCTCGCTCGGTCATGATCGCCAGCAAATACAGCGCGGTCGGCAACCCGGCGTCGGCGGCGCGACGCAGGTACTGGGCGACCGGGCCCTGGCCCTCCTGGTCGGTGGCGGTGCGTGCCAGCGACAGCGCGTAGCCGAGGGCGCCCTGCGGCGAACCGGCAATGGCCGACCGCTCGTACCATTGATGCGCCTCGTCCAGGTTGCGCAGGTGCTCCGGGCCGGAGGTGAGGATATAGCCGAGCACCGCCTGGCCATCGGCCGAACCGGCTTCGGCCGCCTTGCGTGCCCATTTGATGCCGATCTCGAAGTCCGGCTGTGCCGCCTCGTTGGTGGTGAACAGGTTGGCCGATGAACCGGCAGCCGGTCCCGCCGACGTCCCGGCGCTCGCCGCCAGGCCATGGATCGACAGCGTGGCAAGCTGCGCCTGGGCCTCGACGAAGCCCTGGTTAGCCGCGCGCTCCAGCCAGCGGACGCCTTCCACCCGGCTGGGCGGAACCCCGGCGCCCTCCAGGTAGCAGCGCCCCAGCCGGTACTCGGCTTCGGCGATCCCGGCACGGGCAGCACGGGCCAATAGCGGGAAGGCTTGCTTGACCTCGCCTTGTTCCGTCAGCTTCAGCGCCCGCCGCAATGCGGCGGCCGGCGAGACGTTGGCAATCAGCCGATCGACCAAAGCCATTGGTTCAGGTCCCGGGCGTGTACGACGCGATCACGCAGCCACGTGTCACGGCTCGCGCATCCCCTCGGCAGCCACAGGCAGCACCCGGCCCAGCAGGTATTGCAGCGCGGTGCGCTTGCCGACCTTGATGTCGGCGGTCACCGGCATGCCCGGCATGATGCGGAAACCGGCCGGCGTGTCGTGCAGATCGACGCGGTCGATGGCGACGCGCGAACGGTAGTACGGGTCGCCGCTGTTGGTCGGCAGCGGCACCGCACCGGACGGATTGCGCTGGTCATCCTGCGCCGTGAAGCTGTCGGCGCTGATGCTGCGCACCGTGCCGTGCGCCAGGCCGTACTGCATGAACGGGAAGGTGTCGAACTTGACCGCCACCGGATCGCCGACATGCACGAAGCCATCGTCACGTCCCGAGATGTTCGCCTCGACCTCCAGCGGTGCATCCGCCGGCACCAACGTGATGAACTGCTGGCCGGATTGCAGCACGGATCCCACGGAGACGCGGGCAACCGTCAGCACGGTGGCATCGCGATCGGCGCGTAATTCCACGAGCTGGCGACGAAGCTGCGCCTTGTTCAGCGATTCGCGCGCGTCCGACAGCTTGCTGGTGGCATCTGACAGCTTCTCGGAGATGTCGGCGTGCCACGACTGAACATAGCCGTCGCGTTCGGCCATCAGCGCAGCGAGGTCGCGCTGCATGCTGGCAGACGTCTCCTGCGCGTTGTTCAGGTTCCGGTCCATCTCGGCGCGGTTGTCCATCGCGGCCAGCGTGTTGAGCTTGCTGCCGACCTGCAGCCGCTCCAGGTCGCGGCGCATTTGTTCCACACTGGTTGCCACCGCCAGGCGGCTGCGGAACCCGGCGGCATCGGAGTTGCTTTTCGCGATCCCGGCGATGATGCCGTTGATTTTCTGGGTGTAGTTTTCCAGCTTGAAATTGTACTCGGCCTGGCGCTGGCCGTAGATCGCTGCCTGCAACGACAGGTTCGGGTCAAGCCCGCTATAGGCGAAGGGCCGGCCATCTGCCTCGGCCTGCATGCGCGACACCTGCGCCTGGAGACTGGCCACCTGGGCTGCCAGCGCGCCGACATCCGCGGCGGCAAAGGTCGGGTCGAGCCGCGCAATTACTTCGCCGGCATGCACCGCCTGCCCCTCATGCACGTCGATCGAACGCACGATCGACGCCTCGAGCGGCTGCAGCACCATGGTCGGCGAGCGCGACACGACGCGGCCCTGCGCGGTCACCACGCGATCGATCGGGATCAGGCCCATCGCCAGCACGACAGCGGCGAACATGCTGCTGACCACCCACACGATGCCACGCGCCGATGGCGGAATCGGCGCCGAGGTAATCGTGGTGGACGGCATCTGGAATTCCAGAATCACCGGCAGTGTCGGATCGTCCCGATCCGTGACGACAGTACTAATCGCCTTGGACGAGGGTCGGGGCGAGAGCTGCATGGCGTGGACCTTGACTGTCGAGGTGGCGATTCTGCTGTGCCCAGAGCTGGCGATAGACCGCACAGCGTTCGAGCAGGACCCGGTGCGGCGCTATGTCCATCACCTTGCCCTTTTCCAGCACGAGAATCTGGTCGCATTCGGTCAGCGACGACAACCGGTGCGACACGATGACCATCGTCCGGCCGCGCGCGATGCGCAGCAGGTTGGCATTCACCAGCGCCTCCGACTCGGGGTCGAGCGCACTGGTCGCTTCGTCGAGTATCAGGATGCGCGGGTCATTGATCAGGGCGCGCGCAATGGCGAGACGTTGCTTCTGCCCGCCGGACAGGTTCGGCGAACCTTCCTCGATGTAGGTTTCGTAGCCGTTCGGCATGCGCTCGATGAACTCTTCGGCGCCGGCCAGCCGTGCTGCGCGCACCGCATCTTCGAGCGTCAGGCCGGGCCGTCCGGCCAGGATGTTGTCGCGGATCGAGCCACGGAACAGGAAGTTGTCCTGCAGCACCACGCCAAAGCTCTGCCGCAGGTGGCGCAGGTTGATCTCGCGCAGGTCGGAGGCGTCGATCTTCAGGAAGCCTGAATAGTCGCGATTGATGCCCTGCAGCAGCCGAGCGATGGTGGACTTGCCCGAGCCCGATCGCCCGACGATGCCGAGCATGGTGCCCTCAGGCACCGAGAAGCTGATGCGATCGAGCGCGGGGATCTTGGTCCCGCCATAGGTGAACGAAACGTCGTCGAATGTGATGGCGCCGGCGAAGCGCGGGCGCAAGCCACCGGACGCGGCATCGACCTCGAGCGGACGGTTGAGCACCGAGGCTGCCTCGCCGATCGCCGCCGCAACGTCCTGGTACTCGTCGGTCAGCCGGGCCAGCTGCACCAGCGGCGCGGCAACACGCTGCGACAGCATCATGAAGGCGAACAACGCGCCGGCGCCGTAGCCGGTGGAATCGGTCAGGGCCCAGTAGGCGCCGAGCAGGATGACGCCCATCCACATGAACCGCTCGATCGGCGTTACCAGGGTCTGCGGCCAGTTGCCCAGCCGGCCATAGGCCAGGCGCCACTTGCCGGCCTCGGCGATCTTCTCGTCCCACAACGCCTTGCGTTGCGGTTCCAGTGCCAGCGACTTCACGGTGCGGATGCCGAATACCGTTTCGCCGAGTACCGACTGCTTGGAGGTCTCGGCTGCGACCACCCGGCCGAAGATGACGGCCATTGGCTTCAGGAAGGCCAGGATGATCATCGCGATCACGCAGGCACAGGCCAGCACGATCCAGGCCAGCGGCGCATTCAGCCAGAACAGGAACGGCAGCAGCACCATCAGCGTCATCAGGTCCAGGAAGGCCGTGAGCAGCTTGCCTGTCATGAACTCGCGAACGCGATGGATCTGGCTGATCTTGTACATCGTCTCGCCGGCCGGGTGCCGTTCGAAATAGTCGAGCGGCAGGCGCAGCAGGCGGCCGAAGACATGCAGGTTGAGCCGGGCATCGATCCTGGTGCCGACCACCAGCACGATGATCCGCCGCGCATAGCCCAGCAATGTTTCGTAGAGGATGGCGATGCCGACGATGACGGCGATCAGCGCCAGGGTCGAGTAACTGTGGTGCGTCAGCACCTTGTCCACCACCGTCATGACCAGGAACGGCGGGAAGATCGTGAGCATGCTCAGTGCGAGCGACGCGATACCGATATCGCGCAGCGACTTCTTCTCCTGCATGACCACGCCGAGCAGCCAGCGCAGTGAGAATGGCGCATCGGTCTCGGCATAGCCGCGGCTGGCACGCACCAGGACGGCTTCGCCGGCCCACACCTCGGTGAGCCGCAATTCATCGACCGGTACCGGGGCGTCGGATGCCGGCGCGCGCGGGTCCTTGATGAACACCACCTTGTGCTCGGTGTTCACGCCCGTCAGCAGGCCGGCAGTGCCATCGGTGAACAGCAGCACCACCGGTCCGGTGTTATGGAACCGCATCAGGTGGCGCCAGCGCAGCCGCACGGCGCGCGCCCACATGCCGGAGCCCTGTGCCCAGGCGGACAGTGACGCCGCGGACGGCAACTTGTCGGCGGCATTCCCACGAAACTCGTTTGGGTCGAGCTCCATGCCGTGGTAGCGGCCGGCAACGATCATGGCGAGCAGCCGGGAATTGATCGGCGGTTCGCCTGCCACGCCGGTCTCGAGCGGCGCGCCGGTGTCCGCCCCGCCGCCGGTGTCGGCTAAAGACTGAGGACCCTGCCCCGGCGAACCGGAGATGTGTCCGTCGTTTACATCCACGAGCAGTCCCCCTCAGAGGCATGACCGACAATGGGCGTTATTTGCCCAGATTTCCCATGCCGTGCCGATACTGATATGATCGGCACGGTCATTTTCCGTCACCTTCCGCGCGATCGGCACGGATCCGATCGGATGGTCGACGGCAGGAAGGTCGTTCGGCAGTATGCCCTTTCAGTTTACAACTTACCAACAAATCCTCAACCGGGCGCCGACGGCCCTGCGAGGCGAGGCGGCGGGCTTATGGCACAGTCGGCAGGCGGGAACAAAATAAATGGTGGCGCAGGACGACGATGTCGGAGCCTTCGTTCCCGGGCCACACCTGGAGCGGCCGCCGCTGGCCAGCGGGCGGCTGTCCGGCCTGACCTTCGCAGTGAAGGACCTGTTCGACATCGCCGGCGCGGTGACGACGTACGGCAATCCGGACTGGGCCAGCACCCATGCCGCGGCGGCCGCCACCGCGCCGGTCGTCACGGCCCTGCTGCAGGCCGGCGCCCGACTGGTCGGCAAGACCAAGACCATGGAACTCGCCTACGGGTTGACCGGCGAGAATGTTTGGCAGGGCACGCCGATCAATCCACGCTCGCCGGACCGGTTCCCGGGGGGATCGAGCTGCGGGTCCGCCGCCGCCGTCGCCGCCCAGCTGGCGGATTTTGCGCTGGGTTCGGATACCGGCGGCTCGGTGCGCATCCCGGCGAGCTATTGCGGGCTGTTCGGTATCCGCCCGACCTATGGCGCGGTCAGCCTGGCGGGCGCCTGCCCGCTGGCGCCGAGTTTCGACACCTGTGGCTGGTTCTCCCGCAACGCGTCCGTGCTGGCCGGGGTCGGCGAGGTGCTGCTGCCTGGCGGGAAGCAGGGCGTCGAGGGTCCGTTGCTGCGCGTCGAGGAGGCATGGGTGAACGCGCAGCCGGACGTGGCCGAGGCGCTGCGACCGGCCCTCGAGAAACTGGAGCAACTGCGCGGCCGGTCGGTGGGGGTGCGCATCGCGCCGGAGGGCATCGACAGCTTCTTCGACCACTTCCGCACGGTGCAGGCCGAGGAGGCCTGGACGTCGCTGGGCGGCTGGATCGAGGCGGTGCAGCCGCGCTTCGGCCCGGGCGTGCGCGAGCGCTTTGCCGCGGCCAAGGCGACCGATCCGGCGGTGGCGGCGCCCGGACGCGCGTTCCGTCGATTGGTGCAGGCGCGGATCCGCCCGCTGCTGGCCGGTGGAGCGGTGCTGATCTACCCGACCAGCCCCTGCACGGCGCCGCTGCTGACCGCCAGCCTCGCCGAACAGGATGTGGTCCGTCAGGCGACGGTTGGCGTGACGGCAATCGCCGGGCTGTGCGGCCTGCCCGAGGTCACCCTGCCGGCGGGAACCGTGGATGGCGCGCCGGTGGGGCTTTCCCTGGTCGCAGCACAAGGATTGGATCGCGGCCTGCTGGCGTTTGCCTGCGACGCGGCGTCCGTGCTTGGACTCCCGGTCTGAACGAGGGACGAGGGCAGATGGAGATACGGACGGCAACCGAGGCGGATATCCCCGAAATCCAGTCGATCTATGCCCATCACGTGCTGACCGGCACGGGTACGTTCGAGGAGGAGCCGCCTTCGGTCGAGGAAATGGCCGAGAGGTTCACCAAGGTGGTTGGCCATGGATGGTCCTGGCTGGTGGCGGTCGATGCGACCGGCGTACTGGGCTACGCCTATTACACCCAGTTCCGCGACCGGTCGGCCTACCGGTTCTGCGTCGAGGACAGCGTCTATGTGCGCGAGGACGTCCGCGGCCAGGGTGTCGGCAAGGCGCTGGTGGCGCGGCTGATCGAGGATGCCACCGCGCGGGGTATGCGCCAGATGATCGCGGTGATCGGTGATTCGGAGAATGTCGGGTCTATCGGCGTGCACGCCAGCCTGGGGTTCCAGATGGTGGGCACGCTCCGGGCAGCCGGCGTGAAGTTCGGGCGCTGGGTGGACGTGGTGTCCATGCAACGTCCGCTGGGACGGGGTGACGCGGACGTTCCGTAGGGCCGCGGCACCCCCACCCCAACCCTCCCCCGCGCCGCGGGAGAGGGCGCGGAACACTCCCTCTCTTGCGGAGCGGGGAAGGGTTGGGGTGGGGGCCGGCCCGCACCTCTGGCTGATGGCCGCATACGGCTTTGTCGCCGGCCTGCCGCTGCCGCTATCCGGCTTCACTTTCCGGCTGTGGCTCTCGGAAGGCGGTGTCTCGCTCGCGGTGATCGGCCTGACCGCCAATATCGGCCTGGCCTACTCGCTGAAGTTCCTCTGGGCGCCGGTGCTGGACAACGCCCTGCCACCCGGTCCGCTGCGCCGTCTCGGCCGCCGCCGCGGCTGGCTGGCGGTGATCCAGCCAACCCTCGCCGCCGCTGCCGCACTGTTGGCCCTGTCCGATCCGGCGCGCCTGCCGCTGCTGTCGCTGGCGCTGGCGGCGCTGGTCGCCTTCTGCTCCGCCAGCCAGGACATCGCGGTGGATGCCTGGCGCATCGAGGTGTTCCCGCAGCATCGCCAGGGCGCCGCGATGGCGGCCTATATCTGGGGCTATCGCGTCGCGCTGCTGATCGCCACCACCGGCGTCATTTCCGCCGTCGGCGTGGTCGGCTGGCATGTCGCGCTGCTGGGCATTGCGGCGATGATCGCGCTGGGCCTGGTGGTGACCCTGCTGGCGCCGGAACCGCCTCCGACCGAGCGGCGCAGCGTGCCGGCGCGCTTCGGCGCCCGCCTGGCGCATGCGGTGATCGAGCCGCTGCGGGATTTCCTGACGCGGCGCGGCGCGTTGCTGATCCTGGCGTTCGTCGCGCTGTTCAAGCTGGGCGAGGCGATGGCCGGCATCATGACCGCGCCGTTCTACCGCGCGCTGGGTTTCTCCCGCGAGGCGATCGCCGCGACCGGCTGGTTCTCTCTCGGCGGCACGCTGGCCGGCATCTCGCTGGGCGGCTGGCTGGTGGCGCGTCTCGGCACCGGGCGCGCACTGCTGCGCACCGGCTGGGCGCAGACCCTGGCGATGGGAATGTATCTGCTCCTCGCCGTGTCGACCGGCGAGCACCACGTGCTGTACGCCACAGTGACCGCCGAGGCGTTCGCCCAGGGCATGGCCGACGCGGCATTCATCACCTACCTGTCCGGGCTATGCTCGCGCGAGTTCACCGCGACGCATTACGCGCTGCTGTCATCGCTGGCAGCGATTGCGGTGCACACCATCGGCGGTGCATCGGGCGTGCTGGCGGCGCAGGTCGGATGGATTGAATTCTATGCGCTGTGCATGTTCGCCGCGCTGCCGTCGATGGCGCTGATGATGGTGCTGTTGCGGCGGGACCGGGTGGCGGCGGAGATGGCGGGCTGATCAACCCGTCGCTCTGGCCCGTGTCGCCACATCCCTCTCGCCTTCGCCGACCGCCGCCACCGCATTGCCCATGCGCACGTCGCGCGCCTCGCGTCCCAATCCCACGAGCACGGCGATCACCACCGCGACGATTGCCGCCGTACCCATCAACGGCCAGCGGTAATCGCCGCCCAGCCGCTCCGCGATCCCCGCCTGGATCGTCGCGTTCGCCGCCGCCAGCAGGTTGCCGATCTGGTAGGTGAATCCGGGGAACGTCCCGCGGATTTCGGCCGGCGACAGTTCGTTCAGGTGCGCCGGGATCACGCCCCACGCGCCTTGCACGCACACCTGCATCAGGAACGCGCCGACGCCGAGCCACAGCGGATCTTTCGGCAGCATCCAGAGCGGCAGAACCGGCAGCGCGAGCAACGCCGCGGTCATGATCGCCCGCCGCCGTCCGATATGCTGCGACAGCCAGCCGAACCCGATGCCTGCGACGATTGCCGCGACGTTGTAGCCGATGGCGATCGCCGCCACCGTGGCGCCGCCGAAATGATGCTGCGCCTGCAGGAAGTGCGGATATAGATCCTGCGTGCCATGGCTGAAGAAATTGAACGCAGTCATCAGCACGACGACGTAGACGGTCAGTTTCATGTGGCGCCGCAGCACGTGCCAGATCGGCTCGCGCGCCTCGCGTGCACGCAGCTCCCAATCCGGGCTCTCCGGCACACTCTGCCGGATATAGATCACCAGCAGCGCCGGCAACGCACCCAGCATGAACAGCCCGCGCCAGCCGACCAGCGGAAACGCCACCCAGTAGAGGATCGATGCCAGCAGGTATCCCGTCGGATAGCCGGCCTGCAGCAGGCCCGACACGCGGCCGCGCAACTCCTGGGGGATCGACTCCATCGCAAGCGACGCGCCCACGCCCCATTCGCCGCCCATGGCAATGCCGTACAATGCGCGCAACACGATGAACACGGTGAGCGTCGGCGCGAACCCCGAGGCGAATTCCAGCGCCGCGTAGCACAGCACATCGATCATCAGGATCGGCCGCCGGCCGAACGTGTCGGCGAGCCACCCGAACACCCAGGCGCCCAATGCGCGCATCGCCAAGGTCAGCGTGATCGCCCAGGTAACCGCAGTCACGTCGGTGTCGAACGAGCGCGCGATGTCGCCCAGCACGAACACCATGATGAAGAAGTCGAACGCATCCAGCGTCCAACCGAGGTAGCTGGCCAATACGACATGCCAGTATCCGCGCATCGCGGTCACCGGCATCCGCGGTCAGCCGCGGGCGCCTCCCGCATGACCGCCGAAGCCGCCGGCGTGCGCCATATGAATACCGCCGAAGCCGCCGACATGGGCAAAACCAGCATGGCCGCCGTGGCCGAAGTGATCGAAGTGATCGACGTGATGAAACGGCTCATGGTGGAAGTGATGTCCATCGAAGAAGAAGTCGGGGCCATACGCGCCGTCATACAAACCATCATCGTAAGGATAGCTCGTGGCATAAAACCCATCCTCGCCGGCATAGGGGTCCTGGTCGTATGCGCACCCGGCAAGCGCGACGAGCGTGACGGCGGCAATCGTGCATTTGGCGATCCATATCGCTCTGGTCATCGTCTTGATCCTTGCATTCACCGGCGATCGTTCAAGCTCCCGTGCTTGTGACCGCCGCAACATGAAACGGAGTTCACCGATGGCCCACATGAGCGTGTGTCGTCGCACCATTTCTGCAGCGAATCTGGTCACCCGGTGATGTCACCGCAATCGGCGAAATGTCGTTGGGACCTATGGCCGATTCGATGAAATCCCTCATTCGGTGCGGGAGCCTGCCCGGTGGTGTGCATAGCCCGGACCTGCAAGGCTTTGTCAAAATCAAACTCGGAGGATCAGTGCAAGGACGCTTCCGGCTGCGTCAGTGGGGATAGCCATTGGCATTATCCATACTAACGCAAGCGGTGCTTTCCTCCTATCGGGCTGACTGGAGTTCGCCACCCCTTTGTCATTGCGAGCGCAGCGACCAAGCAATCCGGGTCAGGCTTGCGCGCGCACAACTGGATGGCAATGACATAGGAACGCCGTCAGCCGCCCCACCCACACTTCCCGTGCGACGAAATCGCGGTCCCTTCATCCTGGCTCCACCGGCATCCGGGCAATCCCCAGCCAGGCGATCGGCGTCCCTGCCTTCTCCGCCGCCTGCTCGCCCGGCAACTCGGCATCCCAGTCCATCGCCACGAACCGCCGCGCGGTCACCGCCGCCGCCGCGTCGGAGATCAGCCACAGCAGCGGCGGCACCATGATCTCCGGCTGCAGCATCTTTGCGGGATCGCCGGCGTTCTCGCCGACCAACGGGGTGTTGGTGACACCGCCAGGTACCAGTACGTTCGAGGTCACCCCGGTGCCCTTCAGGTCTGCGGCCAGCACCGCCATCGCCGCCTCGGCCGCTGCCTTGCTCGCGCCGTACAGCAGGTAGCCCTCGCGCACCATCGTCCCCAGGCTGGTGGTGACGGTGATCACCCGCCCGCTCCCGGCCTGCAGCATGTGCGGCACCACGGCGCGCGCCATCATGATCGGCGCGGTGGCGTTCACCGTCAGGAAGCGCTGCCACTGCTCCGGGGTGACCTCCCACATGCGGATCGGATTCCTCCGGGCGTCGGCCTTGATCGAGGCCTGGCCGATGCCGGCGTTGTTCACCAGTACATCGATCTTGCCGAAGCGTCCGAGCACTGCGGCGACGATGGCATCGAAGGCATCCGGCCGCGCCAGGTCGGCGGGAACCGCCTGCATCGTCCCCGGCTTGTCCTGCACCGTCGCGGCCAATGCGGCCAGCGCCGCGTCATTGCGGTCCACCGCGGCGACATCGACGCCGGCGCCCAGCAGGCCGAGTGTCATCGCGCGACCAATGCCGCTCGCCGCGCCGGTCACGATCGCGGTTTTCTGGTCTGCCATTGGCGTGTCCTCCGTTTGCCTCGGGTGACTCTGCGGCGCAATGCGGGGGCAGGCAAGGAAGCGAAGGGTTCACACCAAGGGGCGCCGGGTTTTCACCGAGGACCACCGAGAGAAACGGAATGGCGCTTCGGGAAGCGCAGTTTTTGGCTTCTCCGTGGCACTTTGCGAGACCTCGGTGGCCTTCGGTGCGGACCCTGCCTTGCCCGTCCCACATGGTCCAACAATTACAGGATGGCGGAATGCGCTGCGCTGTCCCGCCCTACAATTCCACCTGACTCCTTCGCCGGAAATCTGGCACCAGCCTGCCGTCGATGGCTGCCAGCCCAAGCCCGATCAGCGCCATGCCGATCAACGCCGGCGCAGTGATTGCCTCGTGCAGGAACAATGCGCCGAGCAGCAGCGAACTGATCGGCAGCAGGAAGGTCACCAGCAGCAGGTTGGTCGCGCCAGCCACCGCGAGCAATCGGAAATACACCGGATAGCCGGCAGCCGTGCACAGCACCGCTGTCGTCACCAGCGATGCCCAGGTCGCCATCGGCGGCGCCGGGAATTGCCATGGCCGATCGACGAACAGCACCAGCGGCAAAATCATCAGGCTCGCCGCCACGAGCTGTCCGGTCGCCGCGGTGATCGCCGGCAGTCCGCTGAACCGGCGGCCATATACGCCGGCGAGGGCATAGGCCATCGACGCCAGCAGGCATGCGAGTTCGCCCAGCAGGTTGCCGGTCAGGCCACCAGGCAGCATGTCGGGCCAGACCAGCACCACGACGCCGACAAATCCCGCCCCAACGCCCGCCGCACGCAGCGGCGTGAGCTCCTCATCGTCGGTCAGCGCATGCGCGACCAGTACGGTGAACACCGGCGTGGTCGCATTCAGGATCGCGGCCAGTCCACTGGCAATCACGGTCTCGCCATACGCGATCAACGCGAACGGGATGGCGTTGTTGAGCGCTGCCATGATGCAGAACCGCGTCCACGCGGCACGGGTCATCGGCAGGGTTTCGCCACGCATCGCCAGCACCAGCAGCAGCGCGCAGGCGGCGATGCCGACGCGGCCGAACACGACGGTGAATGGCGGCAGATGCTCGACCAGCACCTTCCAGAAGAAGAATGTCGCGCCCCACAGGATCGACAGCGTCAACAGCAATGCCCAGGCGAAGCTGTTCATGGCAGGCAACCGCGCTGGCATCGATGGGTTCCGGACAGCGGCCGGCCCCAGGGACCACGCGGCGGCACGACCCGGCCATCCGCGCGTTGCGCTGGCTCAGTCGGCCGCCGCCGCGCGTGGCGCCGCCTGCGGCAGCCAGACGCTCACCGTGGTACCCGCGCCTTCCTCGCTCTCGATGAGCAACTGTCCGCGATGGCGATTGACGATGTGCTTGACGATGGCGAGGCCGAGGCCGGTGCCCCCGGCCGCGCGCGAGCGACCGGCATCGACGCGGTAGAATCGTTCGGTCAGCCGCGGCAGATGCGCGCGTGGAATGCCGGCGCCCTGGTCGGCAACCACCACCACCACGCCGGGCCGCGCCGGCCATTGCGCCCCCGGCGACGCCACGGCGATCTCCAGCCGCACTGTGCCGCCGGCCGGACCATACTTCACGGCATTGTCCAGCAGGTTCTGCAGCACCTGGGTCAATTGGTCGGAATCGCCGGTAACCGGCGGCAACTCGTCCGGCATCCGCACATCCAGCGACACCGTACGCTGCTTTACGCGCGGCTCGAAGCCGGCCACCAGCCGCGACACGAGATCCCGCAGTTCTACGATGTCAGCCGGCGCCTGGTGTTCGATCAGCTCGATGCGCGACAGGCTCAGCAGGTCATCGATCAGCCGGTTCATCCGCGCTGCCTGCTCGGCCATGATGCCGAGGAAGCGCTGCTGCGCCGGAGGATCATCCGCAGCCGGTCCGCGCAGCGTGTCGATGAAGCCGATCAGCGACGCGAGCGGCGTGCGCAGCTCATGGCTCACATTGGCGACGAAGTCCGCACGCGTGCGCTCAACCGCGCGTTCCCGCGTACGGTCGGACAGCACGACGACAGCCTGGCCGCCGTCGGCCATCGGCGGATCCATTGGCACCACCGCCGCATGCACCTCGCGCGGCACCGGCACCGGCAGCGTCACCTCGGCGGTCTGCGGCATGCCCGAGGCGAACGCGCGGTCGATCGCGCCGCGCAGATCCGGATGCCGCAGAACCGCCGGCGTGTCGGTGCCGAACGCCGCGCGTGCCGCAGAATTGGCGCGCCGCACACTGCGATCGGCCGCCAGGACAATGAGCGGATCGGGCAACCGTTCGACCACCGTGCCGTCCACGCGCCGCAACTGCTCCACCAGCGCCGACTGCGCGGTGACCAGGCGGGCAAGGCGCTCGGTGTCATGCCGCAGGCGCTGCATGCCCGGCAGGATCGGTTCACGCAGAGGCTGCGTCAGTTGCTCGTTGGCGCCGACCTGACGCAGGCTCTCTGCCACCACATCGAGATCCCGCGACCACAGCAGCGCCACGACCAGCGCCGCCAGCAATGTGACGCCGACCGCCAGCAGCACCGGTCCCACCGGTGCTCGCCCCATCGCCGCCAGCAGCACCAGTGCGGCCATCGGCACGCCGGCGATCAACGCCCCAATGCCGAGTACTCGCATGGCGCAGTCCCTCGAGGTTAGTTGCCGGCCTCCACGCGCTGGTGGCGGGCGCGCACGCCGCGTTCGATGGCGGACGCGACCAGCGGATCGAGGTGCAGCTCGCTACGAACGAAGTCCAGCATTTCCAGGGTACGCTGCTTCGTCACCTGGTTGGCAGCGACCACCTCGCAGGCCAGCACGTACGCGGTCTCGCGGAGGCGCGGCTCAAGCGCCTTGCGCACCAGGCGGGCGGCATGCTGCAACCCGTCCTCCTCGTTCAGCAAGCGCACCGCCGCGTCGGTGGCGGAGCGCAGCTGGTCGGTGGTGAAGTCGTGGAATGCCGGCAGGGTCTGCACCAGGCCGGCCATCACGCCGATCTCGCGGTCCGACATGCCGCCATCCGCGGCAGCCACCAGGACCATGGTGAGAACCAGCGCCTCTGGTGCATCCAGGGCATCGCGCGAACGCATTGCGGAACTCCGTGCTATGGCGCGGGAACCTGATCGAACTGACCGACCAGATCAAGCGCACAACGCGCCGGAGACCAAGCAATCGCGTGAGCGGCGAAACTGCCGTGTCTCGGATCGATCACTCGCCAAGGAACTCGCGCGTCTGTGTCACGGCCGCGGCGAGGCCGACACGGCGGACCGCAACGCCCGCCGGAAATGCCGACAGCAGGCGGCTCGGCGTCTGGCGATCCAGCAGCACGAACACCCCGCGATCGGTCGCGCGGCGGATCAGTCGGCCGAATGCCTGGCGCAGCCGTAGCCGCGCAATCCTGTCGTCGTAGGCTTTCGGATCGCCGTCCCCAAGATGGATCCGCCGTTCGCGATGCAGAATGTCCGGGCGCGGCCAGGGGACCTTCTCGAACACAACAAGGCGCAGTGCGCGCCCCGGCACATCGACGCCGTCGCGCATCGCGTCGGTGCCGAGCAGGCAGCTCTCCTCCTCGGTGCGGAAAATGTCCACCAGGGTGGCATTGCCCATGGCATCCACGTGCTGGGCGTAGAGCGGGATGCCGTCCGCCTCCAGCTCCGGGGCGATGCGCGCGTGCACCGCCTGCAGCCGGCGGATGGCAGTGAACAGGCCCAAAGCGCCGCCGCCCGATGCCATGAACAGGGCGCGGTAGGCGGCGGCCAGCTGCGCGATGTCGCCGGACGCAACATCGGTGACAATGAGCGCGCGGGTCTGGCGGGCGTAGTCGAACGGGCTGGCGACCGCGGCGCGGATTGCCGGCGACGGCAAATGCGGCGCGCCGACGCGGGCCTCGGCCGAGGCCCAGGCGGTCTCCGGGTCGGCATCGCCGGAATCGCGCAGCGTGGCCGACGTGACCAGCAGGCCATGTGCCGGGGCGGCGAGGGTTGCCGCGAACGGGATGGTCGGGTCGAGCCAGTGGCGGTGCAGCCCGACATCGACATCGCGCATCCCGTCCGCCCGTTGCACGCGCAGGAACAGGATGTTGCCCGGGCGGGTGCCGGGATCGGGGCGCGGCTCGGTCAACGCGTGCAGCATGGTCTGCCAGGCTGACAGCGGAGCGAGCGCCCGCCGGTTGAGCGAGCGCGACGCCGCCTCGATGCGGTTGCGCGTCGGCCCATCCATGTCGTCCGCCTCCTCGTCGAGGCGTGCCAGCAGGCGTTCGCGCAGCGTGGCGATCGGTTCGGCGATGCGGGCCATGGCGCGGGCCAGCCGCTCGGCCGCCTCCTCGACGCCGGGGCCCAGTGGGAACACGTCGCATTCCAGCGCGCCGCGGGCCACTTCGCCATCGCCGCCGCTGCGGGCGAAGACCTGATGGCGGATCAGCCGGAGGAACGCCTCGGTCGGATTCGGCCTGCCGGTCTCGCCCGCGATCCCCGCATGGTCACCGGCGAGCCGGCTGAACCAGCCGGGCGCCGGCAGTGCGCGGGTCGCCTGGAGGGCGGCTTCCAGCGGCGTCTCCAGCATCGGGCGCGCGGCCACCAATTCCTCGATCCTCCGCTTGAGGCCACGGGCGCGCGATCGGCCGCCTTCGGCGCCCAGCAGCCAGCGGCGCAGCTCGGCGGTCTCCAGGCCGGACAATTCGGCGGAGAACGCGCTGTCGGCGGCATCGAACACGTGGTGGCCTTCGTCGAACACGTAGCGGGTCGGCACGATGTTGTCGTCCAGGCCACCCCAGGCTGCCTGGGTCATCACCAGCGCATGGTTGGCCACCACCAACTGCGCGGTGCGTGCCCGACGGATCGTGTGCTCGACGAAGCAGCGGCGCCAATGCGGGCAGGCGGCGTGGATGCATTCGCCGCGGCGATCGGCCAGGCCCAGGATGGTGGCCGATCCGAACAGCTCACCGAGCCAGCCGGGCAGGTCGCCGCCCTGGATGTCGCCATCATCCGTCACCAGCGCCCAGCGGGCGATCAGCCCGAGCGGGATCAGCGACGCGGGGACCATGCCCGTCGTTGCCGGCCCCAATGCGTCCTCCAGGTTCAGCAGGCACAGGTAGTTCTCGCGGCCCTTGCGCACGACCACGCGCTTGTGGCGTTCGGTGGGGTCAGGGAACAGGTGGCTGAGTTCGGCGTCGATCTGGCGTTGCAGGTGGCGGGTGAAGGTGCTGATCCAGACCCCGCCATGGTTCTTCTCCGCCCACAGGCTGGCTGGGGCGAGATAGGCCAGCGTCTTGCCGGTGCCGGTGCCGGCCTCGGCCAATACGACATGCGGGTCGCCGCGGGTTTCGCGTGGGGCGAACGCGGCGGTGGCTGCGCCGGCGTAGTCGGCCTGGCCTGGCCGCTGTTCCGCGTCGGGGCCCAGCATCGCGGCCAGCCGCGAGCGTGCTTCCGCCTCGCCGACCGGGTTGGCCGCGGGCGGCGGCAGCGGCGCGGCGTCCTCCCACTCGGGCAGGCGCTTCCAGACCCGCAGCGCCTCACTGGATGGGGCCGCACCCGGCTTGCCCAGCGCCGCTGTGACGAATGGCGCCCAGCCCCAGCCGGCCTGGCCCATGCGTGCGGCCAACCCGGCGGCGTCGCGGTTCAGCGCGATGTCGCGGCCTTGCGCAAGGCGGTTGAGCAGGGCGGCGGCGAGTTCGGGCAACAAGGCTGCCTCTGCCTCCAGGCCGCCGGTCGGCGGCTCGAAATCCAGCATCAGAGACAGGCCGCGCGGCGTCGGGGCCGCAGGGCGGCCGGGCAGGGCGAAGGCGAACAACTCGAGCAGGTCGAACGCCGCCATGGGGCGGAGGCCAAGACGCCGGAATGTGGCCGGGGCGTGCACCAGGATCGGCGGCGTCAGGCTGCGGAGCCGGCTGGCGGCTTCGGTGGCGGGCAGCAACAGCAACTCGCCGTCGGCCGTGAAGATGGCGGCGCGGCCGTGTCCGGCAACGACAGCAGGCGCATCAGGCAGCGCAATTCGCGTCACGTCCGATCCCTAGACGCAATCGGCACGCCGCGCCATTGCGGATGTTGCAACATACGAGAGCACAGACCGTGGTGCACCGGCGCCACTCTCCCGCGCCTGGGCAGGGAGGGTTGGGGTGGGGCCATGAGCCACCAATTGGTGATCACGGGAATTCGCGTCGCCGCAACGCGTCTGTGAGGTCGACACATCATCCGGGAAGGGGGTGTCGCATGATCAGGACAATTCGCGTTGCCGTGGTGGCGGTGGCCTGCATCGCGTGGCTGTCCGCCTGCACGGCAACCGCGCCTGGAACTGCCGCAACGCAGAACGCCGAGATGAACCGGTCCGGCGGCGATGGAGGCGGCGGTGGCGGCTATTGAGGCAATCCGCGCCATCTTGTGCACCGCACTACTGGCGCTGGCGCTTGCCGGTTGCGGAACGACGCACCCCACCGCGCAGACCAGATGGACCGCCACGCCTGGTGGCAGTTCCGATGGCGGCGGCGGTAGCGGCGGCGGTGGCGCCGGCGGCATGTGACACACTGAGTGAGCCGCGGCGAACTAAATGACACATGGCGATTGACCAGTCAGCCGCCGGTTCCTAGCTTTCGGTGGATGCCTGAAACAGTTCGCAACGACGCGGCTCCCATCGCGAAAATCTGGCCGTTCGAGGAAGCAGCCAAGGTTGCTCGCCGGCTTGCCGCGTCGGGCAAGGGGCATGCATTGTTCGAGACCGGCTATGGCCCGTCCGGCCTGCCGCATATCGGCACATTCGGTGAAGTTGCGCGAACCACCTGGGTGCGCCAGGCGTTCACCGTGCTCACCGGGCTGCCATCGCGCCTGATCGCGTTCAGCGACGACATGGACGGGTTGCGCAAGGTTCCCGACAACGTGCCGAACCGCGACCTGCTGACACCGCACCTGGGAAAACCGCTGACCCGTATTCCTGATCCATTTGGCACGCACGAAAGCTTCGGAGCGCACAACAACGCCCGGCTGCGTGCCTTCCTGGATTCGTTTGGATTTGAGTATGAGTTTGCCTCGTCCACCGACTACTACGCATCCGGCCGGTTCGATGCCGCGCTGGTCCGTATCCTGGAATGCTACGACGAGGTGATGGCGGTCATCCTGCCGACACTCGGGCCGGATCGCCGCGCGACGTATTCGCCGATCCTACCGATCCATCCGCGCACCGGTGAGGTGATGCAGGTGCCGATGGAGCAGCACGATGCCGCCGCCGGAACCGTGGTGTGGCGCGATCCGGCCAATGGCGAGGCGTTCGAAACGTCGGTGAAGGGCGGCGCGTGCAAGCTTCAATGGAAGGCTGATTGGGCGATGCGTTGGTATGCGCTCGACGTCGATTACGAAATGTCAGGAAAGGATCTGATAGATTCCGTACGGCTGTCGGGACGCATCTGCCGCATCCTGGGCAGCCAGCCGCCGGAAGGCTTCACCTATGAGTTGTTCCTCGACGAACACGCGCAGAAGATCAGCAAGTCGAAAGGCAACGGCCTGTCGGTGGAGGAATGGCTGCGTTATGCCCCGCCGGAAAGCCTGTCGCAGTTCATGTTCAACGCACCGCAGCGTGCCAAACGGCTGTATTTCGATGCGATTCCACGCGCGGTCGATGAATATTTGGCGAATGCTGCGCGACTGCCCGCGCAGCCTCCGGCTGAGCAGCCGATGAACCCGGCCTGGCATATCCACGGCGGCCGGCTGCCGAACCACGGCGGCAGCCCGGTGCCCTTCATCATGCTGCTCAACCTGGCGTCGGTGGTGAATGCCGACACGCCCGGCATCCTGTGGGGCTTCATCCGCCGCTACAATCCGGATGCGACGCCGGAGACGATGCCGTTCCTCGACAAACTGGTCGATCACGCCATCGCATATTATCGCGACTTCGTCCGGCCGGAGAAGCGCTACCGCCATCCGACCGACGTCGAGCGGGCCGCACTGACCGACCTGGCCGAGACGCTGAAAGGCATGAACCCGGGCACCGATGCCGAAGCGCTTCAGACCATGGTGTTTGAGGTGGGCAAACGGCATCCGTTCCCCGAACTGCGCGCCTGGTTCGGCTGCCTGTATCAGGTGCTGCTCGGCCAGCAGGAAGGTCCTCGGTTCGGCGGCTTCATCGCGTTGTATGGCGTTGCAGAGACCGTCGCCCTGATCGAGGCTGCGCTGTCGCGCCCGGCGGACGCCGGCTGACCATGACGCCGGGGCAGCGCGCATCGAGCACCGGAAGGGTCTGCCTGCGGCAGTTGCCGGCGGTTCTTGGCGTCGCGCTGCTGATCGGTGCGATCTACGTGGTGCAGAAGGAGTTCCGCCATCTCCGGCTGCATGACATCGAAAAGGCGCTGAGCGACATCCCGCTGCGTGCGCTCGCGATCGGCTTCCTGTGGACCATCCTGTCCTACGGCGTGCTGACGATCTATGACCGACTGGGCACCATCTATGCCGGCCACAAGGTGTCGTACGGCCGCGTCGCCTTCGCCTCGTTCTGTGCCTATGCGCTGTCGCACAACCTGGGTTTTGCCGCGGTGTCTGGCGCCGCGGTGCGCTACCGGCTGTACGCGCATTGGGGACTGACCCCATTGCAGATCGGCAAGACGGTGGCGTTCTGCAGCCTCACATTCGGTCTCGGCGGCATGGTGCTGGGCGGTTCGATCCTGTTCGTCGAGCCGCGGGCCATACCGTTCTTCGGGCAGCACCTGCCGCTTGGGGTGCTGTACGGCGTCGGCGCGCTGCTGTGGGTCATCGTGATCGGCTACGTGACGCTGTCGCGCATCCTCGGCAGTGTCCGCCTGTTCGGCCACGAGATCGGGCTGCCCGGCTGGCGGATGGCGATCCTGCAGGTGTTGCTGGCCACGGTGGACGTGGCGATCACCGCCTCGATCTTTTACGCCCTGCTGCCGCCGGCACCGAATTTGACCTGGCTGATCTTCCTCGGTGTCTACGTGGCGTCTTACACCGCCGGACTGGCGGCCAATCTGCCCGGCGGCATCGGCGTGTTCGACACCGCGATGCTGTTCGGGCTGGAGCCCTATATCAGCGCGCCGCACATCGTCGGCGCCATCGTGGTGTTCCGCCTGTACTACTATGTGATCCCGCTTTTCCTCGCCGGCTCGCTGTTCACCGGCAACGAGATCCTGCTGCGCGGCAACGTGCTGCTGCGCCGGGTCGAGCGCCTGGGGGCCGTGCAGGCCCTGGCGCGCTGGGCCGAGCCTGACTTCGCGGTCGCCAGCGCCACCGGGCTGGTCGCCCTGTGCGGTGTGACGCTGCTGTGCGTCGGCATCCTGGCGCCACAGCCGGACTTCTCCTGGATCGATCCCGACTTCGCCGAGATGGCCAATCAGGCCGGCCAGTTCGTTCCGTCGCTGATCGGCGCCGGGTTGATCGTGCTGGCGATCGGCCTGTCGCATCGGGTGAACCTGGCCTGGGGAGCGACGATATTCCTGCTGGTGCTGGGCGCCGCGTTCACCGCCACACAGGGCGAGCGGCTGTGGATCGCCGGCGTGCTGGTGATGGTGGCAATCCTGGTCGCACCGCTGCGTGGCTGCTTCTACCGCCACGCCAGCCTGCTCAGTGGGCCGCTGGACTCGTCCAGTGCGCTGTCGCTGTTCGCTCTGGTGATCTGCATTCTCGCGCTGGCCGGCACCAGGCCGCGCGTGCACCTGATGGCAAACAACGCCTGGTGGCAGGTGGTGATGTCGCGCGAGGTGTCGAACTCGCTGCGCCTGACCGTGGCACTGGCGGTTGGACTGGCGCTGATCGCGATCTGGCGGCTGCTGCGTCCCGGCAAGGTGAAGTGGCTGCCGTGGGACGCCATTGCGCGCCAGCGGCTGGCGTTGCTGGGTGGCACGATTCCGCCGGCGAAGGCGGATGGCATGGTGATGGGCGAGGCCGAGCGCGCCGGCATCCCGTTCCGCCGCTGCGGCCGCGTGCTGCTGGGTCTTGGCGATCCGATGGGCGCGGAGGGCGACCGCATATCGGCGATCTGGCGGTTGCGCGACCTGGCGCAGCAGGAGGGCCTGGATCCGGCGTTCTGGCGCGCCGGGTCGGCGCTGCTGAAGGTGTATGGCGATCTCGGGCTGACCGCGCTGCCGCTTGGCCCCGATGGGCTCCCGCTGCCGGAATCGCCCGACGAGACGCCGGAGGCACGGCAGTACCTGGTGTGCGTGGCGGAGCGCGACCTGTCCACGCTGCTGCCGCTGCTGCCGCAACTGGCAACCAACCGGGACATCGTGCCGGCGGCGGCGTAAGTCTCCGCGGGACCGCAGCGGCTTTTTGCAACGCCTCCACCAATCCCGTCATTCTCGCGAAGGCGAGAATTCTCCGCGTTGCAGCACCGTGGCTCGGCCCCTGGATTCTCGCATTCTGGAGAATGACGCATTGCCACGGGGCCAATACAACGCTCGTTGATAGCGACGCATTGGTCCCACGGTCATGGCCGGGCCATGACAGTCGGCGCAAAGCATGGGTCATCATCAATGCGGTTTGGTATAAGTGAGGCACTGACCGCGCTCGCACCGACTCGCGCCAAGGGGCGCATACTCCGTCCCTGACAGACTTGAGGAAATACCATGCTGAGTGAGGCTCTGGCCGCCGTCGCCGCGATTGCCGCCATCGCTGCACTGCTGGTGGTCCTTCGCCAGGGCGCCTTGCTGCAGCGCCTGCGGCTGCTCGCGGAACAAGGCAAGGAAGGCACCCGCAGCGAGGCGGAAACCACGCGGGCCGCATTGTCGCGCGAGCAGGGCCAGCAGCGTCAGGAGGTCGGCGCACACTTCGAGGGCATCCGTGCCATGCTGGAGAGCAAGCTTCGCGAAATGCGCGACGGCAACGAGACCAAGCTGGCGGAAATCCAGAAGACGGTGAACGAGCAGCTCCACGCCGCGGTGGAGAAGCAGATGAACGAGAGCTTCAACCGGGTGATCGACCAGTTCACCGCGGTGCAGAAGGCGATGGGCGACGTGCAGGCCGTCACCGCGCAGATCGGCGACATCAAGCGGCTGTTCTCCAACGTGAAGACGCGCGGCGGCTGGGGCGAGACCCAGGTGCGCGCGATGCTGGACGACATCCTGCCGCCGGGCGAGTACCTGACCAACTGCAAGGTGCGGCAGGACAGCAACGATGTGGTGGAATTCGCCGTGCGCATGCCGATGAAGGGCGAGGACCGGCCGCTGCTGGCGATCGACGCGAAGTTCCCGATCGAGGACTACGAACGGCTGCTGGCGGCATCGGATGCCGGCGATTCGGAAGCGGAACGCAGCGCCGCGCGCATGCTGGAACGGCGCATGCGCGACGAGGCGAAGAAGATCGCAACCAAATACATCAGTCCGCCGGTAACGGTGGAGTTCGCGGTGCTGTATCTGCCGACCGATGCGCTATACGCCGAGGTTGCCCGGATACCGGGGCTGATCGACGACATCGGCCGTGAGTGTCGTGTGCTGGTGATGGGGCCGAGCCTGTTTCCCGCGTTGCTGCGCACCATTCATCTGGGCTTCGTGACGCTCGCGCTGGAACAGAAGGCGGATCAGATCCGCGACCTGCTGGGCGCCACGCGCACCGAGATGCTGAAGATGGACGATGTGCTGGAACGGCTCGGCAAGCAGGCCGGGGCGTTCAGCAACACGATCGAAACCGCGCGCCGCCGCACCCGCGCGGTCGGCCGCAAGCTGCGCGGCGTCGAAGGCGTCGAGGCCGAGAAAGCCGAGCAGTTGCTCGAATTGCAGAGCGAGGCGTTTGCCGATGTGGCGGAGGACTGATGGACGCGAAGGTTAAGCGCCGCGTCCGTCCTGCGCTGCTTGCCGGCATAATCCTGCTCGGCCCGGCAGGCGTCCCGCTTGCCGCGGCGGCGACGCCCCCCATTTCGTCGGCACCGGTTTCGTCCGAGGCGCCCGCCATGTGGCCGCCTTCGCCGGAACTGCTGGCGCAAGGCGCGGGTGCGGTGATCGGCTTTGGCGCCTTCAGCCTGTTCGTGGCCCCCGAAGCGGCTGCGGCCGGCGGCGTCGCGGGCCTGCTTGGCGGCCGCGTCATGGCGGCGGCCCTGGCCGGTATGGGAGCCGTGGCCGGAACCTACGCCTATGACATGTGGACCGGACTGCCGCTGGAACATGGCTATCTCTGGCACCGTGGCGGGTTCATCGCCGGGATCGCGGCAGGTGTCGCAATATTCGGCGTGCTTGGTTACCCGGCTGGCGAAGCGGGCACCTGGAGCGGCTGGGCCGCGAACCGCGCCGCCCTTCTCGGCACCGGCCTGATCGGCGCCTGGACGGCGGATCGCTGGTATGCCGGTCAATGATGCGCGACCGTCAGGTCAGCAACCGGGTGAGCAGCGAGTGGTTTGGGCTGGGATTTTGGGCTGGGGTTTCCGGCGGCGTGTCCGGGCTGACGGTCAGGCGTCGCGTGGCGCGATCAGCCCTTCGCGTTCCAGCACCGGATACACGCCGCCACCCAACATCATCACCAGGAGTTGCTCCGGGACACGCTGCACTTGCAGCGTCTGGCCGGAACGTGGATTGCGCACGCTCCAATTTTCGATGTCGAACGCCGCGGCATCGCCTTCCTCGAACGCCGCGGCGACGCCGGGGCACTCGCAGGCCAGCAGCCCGTAGTTCACCGCATTGCGGAAGAACAACCCGTTGATCGATTCCGCCAGCAGGAACCCGACGCCGCACATGCGCAGCGATCGCGCTGCCGGACGCGACGAGCCCATGCCGTAGTTGAAGCCGCCAACGATTGCATCGCCCTGCTGCACCTGCTTCACCCAGCCCGGCCGATTGTTCATGAACACCGCGGTTGCCTGTTCCTCGGCGCTGCGATACAGGAAAGGCCCGGGCAGCATCAGGTCGGTGTTGATGTTGTCGCCGAATTTCCATACGCGCCCGGTCCTCATGACACGTCTCCCTGGAAGAACTCGGCCGCACTGGCGATCTGCCCCGCCAGCGCCGATGCCGCGACGGTGGCGGGTGACGCCATGTAGATACGCGCGGATGGATCGCCCATGCGCCCCTTGAAGTTGCGCGTGCTCGCAGTGATGCACACCTCGTCGGGGCCGAGTACGCCCATGTGGCCGCCGACGCAGGCGCCGCAGGTGGCCGGCGTCACGATGGCACCGGCTTCCATGAGTGTCGCGACATAACCTGCTGCCATCGCCGCGCGGTGGATCGCCTCGGTACTCGGTGTGACGATGAAGCGTGTGCCGGCCGCCACCTTGCGTCCTTTCACCACGCGAGCGGCCACCGCCAGATCGTCCAGCGTGCCGTTGCAGCAGGCGCCGATGAACGCCTGGTCGATGTGCCGGCCGGCAACTTCGCTGATGCCGACCGAGTTGTTCACCACGGCGTCAGGCAGCGCCACCAGCGGCTCGATGGTGCCGAGGTCGATTGTGCGGCGTTCCTTGTAGCCGGCATCGGCATCCGGCAGCGTCGGCGTGAACGGCTTCGGATTGCGCGCCTTCACATACTCGACCAGCGTGTCATCCGGCTCGAAGATGACGAACTCGGCCGACAGTTCGGTGCCCATGGTGGTGAGCGTGCGGCGCGCGTTCAGGCTCATGCTGGCCATGCCGGGGCCGCCATATTCGATGTTCTGGTTGACGTGCGCGCCCCACTTGCCGGCGATGAACAGGAAGATGTCCTTGGCCGACACGCCAGGGCGCAGCCGGCCGGTGAGGTCGTAGCGGATGGTTTCGCCGACCCGGAACCATGCCTTGCCCGTGGTGACGGCGTACAGCATGTCGGGTCCACCGACGCCGCGCGCCGCGCAGTTGAACGCGCCGGCGCTGCAGGTGTGGGAATCGGCGTTGACCAGCACGGTGCCGGGCAATGCGTAGGCCTTGTCGGCAATCACCGCGTGGCTGATGCCCTGGTCGGCGCCGATGTCGTGCAGGCGCTGGATGCCGAATTTCTTCGCGAATTCGCGCCCGGTCCGCATGCAGTTGGCGGCGTCGGCGGTGGGAGCCGGCACCAGGTGGTCGAACACGATCACCACCTTCGACGGATCGGCGACCTGCAACACGTTGCGCCAGCCTTCCGGCAGGAATGACAGATCGATCAGGCAGGCGGTCTCGACGTCCACGACGGCCACGTCGCCCGGCGAGACCTTCGGCAGACCGCCGGCGCGCGCCAGGATCTTTTCGGTGATGGTCATGCCCATGATTGTTCCCCCGTCTGATGGAGCTACGGCCAGCGCGCAGGATGCGTTCCCAGTGGTACACAGGGACGATCCCAGCGCGCCGGTGTTGCCGACAGCTGTGCAGTGTGGCGCACGGCGCGCAGCCTGCCGAGGCCTGAAGCGCTGTCCTCCATGAAGTCCGCCACGTCGTCCGCGGTGGGCGATGGGCAGGCCAGCCCGTCCGGCACGCGGCCCAGGTCACGGATCCAGCGTCCGGTACGCGCCAGCGAGACCTGCACGTGCCAACTGCCGCCTTCGGTCATCCGGCGACGCAATGCAGTCAGTGCGCCGAACGCCAGCAGGTAGCCGGAGCCATGATCGAGCGCCTGGCACGGCAGCACCTTCGGCGCAGCCTGGCCTGCCGCTTCGGCTTCCGCGTGATTGAATCCGCTCGCGGTCTGCACCAGCGAGTCGAAGCCGCGCCGGCCGGACCATGGGCCGACATGGCCGTAGGCGCACAGCGACACATGCACGATGCCAGGCCGCAGCCGCGCAGTGTCCGCCGCCGCAAAGCCATGCTGTGCGATCGCGCCGGGGCGGTAGCCCTGCACGAAGATGTCTGCACCGCGCACCAGTTCCTCCAGCGTGGCGCGGCCGGCGGGATCGCGCAGCTCGATATGCGCCGACAGCTTGCCGCGATTGGTGTCCACCACGAGGTGCGGCAGGTTGGGAATGTTCGGGCTGGCCACCGTCAGCACGTCGGCCCCGTGCGCTGCCAGGGTACGGCCGCAGACCGGCCCGGCAATCACCCGCGTCAGGTCGAGCACGCGGACGCCGGACAGCGGCCGTTCGCTGCGCGGCAATGGTTGCGGGGGCGCATCGCCGATCTTCGTGATGGTGATGAGTGGCTGCGTTGGCACCGCCTTGCCCTGCGGATGCGCATCCCACTCGGCGAACGAGCGCATGGCGGTGACACAGAGACCGGCGGCTGCCGCGGCATCCTCAAAGGCGAACGCTGTCCACGCCTTCAGTGCTTCGCCTACGTCGGCGCGATCGTAGCCGCAGTTCAGCAGTTCCAATACGCCGGCGCGATGATGCGGCAGGTTGGTGTGCAGGCGCACCCAGCGTCCGTCGCCGCATTGGTAGGTACCGGCGATCTTGTCCCAGGATTCGCCTGGCCGCCTGCCGTCCACGGTGATCCAATGCTCGGAATTGAAGTCGGTGGCCGCGTGGCGCATGTCCACGCCGACGGTCTGCGGCCGGCCGCCGCGGTGCTGCCAGATCGATGCTGCTCCCAGTGCCGAGGCCGCAATGGTGACCTGCGCCGCAGTGCCGACCGCAAACGACGACGGCAGAACCGGGTCGGCGCCAGTCAGTTGAACGGCAT
>DATAPW010000152.1:0-1768 GCA_036265005.1 Acetobacteraceae bacterium | reverse complement strand
CAGGAACTTCTCCTTCTGCAAATCGGTGCCGTGCGCGAGAATGGTCGCGGCGGCGAGGGTGCGGATGCCGACCTTCGCGACGCCGATCGCACCAATGCGCTTGAACTCCTCCTCGACCACCGGCACCAGGCCGACGGGAAGATCGCGGCCGTACCAGCACGACGGCCAATGCGGGACGCCCCACCCGGACTCAGCCAGTTTGAGACGCCATTCCACCAGCCCATAGTCCGGACCCCAATTCGCTTCCAGCCAGGCACGGACGTCGGCGCGGACGGTATCTTCGTTGATCTCGGTCATGTTGCTCGCCCTCAGGCAGCCCAGTTCTGCATCATCAGTTCGCGGTGATAATTGGCATCACCCAGCAACACTTCGGAGCTTTTTGCCCGCTTGAACCAGAGATGCGTGTCGTTGTCCCAGGTGAAGCCGATGCCACCGTGGATCTGCACCGCGTGGATGGCGGTTTGCATATACGCATCGCTGGCACAAGCCTTGGCGAGATGCGCGTTGGCCACGGCGTCGTCATCCCCGTCATCCAACGAGGCTGCGGCGTAATAGGCGGCCGACTTGGCCAGTTCCACCTCCAGCAGCATATCGGCCTGCTTGTGCTTCATCGACTGAAACGAAGCGATCGGCTTGCCGAACTGCATGCGCATCATCGCATAGGCCAGCGCATCCTCCCGCACCCTCTCTGCCCCGCCGACCATTTCGTTGGCCAGACAGACCGCGGCCTCGACCATCGTGCGGGCAAACGGGGCCGCTGCACCACCGGCCGTGCCGAGCGGGCGGGCTGACACGCGGTTGAGCTCAAGTCGGGCGGATTTGCGCGTAGAGTCCATCGATTGCAGGGCGCGGCGGGTCAGCCCGGCGGCATTGCCGTCGACGGTGAACAATGACAGCCCCTGCGGCGCGCGGGCGAGAACGACGATCAAATCGGCTGTGTGGCCGTCGACGACATAACTCTTATGCCCGTTCAGCACGGTTTCACCGCCCTCGGCGGTCGCGGTCAGCGCTGTACCCTCGGCGCCCCAGCGCCCGTTGTCCTCGACCCAGGCAAGGGTCGCGGTCGTATCGCCGGAGGCGATGCCCGGCAGCAGCGCCTGCTTTTCCGCCTCGGTGCCGGCATTCATGATGGCGCCGGCGGCCAGCACCGCAGTCGCAAAATACGGTGCGCAGAGTAAGGCGCGCCCCATTTCCTCCAGCACAATGCATTGATCGCGAAAGCCGAACCCGTTGCCGCCATAGGCTTCGGGAATGCGGATCGCTGTCAGGCCGAGCGCGGTGTTGATCGCGCGCCAGCCGTCGCGTTCGTAGCCTTGATCGGTTTCCATCAATCGTCGCACTTCCTTCGTCGGCGAACGGTCTGCTAGCAAGCGGCGCAGGTTGGAGCCGAACTCTTCCTGCTCGCTCGAAAAACTAAACTTCACGGAGCTCTCCCGCCTGCGTGTCAGGTCCAAATACGGGCGGCTCTTACCGCCCGCTCATTGTCGAGATGGCCGTATCGACCCCGAAGTTCCTGACGTGCTCCTCATGGGCCGTCAATATGGTAATCGCGGAAGAGCGCGTATTCCTATGGCGCTCTAGAACGGTGGCGCTGACGGTGCTCAAGAGACAGCGCGTGGAACACCTGTTCTTGCTGCGGCGGGCGTATGGTCATCGTCGAGACCTTCGAACCCGGCTGCCAGCCGCGACTGTGGCCCAGTCCAGCAATCGGCTTCGACAGCTCATGACCAGCGCGCTCCTGTCGCCATCCCACATTGCCGCGCCAGTC
>DATAPW010000151.1:0-14424 GCA_036265005.1 Acetobacteraceae bacterium | reverse complement strand
GAGCTGGGCAAAGAACACCGCGGTGATCACCGCCAGCATGCCGACGTCGGGCTGCGACTTCAGCAGCAAAGCGATCACCAGGAAGATGCCGATCGCCAGGGAGCGGCCAGGGAAGCGCGGTGTGCGGCGCCCCTCGTTCAGCAGCCACGCGGCGACGATGGCGAAGCAGGGCTTCAGGAACTCGCTGGGCTGCACCGACATGCCGGGCAACGAGATCCAGCGTCGTGCACCTTTGATCTCGACGCCCACCACCATGGTGGCCGCGGTCAGTATGAGTGCGATGATGCAGCCGGCGATCGCCAGCCTGCGGATGCTGCGCGGCGACATCAGCGACACCGCCACCACGATCGCGCCGGCGGCCGCGAGGAAGAATATCTGTTTGAGGATGAACAGGTCACGCGACGAGCCGATGCGTTCGGCGACAGCCGGGCTGGCGGCGAGCATCATGATGTAGCCGAAGCCGATCAGCATGCCGATGGCGCCCAGTGTCCAGCGATCGACCGTCCACCACCACCGGCCCAGCACAGAATTATCGGCGCGCGAAAGGGTGGGCATCAGGTGGGCTCCGCCGACGGTGGCGCGGCATGGAAGCGGAGCGCAGCGAGTCGTGACAATGCATCGCCGTTCGTCATCCTCGCGAAAGCGAGGAACCAGGCCCGCGTGAGCAGCGGTACACTTCTGGTTTCCCGCCGTCGCGGGAATGACGAAAGTGGCGATACCGCGCTCATCGGATCTTCAACGTCGCCAGCCCGACCAGGGCGAGGATCATCGAGATGATCCAGAAGCGAATCACGATGGTCGGCTCGGACCAGCCCTTCTTTTCAAAATGATGATGCAGCGGCGCCATCAGGAAGACGCGGGTGCCGGTACGCTTGTACCAGAACACCTGTATAATGACCGACACGGCCTCCACCACGAACAGGCCGCCGACAATGGCCAGGACGATCTCGTGCTTGGTCGCCACGGCCACCGCGCCGAGTGCGCCGCCCAGCGCCAGCGATCCGGTGTCGCCCATGAATACCGCCGCCGGCGGCGCGTTGAACCACAGGAAGCCAAGCCCCGCGCCGATCAGCGCCGAACAGAATACCGGCAGTTCGCTGGCGCCGGGCACCGCGTTGAGTTGCAGGTAGTCGGCGAAGATGCGGTTGCCGACCAGATACGCGATCAGCGCGAACACACCGGCGCAGATGATGGTCGGCACGATCGCCAGGCCGTCCAGCCCGTCGGTCAGGTTCACCGCGTTGGACGCGCCGAGCATCACCAACATGCCGAACAGCGGGAACAGGAAGCCCAGCGGGATCAGCACTTCCTTGAATACCGGAATGGTCAGCGTCGAGCCGAGAGGGCCACGGGTGAGCAGCATCAGCCCGATGGCTGCGATCAGGCCGATCACTGTCTGCGCCAGCAGCTTCATGCGCGCGGAGACGCCTTTATGGTTCTGCCGCGACAGCTTCATGTAGTCGTCGGCAAAGCCCAGCGCGCCGTAGCTCAGCGTGACGAACAGCACCACCCAGACATAGGCGTTGCGCAGATCGACCCACAGCAGCGTGGAAATCGTCATCGCGAACAGGATCAGCACGCCGCCCATCGTCGGCGTGCCCTTCTTCTCGACCAAATGGCGTTCCGGCCCATCGGTGCGGATCGGCTGGCCATTGCGCTGCAGCGTTTTCAGCCAGCGAATCAACGGCGGCCCCAGGATGAAGCTCACCGCCAGCGCGGTCAGGCAGGCCGCGCCCGAGCGGAACGTGATGTAGCGCAGCAGGTTGAACAGGATGAACTGGTTGGAGAGCGGCCGCGCGAGATCGTACAGCATCAGGCGGCCTCGGCGTGCGCTTCGAGCGCGTTGACCACCAGCTTCATGCGGCTGCCGAGGCTGCCCTTGATCAGGATGGCATCGCCGGGTCGCACCGACCGCGTGAGGATCGGCGCCAGCGCGGCGGAATCCTGTGCGTGCACGCCGCGCTGCGATGCCGGCACCGTGGCGAACAGGTCCTGCATCAACGGACCGCAGGCGAACAGGCAGTCAGCCGACTCCGCGACCGCGGCGGCGAGCGCGCGATGCTCCGCCGGACCTGCGTCGCCGAGTTCGAGCATGTCCCCCAGCACGGCCAGCCGCCGTGTCGCCGGTTGCAGGCGCAGGACATCGAGGGCCGCGCGCATCGACGCCGGATTGCCGTTGTAGCTTTCGTCGAGCAGCAGCGCGGTGCCGCCGGGGACCGCGATGGGCCGGCGCACGCCGCGACCGGTGACCGGCGCGAACGTCTCCAGTGCGCGTGCCATGCCGCCGTAAACCTCGGCCGGCATGCCGGCGAGATGTACCGCGCCAGCGATCGCGGCAAGCGCGTTGATCGCCATGTGCCGACCCGGCGCGTTAAGCCGGAACTGTATGGGCTGGCCGGCGATCCGCACTCTGACGTCGCTGCCGTCGGCATCTGCCACCAGGTCAACCAGGCGAACATCGGCCCAGGCTGTGGTGCCGAACGTCACGATTCGTCGGCCGCTGGCGGCAGCCCGCAGGCGGGGAAACAGCGGCGAACCGGCCGGCAGCACGGCCACGCCGCCCGGCTCCAGACCGCGCAGGATTGCCGCCTTCTCGTCGGCGATCGCTTCGATCGAACCGAGGAAGCCGATATGCGCCTTCTCCACCGACGTGATGACGGCAACATGCGGCTGCGCCAGGCGGGCCAGCGGGGCGATTTCGCCGGGATGGTTCATGCCGATCTCGGCGACGCAGAACTCCGCGTCCAGCGGCGTGCGCGCGAGCGTCAGCGGCAAACCCCAATGGTTGTTGTACGACGCCACCGCGGCATGGGTGCGGCCGAACCGGGACAGGATGCTGCGCAGCATTTCCTTGGTCGTGGTCTTGCCGACGCTGCCGGTCACCGCGACGAGCCGACCGGTGAAGCGTTGTCGCGCGTAGCCGCCGAGCCGGTGCAGTCCGGCCAGCGTATCGTCCACCTGTAGCAATGCACCGGACGCCGCGACCTCGCGGTGGACCATGGCGCCGGCGGCTCCCGCGGCCAGCGCATCAGCGACGAAATCGTGGCCGTCGCGCGCTTCCCCATCCAGTGCCACGAACAGGTCGCCGGGCTGCAGCGTGCGGGTGTCGATCGACACGCCGGTGGCGGCGAACTGCGCCGTCATGGCGCCGCCGGTGGCCTCGAGCAGGTCGTGCGCGGTCCACAGCGCGGTCATGGCGACATAACCTCCCCTGCCCCTTGCGGGAGGGGCAGGCCGCGGTCGGTCCGCCATTGCCTGGTGTCGTGCCGCCTCATGGCGAACCCACCAGCCGGCGCACCACGCCCACATCGTCGAACGGGACAACAGTGGCGCCAATCGTCTGGCCTTGCTCGTGGCCCTTGCCGGCCACCGCCAGCACGTCGCCGGCCCCCAGGCCGTTCAGCGCCGCAGCAATGGCGCGCTCGCGGTCGCCGATCTCGCGACCGCCCGGGCAGGCGGCCAGCACGGCGGCACGGATCGCAGCAGGATCCTCACTGCGCGGATTGTCGTCGGTGACGATGGCGACATCGGCCAGGCGCGCCGCGGCGGCGCCCATCAGCGGACGCTTGCCGCGGTCGCGATCGCCGCCGGCGCCGAACACCACGTGCAGCCGGCCGGCGGTGTGCGGACGCAGCGCGGTCAGCAGCCGCTCGAGCGCATCGGGCGTATGGGCGTAATCGACATAGACCGCGGCGCCGTTCGGCAGCCGTGCCGCCAGTTCCAGCCGGCCGCGCACACCGTGCAGCGACCCAAGGCAATCCACTGCGTCACGCTGGCCCAGTGCCATAGCCAGCGCCGCGGCCATCAGCGCGTTGTCGGCCTGGAACCGTCCGGGCAGCGGCAGCGCGAAATCGCGCGTGACGCCCGCCGCCTCGATCCGCAGTACCTGGCCGTCGGGGCGCGGCTGAACTGCCAGCAGTCGAAGCGCCGTCCCGGCCTCGCCTACCGTGCGCAGCGCCAGCCGCCGCCGGCGTGCGATCCCGGTCAGCGCGGCGAGCGTTGTCGGATCCATCTCGCTGTTGGCGATCGCCGGCGCGCCCACCGGCAGCAGGTCGGCGAACAGCCGCAGCTTGGCGGTCCGGTAGGCGGCCTCGGAGCCGTGGTAGTCGAGATGGTCGCGCGTCAGGTTGGTGAATGCCGCGGCGGCCAGCCGGACACCGTCCAGCCGGAACTGGTCCAGGCCGTGCGACGAGGCTTCCATGGCGGCGTGCTGGATGCCGGCGCGCGCCAGCCGCGCCAGGATGTCCGCCAGGCTGACCGGATCGGGGGTGGTCAGGCCCGGGCCCGGGTCGAAGCCCGGTGCGATCAGCCCAAGCGTGCCGAGACTGGCGGACGGCTGACCGCCCAGCGCCCAGATCTGCCGCAGGAACTCGACGGTACTGGTCTTGCCGTTGGTGCCGGTGACGGCGATCGCAAACCTTGGCTGCGCGCCGGCCAATCCGGCGGCGAGCTGCGCCAGACGGCGCCGCGGTTCGGGATCCTCCAGCAGCGGCCGCGGCGGCACGCCCGGTGGCCATTGCGTGCCTTCCGGCGCCAGTACCGCAGCCGCGCCGCGCGATACGGCCTCGGCGATGAAGGCGCGGCCATCGGCGCGCGCGCCGGGGATCGCGGCAAACAGGTAGCCGGGCGCCACGCACCGGCTGTCGGCGGTGATGCCGGCGATGTCGAGCGCCGCCACGTTCCGCCATGCGACAGCCAGGGAATGATCGGGCAAGGCAGGGATCAGCCGCATGATGTCAGCGAGCCGCAAGCGGGGCAGCCGCCGCAGTCGCGGGCACGACAGAGGCGCCGATCACGTGCGCGGGGGGCAGCGCGGCTTCGTGCCGCGCGTCGCGTGCCGGCGGCAGCGTGGTGGCGGGCACCGTCAGGCCGGGTCGGGCCGCCGGGATCGGCTTCGCCGCGGTGTCCGGCGCTGCAACGGCGATCGGCCCCTTCGGGGCACCGGCCGGCCGACCGGGCTGCAACGGGATATACAGCGCCTGGTTGATGGTCGGTGCATCCTGGATGTCGGGCAGCATTCCCAGCATCGGCGCGATCCGCGCGATCACCCGGCCGGCGGCCGGCGCCGCCACCCAGCCGGCGGTCGAATAGCCGTAGGTGCTTTTGTTGCCGTGCGGTTCGTCCACCATCATGTACACCGCATAGCGCGGTGCGTTCATCGGGAACACGCTGGTAAAAGCTGCAACGTTGAAGTTCTCCTTGAAGCCGCGCTTGTAGCCATGCTTGCCGACCTTCTCCGCGGTACCGGTCTTGCCGCCGGGGTAATAGCCCGCCACCTCGGCCTGCTTGCCGAAGCCGTCGGTCACCACCAGGCGCATCAGCTTGCGCATGGTGTCCGACGTCGCCGGCTGCATCACCCGCACCCCATCCGGCTGCTCGCCGGCCGGCAGCGCCAGGATGGTCGGCCGCTGCAGGACACCGGTGGCGACCGCCGCCGTGCCGCGCACCACATGCAGCGGCGACACCGAGATGCCGTGGCCGAACGCCACCGTCAGGGTCACCACCTGCTTCCAGGCAGCCGCCGACTGCACGATCGGCAGGCCCGCCTCGGGCAGTTCGATGCCGATGCGGTTGAACATGCCCATCGACTTCAGCCAGGCGCGCTGGCGCTCCGCGCCCACCGTCTCGGCGATATGCGCCGCGCCGAGATTGGAGGAATAGGCGAGAACCTCCGGCAGATACAGCCAGCGGTGCTTGCCCTCGAAATCGGTGATGGTGAAGCGGCCGATCTGGATCGGGCGCGAGGCATCGAACTCGTCCCAGATATGTACGATGCCGGAATCCAGCGCCATCGACGCGGTCTGCAGCTTGAACGTGCTGCCCGGCTCATACATGCCGGTCACTGCGCGGTTGAACCTGTCGTCTGCTGGTGAATTGCGGAAGTCGTTGGCGTCGTAGTCGGGCAGGCTGACCATGGCCAGCACCTCGCCCGTGTTCACGTCCATCACGATGCCGCAGCCGCCGATGGCCTGGAAGAAGTCGATCGCCTTGGACAACTCGTCGCGCACCACGGCCTGGACGCGTACGTCGATCGACAGGCGCAGCGGCGAGGGATCGCTGAACAGCCGCTGGTCGAAATACTTCTCGACGCCGGCGACGCCGTGTTCGTCCACGTCGGTGCCGCCCAGCACCTGGGCGGCGGTACGGCCCATCGGATAGTGCCGCTGCTCCGTCGGCCGGAAATCGATCCCCGGCAAGCCGAGTGAATTGATCGCCAGTTCCTCGCGTGGGGTGATCTGGCGTTCCAGGTAGACGAATTGCCTGTTGGTGTCGGACAGGCGGGTGCGGGCGGCATCCTCGTCCAGGCGCGGCAGCACCTCCTTCAGGCGATGAGCCGCATCTGCCGGATCGATGATCTGCCGCGGGTCGGCGAACACCGCCACGGTGGGGAGCGAGATCGCCAGGATCTGGCCGTTGCGGTCGGTGATCATGGCGCGCTGGGCGAGCGACGTGGCGTCCGCCGGCTTCTGCGTCGCGAACAGATCGGTGATCGGCCGGTCCGGGCGATGCGGCGCCAACGGCTGCAGGATGGTAGCATCGGCCAGCTTGACCACGACGGCGACGAACAGCAGGGCAAACCCGAACGCGGTATAAACCAGGCGGCTGCGGGTCTTCTCCAGGGCGCCGCGGCGCTGCAGGTCGGGCTGGGTTATGCGCACGGTTTCCATGCGCGGCGTGGCATCGGCCGGCGCCGCGCCGAAGCGCCGCCGGGGCAGGTCGCGCGGGGGAGAATTGGGGGGCGGTGCGTCGCTCATGCGCTAGCCTCCACCGCCGCCGTTGCCGACCCATTGGGAGGCGTTGACCGGCATCGGCCGGGGCGGCGGCAGGCCACCGCTATGCGCCATGCCGAGCGCCGATCCGCCATAGGCTGCCACCGGCTGCGGCGCCGGCAACGCAACCGGCACGACGCGGGGCGGCGTTGGCCGCGCCGCCTCTGCCGTCGGACGCGACACCATCGACGCAGGCCGTGGCGGCACAGCCTCAGCCACGACCGGCGCCGGCCGCGACGGCGGATTCTCGGCCATTGCCGGATGCGACGGCGCAGGCGTGGGCTTGCGCTCAGGCGGGCGGGGCGGCGGCGCGGCAACCGCCACGCTGGTGGGCTTCGGTGGCACCGGAAGCGCCGCCGGCTGTGGTTCCTCAGGCTGCGGCGTGGTGTCGGGCAACTGGGCAACCGGCTCCGGCGCAGGCTCGGGCGGCGCCGGCGGTTCGGGCGCTCGCACCGCGGGCAACCGGTTGTCGAGTTCAGCCATGCTGGTGAACTGGCCCGGCGTCACGGTCTTCAGGGTAAGGAACTGGTCAGCCAGCACCTGCAGGCGCTGCGGGTCGTTCAGCAGCGTCCACTCGGCGTGCAGCACCCGCGTCTGCTCGCGCAGCGCGTCGGTGGCGTGCACGGTCTTCTCGATCTCGCGGTCGAGCACCTGCACGCGATGCTTCGACTGGTAGAGGTAGAGCCCCGATCCGCAGGCCAGGAGGAAGCAGACGCAGGTGATGGGACGGATCATGGCACAGACCGTGGCGAAGCAGGTTCGGTGGATTTCTCGAGCGCGCGCAGGCGGGCGCTGCGGGAGCGCGGATTGGCGGCGGTCTCTGCCGCTCCCGGACGCAGCGGCCGCGCCGTCAGCAGGCGGAACCGCGGCACCGGGCGCTCGGCGAGGCCGCGCGGATCGTGGCGCGACGGCGCGGGCGACCGGCCGGCGGCATCACCCATGAAGCGCTTGACGATGCGGTCCTCGAGCGAATGGAAGGACACCACGACCAGGCGGCCGCCGGGCGCCAGCAGCCGGCTGGCCTGCTCCAGGGCCCGCTCGGTCTCACCGAGTTCGTCGTTCACCCGGATGCGCAGCGCCTGGAAACTGCGGGTCGCCGGATCGATGCCTGAGCGGTCCGGCGGCAGCACACTGCGGATGATGCCGGCGAGGCGCGACGTCGTGGTGATCGGCGCCTCGGCCCGCGCGGCGACGATGGCGCGGGCGATGCGGCGGGAGGCGCGTTCCTCGCCGAGTTCGAACAGCACATCGGCCAGTTCGCGTTCTGCCAGGTGATTGACCAGGTCGGCGGCGGTTGGGCCGCTGCGGTCCATCCGCATATCGAGCGGCCCGTCGCCGCGGAACGAGAAGCCGCGCGCCGGATCGTCGATCTGGAACGATGACACACCGACATCGAGCACCACACCGTCCAGCGCGGTGACGCCCTGTTCCGCAAGCAGGTCGAGCAGGTTGCCGAACTGGCCATGGATCAGATGCAGCCGGCCGGGATAGCGGGCGGCCAGGCTGGCACCGCGGGCGATCGCGTCGGGATCTCGGTCGATCGCCCACAATGTGCAGGGCGCCGCCTCGAGGATGCCGGTGGCGTAGCCGCCGCCGCCGAACGTGCCGTCGAGGTATATGCCGCCTTCGCGTGGCGCGAGCATGCCCAGCACCTCGGGCAACATCACCGGGGTATGGGATGGCATGGGATCGCTCATTGCGCCGGCGCTCCGCCCGGCAAGGTGAAACCCTTCACCTTGGCCCGCTCGCGCGCCTCGGCGCGGCGGCGATCGGCGGCGGCCGGTTCCCAGATCTGGAAGATGCGGCCGAGGCCCATGAACACCACCGTGTCGGTCAGCCCGGCGTAGGCGACAAGAGTGTCCGGCAGGACCACGCGGCCCTCCTTGTCGGCCTCGATCGGGAAGGCGTCGGCGTACAGCGTCGCAGCCAGGTCATCGTGCTCCGGGCTGAACAGGTTGAGCTGGTTCAGCGGCTGCGACAGTGCCTCGAACTCCTCGGCCGGCCAGGCCTCGATGCATTGATGCTGGTGCGACGGGCGCAGCACCAGGTGGCCGGCATTGCCGTTGGCATTGCCATTGGCCTCGCCACGGGCCTTCAGAGCAGCACGGAACGGCGCAGGAACCGACACGCGACCCTTGGCGTCCAACCTGTTCTGGTGGGTGCCGAGGAAATGGGTCATTCTGACCGGACCGCCTTTCCCGCTGGGAGCCTTCCCATCGCCCGGCAGGAGCAATCGATGGAGTGCGATGGAAGCGAGTTGCCTGCCCGTGACCCGATTCCGAACGAGCCCTTGGGATGAAGTTCCGCCACGCCCTTGGGATGCCATGGGTTAGCATGGGAAATTATGGGCCGTCAAAGGGAATTGCCGGATTTACTGCCGTCCCGCGTCGAATTTTTGTGCTTTCGTCAAGAGGTTAGCGTCGCCGCCCGATTCACCCGGAGGAAATTCTGAACAGCGCAAGTAAAATTACCGGCTGATTCCGGTTTCGTTCGCAATGTGGATAAGACTGGGGACAGGACCAGCGCCGCATCACACGCGACGCGTCGGCGCGCGCGCATGAATGCCAGACGGCCTGTAAGCCGGGTTCTGTTCGCACCCCGCGTTGCCTTGGGGTGCGCGACGACCATTCCTCTTGGACGCGCCTTGCGGCGCGCCTCGCGCGACCAACCCGGGCGGCGGAGCGGGACGCTCCTGTGCCTTGCGGCACTGCCGCCCCTATTCGGTCTTGCTCCCGGTGGGGTTTGCCCTGCCGCCCCTGTTGCCAGGGGCGCGGTGCGCTCTTGCCGCACCGTTTCGCCCTTGCCCGCGGGCTACCTCGCGGCGCTTGCGCGGGCGGTTTGTTTTCTGTGGCACTGTCCCTGGGGTCGCCCCCGCCGGCCGTTAGCCGGCACCGTATTCCCGTGGAGCCCGGACTTTCCTCTGCTTGTGGGCAGCGGCCGTCCGGCCGTCTGGCGAGGCGAGACATGCTGCGGGATGGCTGGGAAAGCAAGCAAGGGTTCACACCGAGGGCCGCCGAGAAGCCGCAGAGAGCCACCGGGGAAGGCATGGCGCTTCGCGCGAAGCGCATTCATTGGCAACGCTTGCCGGCGGCTCTTGGTGCGAACTCGGTGGCCCTCGGTGTGAAACCTACGTCTGTGGCGCCAGTGACGTGGTTCGGTACAGCGCCGCCCATCGATCCGAGAACGCGACGCAGGCCAACGACAGCACGCCATCGGCCGCCCTGATGTGGCCTTGAATCGCAGCATGCGTCTTACTGCCCGGCGCCATGACAACCGATTCGCCGTCGATCAACTGCCATGCGCGACCAGACAGGTCGCCCGAATCACCGACAGGAATTCGGTCAGCGTCATGCACGTCATGTCACGACAAGGCGCCGCACGCCGAGCAGGCGGCCGAGGGTTCCGGCATCGGCCTCGCCGGTGATCGCCTCCGGCCGCCAATGGCGCTGAAATGCACGCAACACGGTCGCCAGCGCCGGATCGTGCGGACCATCCGGGGCGACGCCGTAGCCGATCTCGGCCAGCGCCGTGCGCACGTCGCGCAACGTCGCAGCATCCCGTAATCCGCCGCTCGCACCGAAATCCGCAATGTCGCGGGGCCACAGGCCGACGCCGTTCGCCGCCAGGCCCTGCCAGTCGAACCGCTCGCCCGGATCCTCCTTGCGGCCCGGCGCAACATCGCTGTGCGCGACGACGTTGCGCGGCGGGATCGGGTGGCGCGACAGGATCGCCAGGCAGAGGTCGCACACCACCGCCATCTGCAGCGCCGGGAAGTCGCGATAGCCCCATTCGTGGCCCGGGTTGACGATTTCGACGCCGATCGAGCGCCCGTTCAGCTCCGCATGCCCGCGCCAGTATGATGCCCCGGCGTGCCAGGCGCACCGCTCCTCGGGCACCAGGCGCAACACGCTGCCATCCTCGTCCACGACGTAGTGCGACGACACCCGCGCCACCGGATCGCGCAGCCGGTCCACCGCCTCCCGGGCGCTTTGCATACCGGTGTAGTGCAGGACCAGCATGTCGATCGGCGTATCGGGCGGCCGGTCATCCTGGTTCGGGCTCGGCAGGTCCCGGGTGTGCAGCGTCACAAACCGCGCTCGCGCTTGATGCGGTCCCAGGCGGCGTTGATGCGCGCCACCTTGTCGTTGGCACGGGCAATGAATTCCGCCGGCACGCCGCGCGCGGCCAGGCTGTCAGGATGGTTTTCCCGCATCAGCCGCTTCCACGTCGTGCGGATCTCCTCGGCGGTCGAGGAACGTGACACGCCGAGTATCATGTAGGCGTCCGGTTCATCCGACACCGGCTGGCGCGGTGTCGCACCACGCGCGCGGTCCCACGACACCTGGTCGAGGCCGAAGCCGCGATGCGTGCGCGACAGGAAATCCAGCTCCCGGCCGTTCACCGGACCGTCGGCCCGCGCGATCACGAACAGCGCGTTGAGCACGTCCTCCAGCACGCCGCGATTATCGGCGAAGGCGTCGCCCAGCTGCACTGCGTAAGGCTCGAAGCCGTCGGCGCTGTCGCGCGCCTGATCGAACAGGCGGCCGATATCGCGCACCGCCTCGGGCGGAATGCGGAACTGGCGGCGGAACGCGTCGATCTCCTCGCGCTTCACCGCGCCGTCGCATTTGGCAAGCTTCGCCGACAGCACCACGACGCAGATCGCAAACAGCTGGTCGCGGCGGTTCAACATCGCGGCGAGGCGGGCCGGGTTCCAGCCCAGCTGCGTGCCGAACGGCATGCGCATGTTGGGCACCGCGCCGGAATCGGCCGCATGGCCAAGTGCGGCGCCGAACACGGCACCCATCGGGCCTCCCATGGCGAAGCCCGCGACCCCGCCGATGATCTTGCCCCAGTATCCCATCATCCGCCCTTACCACGCGCAGGTTTACGCGGGCAAAAAAAGCGCCGGACAGTTGCGCTACGACTGCAGCAGCGAGTGGTCCTGCACCGTGGTGTCCTGGCCGACGACCGGATCGGCGATGGCGGCCTCCAGGCTCTTGGCGCCCTTCCACTCTTCGGGCGGGCGCACGCGGCCGTCGCTGCCGACCTGGTCGATGCCCCAGTAGATCTCCAGGTTGTGGCCGTCGGGATCGACGAACTCGATGGCGATCTGCACGCCCGCGCGGCGGCGGCCCTCGAAATGGATCGGCACGTCGTGCCTGCGCAGGTAGTCGCGCGCGCGCAGCACTTCGTCCAGCGAGGAGACCTCGAATGCCATGTGATGCAGCCCGCTGGTCGGCGTCTGGCCTTCGGGGATCTTGAACAGCGCGACGCCGTGGTGGTCGGCGCTGCAGCGCAGGAACACCGCGCCGCCCGGCATCATGCCGCTCTCATAGACGTCGGAAATACTGAAACCCATGACCTCGGTGTAGAATTTGGCCGAGCGCTGGAGGTCCTTCACGTACAGCGCGACGTGGCCGATCTTGTTGCAGCGGAATGGCATGCCGTTGGGGCGATGCATCTGGGCGACGGTCTGGACATCCATGGTGGCACCTGACTGGTTGGCGGTTCTTCGGTGCGACAGGCTATTCCGTTCGCTGCCACGGCGAAAGCGCCGCGACGCCGGTCAGACCGCAGCGGCCGCCGGCTCGCGCGCCTCCGGGGCAGGCACGCGTCGCAAGCCGAAATGGTCGCGCAATGTCGCGCCATGGTACTCGCGGCGGAACAGCCCGCGGGACTGCAGTTCCGGCACCACCAGATCTACGAACTCGGCAAAACCGCCGGGGAAATGCGCCGGCAGGATGTTGAATCCATCCGCCGCACCCTCGACGAACCACTCCTCCAGCGTGTCGGCGATCCTGCGCGGCGTGCCGCAGACCACCCAATGGCCGCGCGCAGCCGCGGTCAGGTTGTAGAGGTCGCGCAAGGTCATGTTCTCGCGCTTCGCCATCTCGTAGAGCACGAACGGGAAGGTCTGGCTGTTCAGCGCCGCCGGCGGCGGCGGCACCGGGCCGTCGAGCGGATGGCCGGAGACGTCGTAGCCGATCCGGCTGGCAACCAGCGTGGCGGCATTGGTCGGCGTGATCCAGCTTTGCAGCTTTGCCAGGGTCTCGCGCGCCTGCGCATCGCTGTCGCCCACGATGGTCATCACGCCGGGCAGCACAGCCAGTTCGTCGGGCGCGCGGCCGTACTTGGCCATGCGGCCCTTGAGGTCGGCATACGCGGCGCGGGCGGGAGCCAGTTCCTGCACCACCGAGAACACCACGTCGGCGGTGCGCGCCGCCAGCTCCAGTCCGGATGGCGAACCGCCGGCCTGGATGATCACCGGATGGCCCTGCGGGCAGCGCGCCATGTTGAGCGGGCCGCGCACCTTGAAGAACCGGCCGTGGTGGTGCAGCGGGCGCACCTTGCCGGCGTCGATGTAGTGGCCGGTTGCCTTGTCGGCGACGATGGCGCCGTCCTGCCAGCAATCCCACAGCCCGCGCACCACATCGACGAACTCGTTGGCGCGCGCATAGCGCTGTTCGTGCTCGATGTGTTCGTCCAGGTTGAAGTTGAGCGCCGCCTTGGGGTTGGAACTGGTGACGACATTCCACGCCGCGCGGCCGCCGCTGATGTGGTCGATCGAGCCGAAGGTGCGGGCAACATTGTATGGCTCGGAGAAGCTGGTGGAGACCGTGGCGCCGAGCCCGACATGCGTGGTGCAGGCGGCGAGCGCGGTTATCAAGGTGGTGGGCTCGAAGCGGCACATGAACGACGGATGGTCGGTGGGATCCATCGCCATCGAGTCGGAGATGAACACCAGGTCGAACTTGCCGCGTTCGGCGATGCGGGCGATCTCCTGCATCACCGGCAGTTCCATGTGCGAGGCGAATGCGCCGTCCATGCGCCAGCCCGCCATGTGGTTGCCGGTGCCGAGTACGAAGACGCCGAGATGCATCTGACGGTTGGCCGCTTGCATGGTGACCTGGCCTCCTGCTGGCTGCGACGCAGTCACGGCCTGATGGTCAGCCGCAGCTCGTAGGTTGCGCCACCTCGGGTACTCCCGACAACCAGCAGCTGCACGCCGGATCCTGCGAGGCGTCCCGACCATTTCATGGCATCGTCGGCCTCGCCGGCGCCGGCGTAGGGTTTGCCATTGACCGTCACGTCGCCTGCATCGCGCGCGATTTTCCAGCCTGGCTGATAGAACTGGAAGACCGCGTTCTTCTCGACACTGCTGATGGCGATGCTCGCCTCCTGTCCCGCTTTTGCTGCCAGGCCGAGGCATTCCACCTCGCCGCGGGCGACGCCGCCCCGCACCACCGCGCCGCTGGCGCCGGGGTCGAATTTGATCGATCTGATGGAGGTGCAGGATTCGGCGCGGGCAGGCGATCCGTTGCAAAGTGCGATCAAGAACATTGCGATCGGCAATAAGGCAGAATATTTTGGCATTACTGTGCCCCATATTAAGACCGTTCTCGGGCTGACTGGAGTTGCCACCCAATTGTCGTTGCGAGGAGGGCAGTCAGCCCGAAAATGCTCTACAGGGTATTATGCTGCCTTTCACACCAGCAATACTGGGCTGTAATATACCCTGAATCCGTGAGAATTCGCTGTGGTGTCTTTACACCGCCGGTCGGATGGGATTCGCTGATCGGCATGAGCGGAGCGATTCTCACGGCCGAGGACCGAGCGCATCTGCTTCGGATGATGCGTCGCCAGACGCCGA
>DATAPW010000150.1:0-3199 GCA_036265005.1 Acetobacteraceae bacterium | reverse complement strand
TGATCTAGCCAAGCAAGGTCGGCTTTGCGTCGAGAGCGGACCCTGAAGTTTCATTGGGGTTTTCCTAGCAGTCGCATCTTTCTAGTTTTTGCGTTGATCTTCGACTGTCGCAAAATTCTTGATATCTACATCGTCCGATTTGGTGAAGGTTTTCGGATGCCGTCAGGCGTCGGAAAACCGCCCAAGCACGAACCCGCGGGGTTGCGGTGATGGTCTATGGGGATTTTGTGTTTTGTGCGGTTGGTGTAGTTGCGCAGCCGGCTCGGTTCGGCCGTTGGCGACGGCTCGGTGCGTGAGATTCGTCGCCCGGCGGATGATGGATTGGGAACCATCTGCGGCGGAGAGACAGCAGCTTTCCGCTCATCCTAACGCAAGGCGCACTCTGGGGCATCCGCTGCAACGGTGGTGTTGCGGCGTAACGTAATCGCAAGCGGCACCGGGTCACGACGTGCTGCTCCCGGTTGGTGCGGGCGGGTACGGTGGCGCGCGTGGTTGTCGCCATCGCCCAAACGTTTCGACGATGATCATGCGGCCGCCGCAGCAGGGACAGGGCGGGAGCCAGTTGGAGGGGTCTGGCGCTTCGACCGGCTCCGGCGGCGGTGCCACGGCAATCAGTTCGCGGGCACGCGCTATATTGGCCTTGCGGGCGGAACTGGCGAGCAGGCCGTAGTGGCGAATGCGGTGGAAGCCGTGCGGCAGGACATGGAGCAGGAAGCGGCGAATGAACTCGTGCGGCGCGAGCGTCATGGCGCGCTGCCGCTCCGGACCGTCGCGGCGGTAGTCTTTGTAGCGGAAGGTGACGCCGGCCATGTCGAACGCAATCAGGCGCTGGTTCGAGATGGCGACCCGATGGGTATAGCGCGAGAGATAGGCGAGCACGGCCTCAGGGCCGGTGAACGGCGGCTTGGTGTAGACCACCCATCGCTTCCTCCTGACCGCAGCAAGATGACGTAGGAACAGGCGGTGGTCGGCGAGGCCGGCCTGGGTGCCGAAGAAGGCAAGCCGTCCGGCCGTATGGAGTTCGATCAGCCGGGTGAGAAACAAGCGGCGGAAAAGCACGCCCAGCACCCGCACAGGCAGCAGGAAGGCCGGACGCGACGATATCCAGCGCCGGCCGTCGACCGAGATACCGCCGCCGGGCACGATCATGTGGACATGCGGGTGGTGCGTCATCGCCGATCCCCAGGTGTGGAGCACGGCGGTGATGCCGATGCGCGCGCCGAGGTGTCGGGGGTCAGCGGCGATCGTCATCATCGTCTCCGACGCCGCGCGGAACAGCAGATCGTAGACGACGGCCTTGTTCTGCCAGGCGATGTCGGCAACCTCGGCAGGAAGCGTGAAGACGACATGGAAGTAGCCGACCGGCAGCAGGTCGGCTTCGCGTTCGGCCAACCAGATGCGGGCTGCGGCGCCCTGGCACTTGGGGCAGTGGCGGTTGCGGCAACTGTTGTAGGCAATTCGCTGATGCCCACAGTCCTCACAGGCATCGACGTGGCCGCCCAGCGCCGCCGTGCGACAGTTCTCGATCGCCGACATGACCTTGAGCTGGGTCAAGCTCAGATGGCCGGCCTGGACGCCACGATAGCCGGCGCCTTCAGCCTGGAAGATATCGGCGACCTCGAGCGAGGTGCGCAAGCAGGTTCAGCCGCTGGGATCCTCGCCCTGCATCAGCCCCGCCAAACGCTCGAGGGGACTGGTCACCGAGCGGATCGTTTTGGTCGCAACGCGGGCATAGAGCGCGGTCGTATCGAGCTTGCTGTGCCCCATCAGGACCTGGATGACACGGATATCGACGTCCTGCTCCAGCAGATGGGTGGCAAAGCTGTGGCGCAGCGTATGGGGCGACACCCGCTTCCTGATCCCAGCCGCTTCGGCCGCCTCATGGGTCGCGCGGTTGATCTGCCGGGCCGAGATTGGATCGGTGCAACTGCGCCCTGGGAACAGCCAGCCATGCCGCAGCATGACTCGGCGTCGCTTGCCTTCCTCCCACCACAGCCGCAACAGCGTGAGGAGCTGGGGTGACAGCATGGCGTTGCGGTCCTTGCGTCCCTTGCCCTGTTCGACTCGGATCAGCATGCGCTTACTGTCGATATCATCGACCTTGAGACTGGCCACTTCCGACACGCGCAGGCCCGCACCATAGGCGGTGCCAAGTATCGCCTTGTATTTGGCCCCCGGTGCTGCTTCGAGCAGCCGGCCAACTTCCTCGACAGTCAGCACCGCTGGCAGCTTGAGCGGGTAGCGCGCCAGGACAAGGCGGCGCGACAGGTCTGGTCGGTCGAGTGTGACAGTGAAGAAGAAACGCAGTGCGGAGACCGAGCAGTTGATCGTGGGTGGCTGTACGCCGCTCTCGTGCTGGTGCACCTGAAACCGGCGAATATCCTCAGCCGTCGCCGTATCGGGCGACCGCCCGAGGAAGGCGGCGAAGCTGCGCACAACGCGGATGTAGTCGCGCTGGGTATCGGATCGCAGGCCGCGCATTGCCATATCGTCGAGCATACGCTGGCGCAGCGCACTGATGGGGCGGTCGATAGTTGAAACGGACATTGGACGTTCCTCTCAGGGTGAAGGGAACTCCAATGCTCGAGAGGCAATCTCGCTCGGCTCAAGTGTTACGGGATGGCGCGCTGAACCAACCGCCGGAGCGTTCAAACGTGACGGCCCAACTCTGAACCACAACTATCCCGACAAGTGGTGAGGTCCAGGGGCTCGGCCCCTGGCGGGGTTTGGGGCAGCGCCCCAATCTTCCTTTGCCTCAGCGGCAAATGGTTGGGGCGCCGGCTTATAACTCAAACACAGCACCAATCCCGCGGAGCGGGTTCGTGCTTGGGTCGAAAGCGGCCACGGGAGGTGGTGCGAAATTCTTGCAGACTGTGTGGAAACCCGCTTCCAAATTTCCGGGAGAGAAGGGGCTTGCTCTGCCGGGCCATTATCGAGTTCCGCAATGAGGCGGCTTTGCCGACTGCGGCGGCCCTGCCATGTTCTTGCTCTGCAGCATGGCGACGCTGAATCAACGTTCGACTTAAACTGGGGGCCTCAATGTCTGTCGATGCGCGAACCCTGAGCAAAGTACCAGCGGTGACGCTCGGGTTTTGGTTTATCAAAATTTTAGCTACCACACTTGGCGAAACCGGGGGCGATACCGTCACCATGACCCTGAATTGGGGTTATTTGGCCGGAACGGCGCTTTTCCTACGGG
>DATAPW010000149.1:0-2676 GCA_036265005.1 Acetobacteraceae bacterium | reverse complement strand
CGGCAACGAGTCAGAAGTAGCCGAGACGAGGTCTAACTGGGCAAGCGGAGAGGTGACGCGGACGTTCTGCATCCTCACCACGTCGAGTAACCGGGACATGCTTAGCGTGCACGACCGGATGCCTGTTATTCTGGAGCAGGCGGATTGGTGGCTCTGCTAGCGATTTTTGGCCCAGTAGTGCTGACGGATATTGGCCCACCCCCGGTCCCTCAACCTACGGTCTCCCGACTGAATCGGGGGATCTGGCGTGGACTGGAGAGCCAAAGTGGAACTGTTCGAGCAGCTTCGTCGGGAGCATGAGTTTGGGATCGGCACGATCGCGGGTGTCGCCGCCAAGTTCGGCGTTCATCGGCGCCTGGTGCGTCAGGCGATTGGCGGTGCACTGCCGCCGAAGCACCGTTATCCGGAACGCGCCAAGCCGAAGCTCGGCATGGTTGCGGCGTTTATCGATGAAGTGCTGGACGCGGACCGTCTGGCACCGCGCAAGCAGCGCCACACCGCCCGTCGGCTTTATCGCCGCATCCTGACCGAGTTCCCTGACGCGACGGTCGCTGAGTCGACCGTGCGCAACCACGTCCGCGAACGCAAACGCCAGATGGGTTTGGTGCGACGGGAGACGTTCGTGCCGCAAAGTTACAGTTGGGCGCAGGAGGCTCAGGTTGACTGGTACGAAGCCTGGATCGATCTCGGGGACGAGCGAACCAAGGTGCAGGTGTTCGCGATGCGGTCCATGGCCAGCGGGGCGGCGTTCCACCGTGCTTACCTGCATGCCACGCAGCAGGCGTTCCTTGAGGCGCACGAGCACGCCTTCGCCTACTTCGGCGGCGTTTTCCATTTACTGCGCTACGACAATCTGGCGAGTGCGGTGCGCAAGATCCTGCGCGGCTATCGGCGGGAGGAGACTGTGCGGTTCATGGCGTTCCGCTCCCATTGGCGGTTCGCCGCCGAATTCTGCACACCGGGCGAGGGTCACGAGAAGGGCGGCATTGAAGGGGAAGGTGGTTATTTCCGGCGTAACCATCTGGTGCCGGTGCCGCGTGCTGCCGACCTCGATACGCTGAACACCATGTTGCTGACCGCCTGCCGGTCGGACGAGGCGCGGATCCTGGACGGACGCAGCGAGACGGTCGGTTCGGCAATGGCGATCGAGCGTGGGCATCTGCTGTCATGTCCCACCGAGGGCGTCGACCTAGCGGAGATCGTGTTCGCATTGGTTGACAAGCAAGGCTGTGTGACGGTGAAGACCAACTTCTATTCGGTGCCTGTCCGCGCGGGCACCCGGGTGGAAGCACGGGTCCATCCCTTGCATGTGGAGATTTGGCATGCCGGTCGCCTGATTGCGCGCCACGAACGCTGTCACAGCCGCCGCCAGCATGTGCTCGATCTCGAGCATTACCTCGATGTGCTAAGCCACAAGCCCGGCGCGTTCGCGGGGTCGAAACCGCTGGCGCAATGGCGCGAGGCGGGTCGCTGGCCTGCCTGCTACGACGAGCTCTGGACCCGGCTGCGAGGACGGCACGGCAAGCAGAACGGCACCCGCGCCATGGTGGCGGTGCTGGCGCTGGGGCGCGAGTTCGGACATGACCGGCTGCGGACCGCGGTCGCTGCCACGGTGTCTTTTGGCGCTTGTGACGTAGCCGCGGTGCGATATCTGCTGACCGAGGCCGGGCTGCACAAGCTCCAGCCCGATCCAGTTGATGTGGGCGCGTTGGCTCGCTACGACCGGCCGCTGCCGGATCTTGCCGACTACGACACATTGCTGTCAGCGCCATGCGCGGGGACCGCATGATGGCCGACCTTCAGGATCAGGCCATCCGCCAGCACTGCAAAGCGCTGCGGATGCCGACGATCGGCACGCAGTTCGCCCGCCTGGCGGACGCGGCGACCCGGGAGGGGCAATCGCATCTCGGCTACCTCGAGGCGCTGCTGGCGGCTGAGATGGAGGAGCGGGAGAGCCGCGCGATCACCCGGCTGCTGCACGAGGCGCGATTGCCGCGGATGAAGACGCTGGACGGGTTCGAGTTCGACCGCTCCGGCGTCTCCGCCGCGCAATTGCGCACACTGGCCGAGGGCGATTACGTGACCAAGGCTGAGCCGGTTTTGCTGGTCGGCGAGGCCGGAACGGGAAAGACCCATTTGGCGACGGGATTGTGTGTCGCTGCGTGCCGCCAGCGGCGGCGGGTGCGGTTCACCACGGCGACGGCGCTGATCAACGAACTGGCCGAGGCGGCGCATGTCAATCAACTCAGCCGCGCGCTGAGCCGATGGGAACGGCTCGACCTGATCTGTATAGACGAACTGGGCTACGTGCCGCTCGCCGAAACCGCCTGCGAGTTGATGTTCCAGGTGATCGCCGACCGAGCGGAGAAGGCAGCGGTGATCGTGACCACCAACCTGCCATTCTCTGAGTGGTCGCAGGTCATTCCCAATCCGCGGCTGTGCAAGGCGTTGATCGATCGGCTGACGGACCAGGCACACATCATCACAACGGGGTCGGACTCCTACCGGTTCCGCCGGACCACGGCGCAGCGCAAAGGCAGCAAATCATGAAATGACGCATGGAAAAGCGATGCTGACCTGTTGAGCCGGGCCTCGGCCCGGCTCAACAGGTCAAACCCCCCGGAGGTGGGCCAGAATTCGTCAGCACAAGTGGGCCAATATTCATGGACAGAGCGA
>DATAPW010000148.1:0-28663 GCA_036265005.1 Acetobacteraceae bacterium | reverse complement strand
TCCTCGAGCGTGGTCGGATTGTCCTTCAGCCGCCGCTCGATCAGGATGTGCCGCTCGCGCTCGTTCAAAGTCTTCAGCGCGCTCGACAGCAACGCCTTGCGGCCGGAGAGTTCCTCGCGTTCGGCGTAGGTCGTCTCCTGGCTTTCGGTCTCGTCGACCAGCCAGTCCTGCCATTCGCCTTCGCTGTCCTGGCGCACGGTGGCGTTCAGGCTGTGGTCGGGCGCGGCGAGGCGGCGGTTCATGCTGACCACGTCCTGCTCGGGCACGTCCAGCACATGGGCGATCTTCGCCACCTGCTCGGGCTGCAAATCACCATCATCGATTGCCTGCATCTGGCCCTTCAGCCGGCGCAGGTTGAAGAACAGCTTCTTCTGTGCCGCGGTGGTGCCCATCTTCACCAGCGACCAGCTGTGCAGGATGTATTCCTGGATCGCGGCGCGAATCCACCACATGGCATAGGTGGCGAGACGGAACCCGCGGTCCGGATCGAACCGCTTCACCGCCTGCATCATGCCGACATTGCCCTCGGAGATCAGCTCGCCGACCGGCAGGCCGTAGCCACGGTAGCCCATGGCGATCTTCGCCACGAGCCGCAAATGTGATGTGACAAGCTTGTGTGCCGCCTCCATATCCTGATGGTCCCGCCAGCGCTTGGAGAGCGACAGCTCTTCCTCAGGCGAGAGCATCGGGAACTTGCGGATCTCCTGGAGATACCGCGACAGGTTTCCCTCGGGGGCGACATTGATGACGGCAGAGGCCAATGGAAGGCTCCTTTCGTCGCGACTGCAACCTGCCCAGAACGGCGCAGAACTGCGGCCGGATTGTGACTGAACCAGTCAAGGGTGCGGGAAGGGACCTCACGTCCCGGATACCTACCCCTGCTGGCGGCGAAGTTTCCGGACGTCCCCGCCAACGCAATACACCCGTTCGCGCTGGCCTATTCCGTATACCGGACCAGATTGGTCCTGTCAAGAAAACTGACCTATCTCAGCCCTGCGCTGCTTGCAGATCACAATCGAGCGCGCTGATCAGCGCCGCCATGTCCGGCGGCGGATCGGTGGCGAATTCCAGCCGCTTGCCGGTGCGCGGATGGGCGAATCCGAGGCTGGCGGCGTGCAGTGCCTGGCGGGGGAAATCCAGCAGGCGCTGGCGGATCGCCTCCGACAGGGTGCGCGCAGCCGCCGGAACGCGCCGAAGGTAGACCGGATCGCCGACGATGGGATGCCCGCGGCTTGCCAGGTGCACGCGGATCTGATGGGTCCGCCCGGTGGCCAGCCGGCACTCCAGCAGGGCGACTGCAGTCTGCCAGGCTCGCAGCGTACGATAGCGGGTGAGGGCGGCCTTGCCGTTGCGGGTGACGAGGGCCATGCGCTTGCGGTCCCGCTTGTCGCGGCCGATGGCACCCTCGATCTCGCCTTCCAACGGATTGGGCAGGCCCCACGCCAACGCGAGATAGGCACGATCCAGGTCGCGGGCGGCAAAGGCAGCGGCCAGCGCGGTGTTGGCCTGTTGGGTCTTGGCGGCCACCATGACGCCTGAGGTGTCCTTGTCCAGCCGGTGCACAATCCCGGGGCGGCGCTCGCCACCGATGCCGGTGAGAGAGGCGCCGCAATGCGCCAGCAGGGCATTGACCAGCGTGCCGTCCAGGTTGCCAGGCGCCGGGTGCACGACCAGCCCGGCCGGCTTGTCGAGCACGATCAGGTCGGCGTCCTCATAGAGGATCGGGAATGGGATGTGCTGGGGCTGCGGCGTTGCCGGCAGCGGGGCCGGCAGATCGAGGTGGTAGGTGGCACCCGGCCGCACCGGGTCCGCCGGTTCGGACAGCACAACGCCGTCACGGCGCAGCCAGCCCTGCTCGATCAGCGACTTGACGCGAGAGCGCGACAGCGTGCCGATGGCATCGGCGAGGAAGCGATCGAGCCGCTGCCCCCGCGCTGTGATCTCCGCGACGGTGGTGAACGAGCCGGCCGGCGGCGCGGGGTCTGGCATGGGCTGGCGGATAACGTGATTGCTGGCAGTGGGGAAGCGTGGATGGGGAGCAGCATGCGTTTCTTGAAGGTGGTCACCATCGCCATGGCGGTGTTGATCGTCGTCGGCACGACGGCCCTGCTCGTGGTGATCGCCAAGCGGCTCGGCGGCGGTTCGGTGTCGGCGCCGATTGCGGCGCTGCTGGATGAGCCGGCGGGGACGCGCATTAGCGGGATCGCGGCGGCTGGCGACCGTCTGGCCGTGCAGCTGCAGGGCGGTGGCCCGGATCGCGTGCTGCTGCTGGACCCGCGGACCGGCGTGGTGGTTGGGCGGATTGGGGTTCGGGGTGGGACGCCGTGAGTTGGCTTGAACCCGGCGGCTGAGTGACCTAGAACGCGCGGGCTTGGTCGCTGTCCCGTTCGTCTAGTGGCCCAGGACACCGCCCTCTCACGGCGGTAACAGGGGTTCGAGTCCCCTACGGGACGCCACTCTCGGACAAATAAGCCGCCCACAGCTGATCGCATACTTGCGCGCAACCTCAGTCGGCGCTAGCTCCGAACCAAGGCTCTCCGCCACCCTCCCGCGTCCACCTACGCCGCTCGCGGGTGAGGATCTCTACACGACCGCGCCCGGTACCCTTACGACCTATCGTACGGACGTCCTCAACATCAGCGTCCGCAACCTCGGGCGACGGTGCCTCCAAGGCAGCCTTCGATCATAATCAAGCTGCGCGCAGCTCAGCCTGTGCGACCGGTACGCTTCGCCGACGCGGGCGATGGCCGTGGGCGCATTGGCGGTCAGGTCGATACGGGCGGCCCCTGGCTGCAGTCCGGCGAGGATGCCGGTCTGTGGTTCCAGCATCGCCGCTTCAAATTCGGCTGGACCGGGAAGCGAGATGAACACCACCGCTGTCGTGCGCCGCATCGAACGTGCTGTCGACACGCACGCACCTAGCCTTGCGCGCACAGAGCCACGGCCGCTTCCAGGCGGCGGTCATGAACCGAAACCGAACGGCCGGCGCCGATTAGGCAGCTCGCGATCGGCTTCCCCATCGTTCCGGTTCCGACCAAGCCAATCCGCGTTGTGTGATTGCCCTCCGCACGGTAATAACCATCACCGGCCAACCATGAACGACAACCGGGTGCGCCAGCCATCGGCGCGAGCAGGATCGGGTGCCGCAGCCGCAGGTCGCTCGGTCAGGCGCGTGGTGATCGGCATACCGTGCTACCTCAATCCCCCCAACAGCGCGCGCGCCTCCAGCAGATCGGGCGTGTCGTGCCCCTCGGTGAACATACCGTGCAGTGGCCTGAGAAGGTCGCCGGCTTCGGCGTCACGGCCTTCATGATGCCAAAGCCGCGCTAGGCTGGTGGCGGCGCGCAGGGCAATCGATCGCGCCTGCTGCTCAGTGCTGATCGCCAGCGCCTCGCGGTAGCAGTGTTCGGCTTCGTCGCGGTGATCCTTGCCTAGAGAGCCCAGCATTGCACCCTTGCGATGCAGCATACCGGCCTGCCAGAACCGCTCGCCAAGGCTATCCGACAGAGCGAGGGCATCGCCTACCGCGGCCAGCCCGGACTCGGCATCGCCGACGCAATGGTAGACCTCGGCCAGCGTCGCCTTGAAGTAGACTAGCCAGGCCTGCACGCGGGTCTCGCCGTATTCCTCGAGACCCTTCAGCTGTTCGGCCAGACCCTCGCTCGCCTGTCCCATGTGCGCGAGCGCCCAACCACGGGTGATCGTCCCGACCGCCTTGTACTGAGCCAGGCCGTGCTCGCTGCCCAGGACGGCGAGGCGCTGGCCGCATTCAAACACGGCGGGCGCATCGCGTCGGAGCTGATGACACAGCGCGGCAAATGCTAGGGCATGGGCCAGGCTGGGGGCGTGCTCCAGCGTCTCGGCAAGCGCGATCCCTTCGCACGCACTCCGCGCCGCCTGCTCCGGGTAGCCGGTCAGCCACAGCCCCAGAGAGCCCAGCGCCTTGCCGCACACGCCGGGGTCGTGTCCGCCGTACAGGAGGGCAGCGGAACGGTGCAGATGGGGGTCATAGAGCGCCAGCCCGCGGGTGACATGTTCGCGCGCGGCGGTCAGCTCGCCCAGGAATGTGGTGGTGCCCCATGCCGCATGATGCGCTTCGAGCCGGAACTCGGGCTCGTCGACCTTCTCGGCGATCTGGAACAGCTCGGTGACAATATCCCGGGTGGCGTTCCACGCGCCTTGGCCGGCGCCTACCAGCCATGATCCCCACACCGCGTGGAATCGTCGGCGATCGTCGTCGAGTTGAAGCGACAACTGTTGCGCGCGATGGTACGCGATCTCGGCTTCGGGCGCGTTCCAGCCGCGCGTCGCCATCAGCGCCGGCCCCAGCGCAAGCTGCAGCTCCAGTTCGGCGCGGGCGCGCTCCTCCGTCGCGGCCAATCCGCCCAGCAGCCTGATGCCTCTGGTCAGATGGACGATCGCCTCAACATTGGCCGAGCGCCGGGCGGCGGCGCGTCCGGCTTGCAGCCAATGCTCGGCGGCGCGGTCGAGATCCTGCGCCTCGGTGTAATGGTGCGCCAACACCTCCGGCTCGCCGTTGCCGCTGTGCTCCAGTGCGTGCGCGATGCGGGTATGCAGCTCCTGTCGCCGCGGCCGCAGCATGGTGGCGTAGGCGACGTCCTGCACCAGAGCGTGCTTGAACACATAATCGGCCCGCGGCGGTGTTCCGCGGCGGAAGATCAGCTCGGATGCGACCAGGCGATCGAGCCCCTGTTGCAATTCAGCTTCAGGCAGCTGCGAAACCGTACGGGTGAGCTCGTACGAAAAGCTGCGGCCGATCGCAGCACCGATCTGTGCGACCTGTCGGGCCGGCGCCAGACGGTCGAGGCGCGCCATCAGCGAGTCCTGCAGGCTTGCGGGGATCATCAGGGGCGAGCGCCGCCCATCGCGATCCGCGACGAAGCCGCTTTCCAATACCGTCTTGGTCAGCTCCTCGACGAACAGCGGCACGCCGTCGGTCCGCTCGACGATCTGGGAGATGACCTCGGGCGGCAGCGGTGTGGCGGCGGCAATCTGCTCGATCAATGCCCTGCTGTCCCGCGCACCGAGCCTGTTCAGCGTCAGCGTCGTCACGTGCGCCTGGCCTGTCCAGGGCGGCTGAAACTCCGGGCGAAAGGTGACGAGCAGCAGGACGGGCAGGCCGGGTACGCGCTCGACGACCAACTCGAGTAGTTCGCGCGATGTCGGATCGAGCCAGTGCGCATCCTCCAGCACTATCAGGATCGGGTGGTGCCGGGCGAGGCCCTCGAGTTGGCGGACCATTACGGAGAGCGTCAGTTGGCGACGCCGATGGGGGTCGGCAGGCAGTGATGCGAAGCGCCCACTATTCGATATGCCGACCAGATCGGCGTAGACCGACACGGCCTCATCGAGATTGTCGCTCGACCGGATCAGAGTCGCTTCGAGCTTGGCCAGTTTCGTCTCGGCCGTATCGTTATGCTCGAAGCCGGCCGCCCGCTGCATCTGTTCGGCGAACGGAAACAGCACGCTGTCCTGACGATGCGGTGAACAGAAATAGCGCAGCCGCAGATGCGGTTCCCCGCCCATCGCGTCGAACACGGCGGCGGTGATGCGCGACTTGCCGATTCCGGGCTCGCCCATCAGAAGCACGACGCGGCCGCTGCCCTCGCACACCTGGCGCCAGCGGCGCAGGATCAGCTCGATCTCCTCTTCGCGCCCGACAAGCTGGCTAAGCCCGGTGGAGCGGAGCGCCTCGAACCGGCTGTCGACAGTGCCCCGGCGCAGCGCCTGCCAGACCTGGACAGGTTCGGCCATGCCCTTGAGCGCTGCGGTCCCGAGGTCACGGCACTCGAACAGATCGCCGATCAGGGTGCGGGTGCTCTGGGCGACGACAACCGTGCCGGGCTCGGCAAGGGCTTGCAGCCGCGCGGCGAGGTTCGGTGTCTCGCCGACAACAGCCTGCTCCTGCGCGGCCCCGGTCCCAAGCAGGTCGCCGACCACCACCAGGCCAGTGGCAATGCCGATGCGGCATTGCAGTTGGCCGGATCCCTGCTGGCCGATGGTGCTGATCGCGTCGACGATGGCCAGGCCGGCCATGATCGCCCGTTCGGCGTCGTCTTCGTGCGCCTGGGGATAGCCGAAATACACCAGCACCCCGTCGCCCATATACTTGGCGACGTAACCTTCGACCCGGCTGACCGCTTCCGCGACACACGTATGATAGGCCGCGAGCACCTCGCGCAGATCCTCAACATCGAGGCCGGAGGAAAGCCGGGTCGAGTCGACCAGGTCGCAAAACATCACGGTGAGCTGCCGACGCTCGGCGTCGCCCTGCGGCGGTATGGCGGCGGACCGCGGCGCCTGCGGCAACTGCACCGCGGCAGCGGAGCTGGTCTCCGGTTGCGACGCGTCGCCGAGCGCAGCAATGGCGCCCAGTAGCCTGCGACGATGGCCGATCGACGTCATCCCGAGACCGATAAGATCCTCGGCCGTTAGGTCCCTGAGCACCTCTGCGTCGATGTGGTTGACGCGGAACGCCTGCTCGTACCGCTCGAGGCCGAGGCTGCGCAGCCAGGCGGCAACATCCATCCTTTCGTCCCCCTCCCAAAGGGCCGCCGTAACAACACTGGTGAACGAGAGCGGCAATGTCCAGCATTGCCAGCACGCCGTACTGTTTCGCTACCGCGCGAGTCCCGTGCTCGACACCGGCAGTGCGAGCGGCCATTATTCTCCGACCGCATGCGGTGCCGGAGCGCGCCCGCGGTATGGGGGGCTAATGGAGACCGAGGTCGGCATCGTCGGGTTTGAGTGCTTTTCGCCGCTCGGCACGTCATTCAGCGCGACCTGGCAGGCCCTGGTTGAGAACCGCAGCGGGATCGGCCTGATCGATCGCTACAACCCGGCCGAACAGAAGCTTTCCGGCGCCGCGCCGGTCGTATTCGGCGGACAGATACCTCTGGGCTATGAAGAGATGGCCGGCTCGGCCGATCGCTTCAGGCGTTCGCCTGAACCGGCACATCACTGCGTCACCCCGGTGTGCCGGCAACTGTTCGAGGCACTGAGTTTCAACATCGCCGATCATAACCCGCAGCGGATAGCGCTGCTCGGCGCGACGGCGCTGACCGCGCAGATCTCGCAGCACACGCTGACGACGACGCAACGACCCTACGTCAACTTTATCCTGAACCAGTGCCACAATATCCCGCTTGCGCTGGTCGCGAGAGAGTTCGGGTTGCAGGGGCCTTCGTTCACCATCGGCGGCGCATGCGCCTCGGGCAATCACGCGCTGCTGGTCGCCCACCAGATGATCACCAGCGGCATGCTGGACTGTGCTGTCGTGGTCGGCTTCGAGTTTCCGCTGTTGCCGATCAATGCCGGCGGCTTCCACTGGCTCCGCGCGCTCTACAAGCCGGACAAGCAGGACGATCGGGCCTTCGACCGCCCCGAGGCTGCAAGCCGGCCGTTCTCTATCGATCGCCGAGGCCTGCTGCTCGCCGAGGCGGTCGGCGCGGTGTTGCTCAGCGATGTTGACTACGCGCGGCGTATCGGTTGGCCGATCGGCGCGAAGATCCGTGGCGGCTATATGAATTCCGATGGCGATCATCTGACACGGATGGCGCCGAACAATGTTGTCGTCTGCATGCGGGGTGCTCTCGAGGCGGCGCGGTGCAGCCCCGACGAGATCGATTGCGTCAACGCTCACGCCACATCCACGCCGGTTGGCGATGCCGGCGAGCTGAGCGGCCTCGCGGAGGTGTTCGGTGCAAGGCTGGCGGAGCTTCCCGTGGTCGCCAACAAGTCGCAACTCGGACATTCGCTGGGGGCGTCATCCATTCTGGAGCTTATGGCCTCGGTGGAGGGGATGAAACGCAGCGTCCTGCTGCCAACCCTTAACCACATTCCCGATCCCGAACTGCCGAAGGCATTCATTCCGACCGAGGCGACAGCCTATCCACACCGCGTGACCTTGCTCAACTCGTTCGGCTTTGGCGGCACCAACGCGTCACTGGTGGTCGAGGCTTGCGAACAGCGACAACAGTGAGATCAGACATGGCAGCGACCGACATAAGATCAGAGGCTATATGGAACATCTTGTGGGACGCCATGGAGGGCAGCTCGCATGACCTGGCGGCGCTCAAGGCGTCGGCACGTGACGACGCGCATTTCATCGATGATCTGGGTCTGGACAGTCTGGACCTTCTTGAATTCTATCTCCGACTTGACGAGGCGTTCGAGTTGAACCTCGCTGCGGATGACTATCCGGCGTTGAGCTCTGTCCAGGCCATCAAGGCGTGTCTCGAAAGCGGGGTGGCGACGACATGAGCCTGACCACCTTGCTGCAGATTCCTGAACTGAAACAACGCTACACCAAGGTGAAGAAGTACTTTTTCCTGCGTGAGTCAGCCTATGATGTCACAAGCGTTTGCCAATTGCGCTGCGACGGCTGCTATTACTTCGAAGGCGACAAATACCGGGTAACCGACAACCGCGATCCCGAAGCCTGGCGGCACCTCCTCCAGCATGAGCGCGATCGCGGCATCACCTACGTCAATCTCGCCGGTGCAGAGCCGTCACTGGTGCCGCAGGTGCTGCGCGCCTGCCATGAGACCATTCCTCTTGGCACGGTTTTCACCAACGGGCTGAGAAAGATCGATCCGGATATCCGATATCGCCTGCATCTTTCGGTGTGGGGCGACGGCGCCGGCGATCCGGTGTATCGCCGCTTTGCCGGTGGCAGGCCTGGGCCCTATTGTCTTCCTGTCCAGTTGCAGAACTACAGGAACGACGATCGGGTCATCTTCGTGTTCACGTTCAACGGCAAGAACGTTGACCAGGTCGACGAGGTCCTGAAGCGGGTGGAGGATGCCGGTCACAGAATCACGTTCAACGTGTTCAGTATTCCCGAGCGTAACCAGTCGACCCTCGGCGTCAACAAAACCCTGACGGGAATTTGTGACAAGATGATGGAAGCGATGCTCCGCTATCCGGGCACGGTCGTCTATTCACCATACAGCGCTGAGGTTCATACGAACGCAGACAGTCTGCGCGGGCAGTTCGGCTGTCCCTATCCGCGCGCCGCGTCCGTTGGCCGGGCATTCGGGATGAGCAAGACGTTTCGCAACTACCGGGCGGATCTCAGCTATAGTGCGGAGTCGTGCTGCGTCCCGGATACGGACTGCGCGGATTGCCGCCATTATGCCTCGGGGAGCGCGATCGTGACGTCGAGGATGGATCTGCACATCAAGACGGAAGCGGCATTCCGTGGGTGGCTCGACTACGTCGACACCTATCTGGCGATCTGGGTACTCGGTTATGAGAAAGGCGCCAATCTCTACGCCGTGCATTAGACCTACTGAGTTGCAAATCGTCCAGCCTGTACGGAAGTTTCCGCTTGCTGCGACACAGGAGCGGTTTGGTAGTGGCATGACGGAGAAAGTTGGCCCATTCGGCTGGCGAGAAGCATGCGACAAGATCGCCGAGAGCGTTCCAGAGTGCGTTCCTCGCTGATACAGCATCCTCGCCTCCGGTTTCCATCACCGGACCCCCAGGAATCACACATCATCACCGTTTCAGAAGACCCTATGATTCCAACAAGCCTGAATATGCTCTAGGACCCAGGTTCGATATCCCAGGCGCGGATGCCTTCCTGCATGCGCATATGGAACACCAATCCTTTGCGGATCGCGAAGATGTTCACCTGATGGTGGATCGGAATTAGCGGCGTATCCTGCATCGCCAGCCGCGTCGCCTCGCGATACAGGGCCTCACGTGCGTCCATATCGATCGTCGCAAGCGAGTGTTCGACGATTTCGTCCACTTTCGGGTTGGCGTAATGCGTGGGATCGAAGATGACGCCGCGTCCCTTCTCAGGGTTGGATGACGCGACCAGTTCGGTGAGATTGCTGCTCGCCTCGCCCGTGTCGCTCGCCCAGCCGGTCAGGCGCGCGCTGAACTCGAACTTCTGCGCCCGGCTGAAATACGTCGCGGCCGGCATCACCTCGACCGCTGTCTTGACGCCGATGCGGGTCCACATTTGCGCGATCGCCTCGACGATCTTGCTGTCATTGACGTAGCGATTGTTCGGGCCGTGCAGAGTGATGCCGAAGCCGTTCGGAAACCCGGCCTCGGCCAGCAGCTTCTTCGCCTGCTCCGGCTCAAACGGGTCAGGTTTGATCGAGGGATCGTAGCCGCTGGCGCCTTCCGGCATGAGCTGACCGGTCGGCGCGGCGAAGCCATCCATGAGCCGGTCGCGGATGCCATTGCGATTGATCGCCAGTGACAGGGCCCGGCGTACCCGGGCGTCACGGAACGGGTTTGCGGACAGCTTGTTGCCGTTGAGGTCCGTGGCCCATGGCGTCTCCGGCCGGCCGACGTCCAGGGACAGGTAAATGAGTCGCTGGCCGGGTGTCGAAACAACGCTGACATTCGCATTCTTCTTCAGCTCATTGACGTCGCCGGGCGGCACCGCCTCGATCACGTCCACGTCGCCGGCCGACAATGCGGCGATGCGCGCCGCATTGTCGGCGATCAGCCGGTAGCTGACTTTGTCCCAGACTGGCTTCTTGTCCCACCAGCCGTCATTGCGCACGAATTCGGCGCGTTCGCCGACGATGAAAGAGGCGAGCCGGAACGGGCCGGTGCCGATGGCGACCTTGCCGGAGTTGTAATCGGCGGTGTTGGCACCATCGCCGATCTTGCGCGAAACGATGCGGACGGTCGCCATGTTGAACGGCATCAGCGGCGCGGGGTTCGCGGTATGCATGCGGATGGTATGATCGTCCATCACTTCCAGCTTGGTGACGGGCTTCACCGCAAACATGAAGCTGGACGGACTGTTCAGGATCGTCGGGATACGCGCGAAGGTGAAGGCCACATCGTCCGCGGTGAACGGCGTGCCGTCGGTGAACCTGACCCCATCGCGGAGTTTGAATTCCCAGGTGGTCTCATCGATCGGTTTCCAGGAGACGGCAAGCGATGGCTCCGGTCCGTATTTCGGATCGAAGCGGGTCAGCGGTTCGAAGACGTAACTGGTCAGCACGTTGTTCGGACCGAGATTGAAGAAGTGCGGGTCCATCGAAGTGAAGGCGCCACCCACAGCCACGTTCAACACGTGCTGCTGCGCCGCTGCCGGCATGGCAAGCAAGGTGAGGCCGGCAAGAAGTCCGACAGTTTTCCTGCGCATCATGTCCTCCCCTGCGGCGATTGCGGCGGCAGCCTAGTTGTGGGGATGCACGGTGGAAAGCCCTTTAAGGTTAGAGCGCAAGCGCCAGGTCTTCGCCCACCCGTCGGCGGTCCGAAGTCGCGATGCGGCGTACGCGCCACCAGATGGAACCCAGACTGCTGATGAATGCGGCGCGCTGCGACCAGGTGCGTGCCGGCATGCCCGGCTCGCCCGGGATCGTCGAGGCGGTAATGGGCGAACTCTACCTCGACTGGATCAACCTGAAAGGCGAAACTCTGGCGCGGGTCTTGCCGAGCAATAGAAGCTGGGTCTGTCCTTGGCGTTCGCGCGGTGTGGTATGACCGGGATTATGCCGCGTTGGCGGCAAGCCGCACGGTTGGGCCGGGGGGTCATCACTCTTGTCGGTGATTGCCACGCGCGGCGTGATGTCTGGCTCAATCTCGAGTGAGATCTCAAGCTGGGTGGTGTCGCTGGTCAGATGGAAGGCAACAGGCAGGCCATCGAAATCGGTCTTGATGTGGATTTTCGATGAGAACCGCCCCTCGAGCGGCCGAGGGCCTGATTTTCCTGCCCCCTTGTATCCAGCCAATGCCGACGACGAAGCAGTCGGTAAGCCTATCGATGGTCGGGAGTGATCGCCGGCAATCGATGCCCTACGGCCTGGCTTCCCGCTGCCGCCTGATTTTCCACGTCAGGGCGGCGCGCTGGATACGCCGGAGTGGCTCCAAGGCCACCAAGAACACCTGGGGCCGGGCTGCCACTTATCTTGGCGGACACCAAATAGTGACTCGCGCCTCTGGTCCGTGGTGGTTCGGCGAAGGCGTCCGTAGAATTCCCCCCAGCGATCGCTGGAGGGGTAAGCGGTGCCTGATGCGCGTGATGGCGGGATTGCCGATCCGTTCGACGATGAAGCGGCTGAGACCAGATGGATGACGTATGGCGAACTCGGCCAGGCGCGCGGGATCAGCGTCGCGTCAGCACGAGGCTTGGCTTACCGTCGTAAGTGGCGGCGTCAGCCGGGCAATGATGGCACAACCCGGGTGGCAGTTCCGGTCGGCGGCGGCAACCGCCGCTCAGGGAATACCCAAAGCACCAGAGACGATGTCACCCGCCTCGTGGGCAACTTGGAGGCATCCCTGTCCACGCTACGGGAACAACTGGAGCGTGAACGCCGCCGGGCGGATCAGGCGACTGAAGCCGCCGAACGAACCGCGACGCGGTTGGCGGAGGCGGAGGCGAAGATCGCACGGCTCGAGGCGGCAACAGCAACGGCGGTTTTGGTCCGGCAATCTCTGGAACGGGCACTGACGGCGGAAGAGTCCGTCAGCGCCGAGGCAGAGACGGCGCTGGCACTCGCACAGGCGGCGCTGGCGAATTCGGCCGCGGAAACCGCAGAATTGCGCCGGGCTGAACAGTTGCGGGCGGCGCGCGGCCGAATGTCGCGGCTCAGGGCGGCGTGGCACCGGGAATAGCGGAATACCGCCTGACTGCCTCGGCGCACCCGCAGTCGGTTCAGGTTGCGCCAGTAACAGCACGCCCGGCCGCTCCGCGATCTGCGCCGGCTGGCGCGATTGGAGTGGTGCGAATATTGACAGGAGCGGGCGGTGCTGGCCGGATGATATCGCTGGTTCATGGGAACCATCCTCGATCGGAGCGCTGGCATTTTTCCACCGATCCGGCGCCTGATTGCCTCGCGCGACGCTGCCCTTGCGGAACGTGATGAAGCGTTTGCGGCGCGCGATGTCGCCAACGCTGCCACGCTCCGGCGCGTCCTGGGCGTCGCATCTCCAGATACATATCCGCGTGCAAGCCTCAATGGCAGTCCGCTCTGGCTGCCCCGTGACACGCTGCTGACGATGACCCACTGTGCCCACTGGAATACCGATGGTGGGCTTTGCCTCTGGGTGGAGTTTGCCCATCTGGCCTGGATGGCCGGGCGTCTGGCCGCCGGCGGCACATTCCTTGACGTTGGGGCTTCAACGGGCGCCACCACGTTGCCGATCGCGGTCAGTGGTGGTGTGACGATCGTCGCTTACGAGCCGGCGGCTGTAGCGCGCGAATTGCTGGTGGCGACACTGGCCCGCAATGGCATTGGCGGGGTGTGCATTCGGCCGGTCGCCGTATCAGATGCACCCGGCGTGACCGAGTTTCGGGAATATGAGCCGGACGAGACTGGGCAAACGCCGTGGCAGCCAGAGGCGTCTTCCCTGGCAGCACCGACCATGTCTCCGGCACCGCACCGGACCTATCCCGTGCCAGTCGTTACGCTGGATGACGACATACTCCCACACTGCACGAAGCCGGTCGTCATCAAGATCGACGTCGAAGGATTCGAGGTCCATGTCGTGCGAGGGGCACAGCGACTCATCGAATGCCACCGTCCGTACTTGTCCATCGATATCCACAACGATCCGTTCGGCGATGGCAGTACGACCACTGAGGCCGGTATTGTTGCGTTGCTCCCGGACTATTGCTGCGAGCGCCTCGGACATGTGTTGGTCTGCACGCCGCTCGCAATTCCCCCCTGAGGAATGCGCCAGGTCGGCGCCGCCACTGCCTGGCATGGTGATCCGTCCGACGAAATGAAACCGTCGCGCTCCCGGGCATCCTGCTGCTGAGCAACCTGGTTCGGCAGCACGCAGCGGGCGTTGTTCCCCGGGGGACAGGCCTGTCGGATTTTACCCGAGGCTAGGAAAGCGGCGTCCGTTGCGGAACAATCATCGTATGTCCGGGTCGGCACTGCTCAAAACTCCCGCTTCTCCATTGTTCGGCAACCCTGTCGTCAGTGACCTTGCCGCAGTACGGCCGCTTTGTCGGTGGCAGTTCAACGCCGGCGCCCCGCTGTTCCAGTGCGGCGGTGCGGCCCGCCCCAAGGTGAACATCGCGTCCGGCGAATCGGAAGGGCGTGGCGCGATACGCCGCACCGGCCGCAAGCTCCACTGCCGTGTCGCGGTGTTGCAGGAGCTTGCCGAGGTGTTTGGCCTCTGATGGTGGTGTTGCGGCGCGGGATTTCACCGGGCCTGGCCGGATTTGCGGTTCTCCTGGCGCTGTTGGCCGTCTGGAGCCTGTCGCAGGATGTCGTGCGCGGCACTCTTCGCGAGCGGACCTTCGACCTGGTGCTGCCATTGCTGCCACACCCGGCGCGCGGCGGACCCAGCGTGGTGATTGTCGATATCGACCGGGACGCGCTGGCCCGGTTCGGCGCGTGGCCCTGGTCACGGAGACGCCTCGCCGAGGTGGTTTCCGCTGCGGCAGCAGGGAAGCCTGTGGCACTGGGCATCGATATATTGCTCGCCGGCACCGACCGATTCTCGGAAGACGGCGACGCGATGATGGCGCAAGCGGTGTCGGGCGCGCCATCCGTCCTCGGATTCGTGCTTGAGACTGCCAACACCGGCCAGGACCTGCCGGCGACGCCGATACTGTCCAGCGTACCGGTGTCGCTGCCAGGCGTGTGGCGCGCCGATGGCATCATCGGACCTGTGGCGCTGATTGCCGACGCCGCGCAGGGATTCGGCGCCCTGGTCACGGCGGCCGATGCTGATGGGCCGATCCGCCGGGTGCCGCTTCTGGTGATTGCCGGCGGAGTCGTGCGGCCAGGCCTTGCCGTCGAGGTGATCCGGCTCGCGCAGGGTGCCGGCGCCCTGTTGATCGACCCCGGCGGCATTCTGCATATCGGTGACGTCGGTTTGCCGCTTGGTCATGATGCGACACTCCGCCTGGAGGCGTCATCCGCGGTCCGCGTGATCCCCGCGCTGAACCTGATCGACGACAAGGCCGCGCGCGATGCACTCGCCGGCCGCATCGTCCTCATCGGCAGCAGCGCGCCCGAGCTTGGCGGGCTCCGCGTTACACCGGCCTCCCCGGCCACACCGTCCGTGCTGATCCAGGCCGAGGCAGTCGAGGCGATGCTGCGCGGCAACGTACCGGTGCGACCGTCATCGGCGTGGTTCGCAGAACCTGCAGGCGCCTTCGCTCTCGGCCTGCTGTGCCTGTTGCTCGCGGTCCGGTTGCGTCCGGCGCTGGCCGTGTCGCTTGCAGTTTTCGCCTGCCTGGCGTGGGCAGTCGCCGCGGTGGCAGCCGTGCCCGGGCTCCTGCTGCTGGTGGACCCGACGGGCCCACCTGTCGTCGCCATTGCCGCTTTCGCGTCAGCACTTCTGGTGCGCTTTGTACGCGATGAATGGCGTGCCCGGTTGCTGCGGTTGAGCTTCGAGCAGCATCTGGCTCCGGAGGTCGTACGCCGGATCGCGGCCGATCCCACCGCGTTGCGCCTGCGTGGCGAGATGCGCGAGATCACGGCGCTGTTCACCGACATCGAGGGCTTTACCAGCCTGACCGAGCGCGCCGACCCCACCGATCTGGTGGCGCTGCTCGATGCCTATTTCGATGTGGCGACGCGTATCGTCATCGACCATGGAGGCATGATTGACAAGATCGTCGGCGATGCGATCCACGCGATCTACAATGCGCCATTCGAACTGGAGGACCACGCCAGCCGTGCTGTCGCCAGTGCCCTGGCGTTGCTGAAGGCATCCGAGGAGGTGCGAAAATCGCCGCTCGGCCAGAGACTGCAGCTTGGCCGCACGCGTGTCGGGATCGAGACCGGCCCGGCAATCGTCGGCGACGTCGGCGGCGGTCGGAAACTGGACTACACGGCGCACGGCAACGCGATGAACGCCGCCGCGCGGCTGGAGGCGGCGAACAAGGATCTCGGTTCCAGCATCTGCATCGGCCCGGGCACCGCTGCGCAGCTCGAAGCCAGTACGCTGCGCCAGATCGGCACCCTGACCCTGCGCGGCCAGAGCGGCGAGATCAAGGTATATACGCCTGTATCGCCGGATGTCAGTTGACGGATGCCATCGCGCTGGCGATGCGTGCTGCGCCCCATTGGGCCGGTGGCGTCGGTTCGGCGCCCATGTGTAAGAGGTTGGTTCCCTGTCCGGCGACCAGCAGCACCGCACTGTTCACCCCGACCACGGTCACGGCGCCACGCGCGACGAAGACACCGAACATGTCGTTGCTTGGTCCGGCAAAGAAGCGCGTGCCTCGCACGGCAATCAGCCCGAATGGCCCACGCACCGCGACATCGCTGCGACCGCTGCTGGCGTCGTGGTCAAACAGCATGCCACCACGCTCGAGCACGAGCACGCCACCGGCATTTACCAGGAAGCGATCGATGCGCAGCAATGCGCCTGCTCCGAGCTTGACCTGGGTTGCGGTGCCCAAATGCATCGCCAGCGCCGATTGCGCGCCGGTGCCCACGGCGTCGCCCACGAACACTGCGGCCGCGGGTGCCAGGGCACGGCGCTCTGCCGCGGTCTGCGCGTAGCATTCGCCGCGGGAGGTCTCCACCTCGCCAGCTGGTTGCGCAGCCCAGGCGCACCGTCCGGCGGCCCACACAGTGGCGAGACCGGTCAGCAGCGCACGTCGTTCCATCCGGTTCAGCATCGGCTCTGTAGGCTAGTCGGACAAAGCCGTGATCGCCAGACAATATCGTGGGGGATGACAGACGATGCGGCGCGTTCCGTCGATACTGCAGCATTGAGTGATGTGGCGGCGCGAAACGCGTGGCCAACGCGGGGTCAATCAGCCTTGTCGAGGCATCATTGGCTCGGATTGTAGCAGGCAAGGCTGTGCCCAGGGCCAATGAGTGCGGTGGGAGGGTGTGCCTCCCGGCAGCGTGCCAGCGCACGGGGACATTGCGACCGGTAGATGCAGCCCGCTGCATCTGGGTCCACGGCGCCGCGCCGGACCACGGTTTCATCGTCCCGATCGTCGATTGTTGACAGGAGCGCGCGCGTGTACGGATGACGCGGCGCGCGGAACAATTCGTCGGTCGGCGCGGTTTCGACAATGCGGCCGAAAAACATCACCGCGATACGATCGCTGATGTATTTCGCAACGTGCAGATCGTGCGTGACGAACAGGAACGAAATCCTCAGCTCCGCCTGCAAATCCTTGAACAGGTTCAGGATCTGCGAACGAACCGAGACGTCCAGCTTGGATACCGCCTCATCTGCGATGACCAGCGCAGGTGACAGCATCAGGGCGCGTGCCAGTGCGACCCGCTGCAGTTGGCCGCCGGATAGTTCGTGCGGGTAGCGTGCCTGCGCGTCAAGCGGCAGTCCGACCCGCCGCAGTGCCGCCTGCACCCGATCGTCGATCTCGCGCGGGTTGACGCGGGCGCCGATCCGCAGCGGCGTGGCGAGCGCGGCATGAACGGTGTGGCGCGGATTGAGCGAGGAGAGCGGATCCTGAAACACCAGTGCCATGCGTCGCCACACGTTGCGAAGCTGATGCTCGCGCAGATGCGTGATGTCCTTGCCTTCGAATATGATGCTGCCGTCGTCGGGTTCGTAAAGCCGCAGTATGGTGCGACCGAGCGTGGTCTTGCCGCTGCCAGACTCGCCGACGAGGCCGACAACCTCCTGTCGCGCGATGGCAAGATCCGCCTCGGCCACGGCCCGGAAGGTTGCGGGTACATTCCCCAGTATCGCGCCAAGTGTTCGCTTGCGGCGGAAGCGGATCGTGACGTTCTGCACGTCAACCAGGTAACTCCGCGCCGCGCGCAGATCGTTAGCCACCGCGATACAGCAGGCAGCGCACCTGTCCGGTGGCGCCAACCCGGGCCAGCGCAATCGGCCCCATATCGCATTCCGACATGCGCTCGGGACAGCGTCGGGCGAAGGCACAACCGGTCCGCGGTGTAGCAAGGCCAGGCGGTTCACCCGCGATCTCCGGCAGTCGCCGGACGCCGGCCTGCAATGCCCGCGCGGTGCGGATCAACCCCGCGGTATAGGGGTGTCTCGGCGATTCAAATACTTCGCGCGTGGGACCTGTCTCGACGATTTCGCCGGCATACATCACGGCGATCCGATCGGACACCGCAGCCGCCACGGTCATGTCGTGCGTGATGAAAATGAACGCCGCACCGTGGTTTCGCTTCATCTTGCGGAACAGGCGCAGGATCTGCTGCTCAACGATATTGTCGAGATTGGTGGTCGGTTCGTCGGCGATGATGACCTGCGGCTCGCCCGCGAGCACCAGTGCGATCAGCACACGCTGCAGCATCCCGCCACTGAGCTGATGTGGAAATGAAGCGAGCACTCGCTGGCCATCCGGAATATCCATCTCGGCCAGCAGCTCCAGCGCGGCCGCACGCCATCCGGTCGCGCGGCCGTGCGTCCTTCGGCTGCGCAGCGAGATTACCTGCCGCGCATGCCAGCCGATCCGCTTGGCCGGATTGAACGCGCCGACCGGGTCCTGGAAGATCATCGCGACCTTGCGGCCGCGCAATCGGCGCAACTCGGCTCGTGTCGCCGCCAGCAGATTCGCTCCATCGATGCGCAGGATCCGCGCGGTGATCTCGGCGTGCTCGGGTTCAAGCCTTAGCAACGACAGGCCGGTCAACGTCTTGCCGGAACCGGATTCTCCGATCAGGCCCAGGACCTCGGATGCGCGCAGATCGAGGTCAACCGAGCGAACGACATGCAGCCGCCGCCCCTTGGCATCGAGGAACAGGTCGAGCCCGTCCACCTGCAGCACGTTTGCGGACGGTCCGGCAGAGCCTGCGATGGATAAAGTCTGATTGCTCATGACAGGCGCCGGCGCAGTTGCGGATCGAGCGCATCGCGCAGCCCGTCGCCAAGCAGGTTGAGCCCGAGGATGATCCAGGCGACCGAAACACCGGTCAGCGTCAACACCCAGGGTGCCTTCTGGAAGTAATCCTTGCCGTCCGCCATCATCACTCCAAGTGACGGGGTGGGCGGCTGCACGCCAAGACCGACGAAACTCAGCCCAGCCTCCAGGATGATGCCGAACCCCAATCCGGCGGAAAATTGCACGAGAAGTGGGGCGGCAATATTAGGCAGGATCTCGCGCAGCAGAATCCGCGTGGGGCTTTGGCCCATCAGGCGCGCGGCTGTCACATAATTCTCGGTGCGTGTCGCGGCGGTCATGCTGCGTGCCAGACGCGCGAAGTTCGGCACGTACACCAGCGCGATGGCGAGGCTTACGCTGCGGCTGCCATAGCCCAGAAGCAGCATCAGGCACAGCGCGAGTACATAGGTGGGGAACGAATACAGCAGGTCGATGAACCGCATGGTGATCGCGTCCAGGACGCCGCCCCAGAACCCCGAGGCCATGCCGATGACAGAGCCGACGAGACCACCTAGTATGAGACCGCCGAAGCTGATGATCAGCGAAACCTGTGCGCCATAGACCACCCTCGTGAGTACGTCCTGTCCAAAGGAATCCGTCCCGAAAGGATGAGCCAGCGACGGCATGTGCAGGATGCTCATGTAGTCCTTTTCGTTCGGGCCGTATGGCGACAGCAGGCGAACCAGCAGGATTGCCATGAGCGTGGAGACGATGATTGTACCGCCGGCCTGGGCGACGCGATTGGTAAGGAACGTGTACCACATGCCGCCAGTTGCGCGTCCCGGTGTCATGCCGTCCGCCTGGGATCAAGCAGTCGGCAAATCGTATCGACCAGGAGGTTCGTGGCAATCACGATCAACAGGAACACGACGGCACAGCCCTGGACGACGCCATAATCTCGCGCGAAGGCAGCATCGACCATGACCGACCCTACGCCAGGGACGCCGAAGACGCGCTCGATGACCACCACGCCACCCAGCAGATAGCGTGCCTGCAGGCCGATCGCCGTGACATAAGGGATCAGTGCGTTGCGGAGCACGTAGTGCCAAAAGATGAAGAACCGGCCAAAGCCCATCGCGTGCGCCGAGACAACATAGGCTCGCCGGAACGTGTCCAGCAGCGTGGCGCGGAGCATGCGCGACAGGATTCCGGCCATCGGAACGGCTATGGCGAGTGCCGGGAGGAAACCGCTGTGGAATGCGCCGGCGAGGGAGTCGCCCGGCCGTGTGAAGCCGTAGGCAGGAAACCAACCGAAGCCCAGACTGAAGACCAGGACCAGCACGTAGCCTAGCCAGAAATCCGGCAGAGAGATGGTAACGATTGCCCCCGAGGTGGCGAGTACATCCTCGATCCTGCCGTGGCGGCTGGCTGCGATGCTACCCCCGGCCAGCGAGATCGCAATCGCGAGGATCAGTGCGTAGGCGCCGACGAACAGCGTGTTCGGCAGGCTGCCGGCGATCAGTGCGGCGGTTGAGAAGCCACCAGCCAATGAGATGGATTGTCCGAGGTCGCCGGTCAGGGCGGCTTGTGCCCAGCTCCAGAACTGGACGGCGAGCGGGTCGTTCAGATGGTGTTGAGCGCGAAAGGCGGCGATCACGTCGGGCGACGCGGAGTCGCCCAGCGCCGCGATCGCAGCGTCGCCGGGGATTGCGTGCAGCAGCAGGAAGACCACGGCGGCGCCGACCACCAGCATCGCGAACGAGCCGATCATCCTGACGCCAAGATATACGAACAGCTTCACTGGTCCATCATCGCCGGCAGCCGATGTCGGCCAAGCGCTCCAGCTTATCTAGCTGATGCTCATCGGCGCGAGCTGGGCGCCGAAACCATCATATGGTGTGTGCTCGAAGCCCTTTACCTTCGCCAGCACAGCCGAATTCGAGAAGGTGTTCATCAGGAACACCGACGGGCAGTCATCGGCAATCAGGCGTTCCGCCTGCTTATAGAGCGGGCCACCTTTCGCCTCGCGGTCCAGCTCCTGCCGGGCCTGCTCAAGCAATTTGTCCAATGCAGGGTTGTTATATTTGCTGAAGTTTCGCCAGCCGGTGCTGTGAAAACAGTCGAACAGATATTCATCGGGGTCGCACAGCGCGATCCATCCCATGGACCATGCCTGTCCGTCGTTCTGCGTCCATCGCGAATAGGCAGTGCGCGCGTCCTGTAGTTCGACGCGGAATTTTACCCCGAGGACGTTGTTCGACATATCGACAAACACCTCGATCATGCGCGTCCACCAGGCATCGGGGAATCCGGTGATCACCGCCTCGGTGCCGGCTCCATACTTCGACTTGGCAAGCTCTTCCTTGGCCCGAACCGGATTGAACTGGGCATATTCGTGCGGCGTGTCGTCGTAGGCCCAGCCGATTGCCTTCGGGATGTAGCCTTGCGATGGCAGGGCCTGGCCGAACACCGCCGCTTGTACAAATGCCTCCCGGTTGATCGACATCGAGACCGCCCGGCGGAAATGCACATCGTCGAACGGCGGTCGCTGGATGTTGAGCGCCATGAAGCGGGCGTTCAGGCCAGGCACGGAGGAGAAGGTGACACCTTGCATGTGCTGAAGCCGATCGCTTTCGCCATACGGTACGGCGTTGACGAACTCCAGCCCGCCGGCAGCGAGCGCATTGATTGCGCTGGCATCGTCCTTGATCAGCGGCACTTCCAGCGCGCCGCAGCGCGGCAGGCCGGATTCGAAATACTCGGTGTGCGCCACGAAGATCAGGCGTTCGTTCGGACGCCACTCCTTCAGCTTCCAGGGGCCAGTGCCGATCGGGGTGCGGCCATATTGCTCGTTGCCCATCGCCAGTACCGCTTTTTTGCAGACAATCTGCGTGCTGGTCCGCGTATTGGTCAGGGCGGAAAGCAATGGTGCAAACGGCTGGTCGGTCTTGAGTCGCACGGTGTAAGGGTCGAGTGCGACCACCTGCGTCACCGTCGCCATCCGCTTGCGGACCGGCGAGCCGAATTTCTCATCAGCGATCCGCTCGAACGTGAACACCACATCGTCTGCGGTCATCTCGCTGCCGTCGTGGAACCTGACGCCCTTTCGCAGCCTGAATTCCCACGTGGTGGGATCTGGGTTGGTCCAGGATTCGGCGAGGTCGCCAACAACCTTCATGCCGGCATCGAATTTCACCAAAGTGTTGAACATTCCCCAGATGATGAAGAACTCGGGATTGACCGCGGCTTTGCCTGGGTCGAGCGTGTTCATCACGCTGAATCCTGTCAGCGCGGCGCGTAGTGTCTGGCCGTTGGCTACCGCCGCGTAGGCATATTGCCCAAGACCGGCCGGTGCTGCGTTCGTCGCGACGGCTCCCGCAATTCCCGTCAACAGATGTCTGCGTGAGATCGACATGCAGGAAGCCTCCAGGAAACGCGCCGGCAAATGCTGGCGGTCAGATTGGCGTTGTCGGCCAGGCACGCGCGGCGTGGATCAATCGGCCACCTGTGCAGTGGCGGCCGAGGACTGATGACGGTTGACGTTCGGCGGCAGTCCCAGGTTCTGGCGCAGCGTGGTGCCTTCGTAGTCGGTACGGAACAGTTCGCGACGCTGCAATTCGGGCACAACCAGTTCGGCAAAGTCCTGTAGTCCTCCCGGCAGGTGGGAGGGGCAGATGTTGAATCCGTCGGCTGCACCCTCCTCGAACCATGCCTGCATATCGTCGGCGATCTGCTCCGGCGTGCCGACCAGCACGCGGCCGGTATTTCCAGCCATCATCATCTCATACAGCGCGCGAATGCTCAGGTTATCGCGGCGCGCCAATTCGAAAAGGCTGTTGCCGATGCTGCGGATTCGGATGTCGCTGCCAGGTTCCGGGACCGGGCCGTCGATTGGATAGGCAGACAGATCGCCGAGGCTGTTGTAGAGGATCGCGAGGCCGACCTTGGGATGGATCAACTGGCGCATTTCGTCGTATTTCGCGCGCGCCTCCGCTTCGGTACGGCCGACATAAGGTGTGAAGCCCGGCAGAACCTTTACTGCTTCGCGTGAGCGCCCGAAGCTCACGGCGCGGCTTTTGACGGCATCATAGTATTTCTGCGCCGCCGGCAGGTCGAACTGCATCGCGTACACCACGTCGGCGTGGGCGCCGGCAATCTCCTGTCCCTGCTCCGCCGCCCCAGCCTGCACGATGATGGGGCGGCCTTGTGGCGTGCGCGCGGAACTCAGCGGGCCCCGCACAGCAAAGTGCTTGCCCTTGTGATTGAGCACATGCAGCTTCGTGGGATCGTAATAGAGGCCGCTCGCCTTTTCGCGCACGAAAGCGTCGTCTTCCCAGCTCTCCCATAATCCGGTGACGACGCGAACGAATTCTTCCGCGCGTTCATAGCGGGTATCATAATCCAGGTGCTTGTCGCGGCCGAAATTCCGTGCCTCCTCGTCCGACCAGGAGGTAACGACGTTCCAACCGGCACGTCCGCCACTGATGTGGTCAAGCGAGGCATATTTGCGCGCGATATGATACGGCTCGTTGTAGGTGGTCGAAGCAGTGGCAACCAGTCCAATGTGATTCGTGTGTGTTGCAATGGCGGACAGCAGAGTGAGCGGCTCCAGCTCGACGTTCTGTGGCGAGCGGCAGAGCGAACCTTCCGGTTCATCGCGGGCGCGGATGCCGATGCCATCGGCCAGGAACACCATGTCGAACTTGGCACGTTCCGCCAGCGCGGCGGTATTGAGGAAATAACGGTAATCCAAAGTGCCGGCAGCGGGGACGTCCGGATGCCGCCAGCCTGCCAGGTGGTATCCGTGGTAGCGCATCGACAGGCCCAGGCGCATTTGCCTCGTACTCGTCAACCCGCGCCCCCTTTCTCACCCCGCATTACGATCTATGATGCAATCGCGTCCCAACCATCGCAAGCCTTTTTGGTCGGTGGATCAGTAGCCACGAGCCCGATCGTATAACTGCGGGACCGTCTCGCTGCACTCCAGTGCTGCCAACGCGGCGGCAACCGATGCTGCACGCGCCTTGCGCGACGCGTAGCCTGCCAGATGCGCCGTCACGGTAATTCGCTCGTGGGCCCACGCTGGATGTTCGGCTGGCAACGTCGCTGACCATGCGCACGATTGGCAAATGCGGGGGGACGGTCGGATCGCGCACGATGTGGTCGACGCCGGCGGCGCTGCTGAAGATCACGCGCAGGTTGGGGTATCCGGCAATACGGCCTGGCTCCGGCTCCCACACCAGCTCATACGCCACCGACTCCGGGTCTACCGATGGATCGGTCCAACTGCGGACGACGAACTCGGGTGCGACCGCCTGAAATCCGGCCTGCCATTCCGGTACTGCCGCGTCGCCACCGGATTTCACCAGCAGAACCCCGCGTACCATAGTTGATATGGCAATCGGCATGTCGTGACCGATTGGGCTGCAATGCGCAACCGGTTCAGACTCATTTCTGCCGGGTCGGGCCGGATTGCGACGGAGCGCCCAGACATCGATGCCGACATGGGCGCCCCCCACAATTCCTTCACGCCGATCGTGTTGCGGGTCGGGAAGGGCGGCAATGCATAGTCTCACGAATTGCCGAGGCCTCTGCGCTGCGTCGGGTCTCGACGCCTGGGGAAATCGCGAACATGGTGCGTTTTCTCGTCGGCGATGGTGCGCGCCAAGTAACCGGGCAGGACCTCGTGGTGGATGACGTGGGCGGTCTGACGGCCGATGGCGCTGCGCATCGCCATGTGCAGCATTGCATGTCGAATGGAGGAACCCTCAGATGACCCGGCTCCGCGTTGCTATCCGGGTTCCGGTTGGTCGCCCGTTGCCCGACGTCGCGGCGTTCATTGCCCGCTGCGAGGATGCCGGGTTCGATGGCGTCGGCATCCATGACCATCCTTCCAGTGGCCGCGATGCTTACCTCGCGCTCGCGTTGGCGGCGCAGGCGACGCAGCGCCTGCGGCTGTTCCCGGCGACTTCAAGCCCGGTCGTCCGGCATTCCCTGGTGCTCGCTTCGCTTGCGCAAAGCCTGGAGGAAATCGCCCCGGGACGCATTTGTCTCACTGTGGCCCCCGGTTTCATCTCGACGCGCAGTATCGGGCAGCCACGCGCCGGAATCGGCATCATGCGTGACGCGGTCAGCGATCTCCGTCGGTTGCTCGCCGGGGAAGAAGTCGGGTTCGGCGCGACAACGACGCGCCTGAGGAACCGAAGTGCGACGCCGACGCCGGTTTATCTCCTTGCGGCCGGCCCCCGCATGATCGAACTCGCCGGCGAAGTGGCTGACGGCGCATTCCTTATGGTTGGCCTCCATCCAGCATCCGTGCGCGCCGCGCGCCAGCATCTCGAGGCAGGGGCAAGGCGGGCCGGGCGCTCGCTGGCCGGCTTCCCCTTGGTATTCGTGGTCACGCTCGGGCTTGGGCCGGACGGTGATGTCGGAGCACGATGGGTGCGGAGTTGGTTCGCGCCAGGACAACCGTTCCTTGCCTATCCGAGCATCGCGAATCTTCGCTGGCTCAAGGCAGCCGGCTTTGACCTGCTTGAATCGCATGATCCAATTGCCATTCCCGAGGATCGCGCGCGGCAGATTGCCGATGCGTTTGGACTGTTCGGTTCGCCGGAACATTGTGCGGAGCGGTTGCTGCGTGCACGCGAGGAGGCGGGTATCGAGGACGTCTTCCTGTTCCCGGCGCATGACCTTGCAGGCGGCTACACCATGCCGGAGGCTGAACTCCAGGCTTTTGCCCGGGTCATCCGTCCGCGGCTCGAAGCGTAGGCCTCAGGTCAGCACTTCCGCATCGCTCGCCAACAATGCCTGCATCTCCTCCGCCTGTTCGACCAGATATTCCATCACCACGCGCGTACGCGGTGCGAGGTTGCGACGCGATGGATAGATCAGGTGCACCGGCACAATCTGCGACGGGTAGTCAATCAGTAGCCGGTGCAGCCGGCCCGCACGCAGATCGTCGGCAACCTGGATTTCCGGCAGCTGGGCAATGCCGTGCCCGAAACGGGCGGCCATCAGTACCGCCGCGGTATCGTTGGCGATAAAAGTGCCGTTCACGTGCACGGTCAGCGGGCCATCCGGACCGGTGAAGCGCCATATGTCGCGGTCCTGCCCGGTGCCATGGATCAGACAGGCGTGTCCCGGAAGGTCTTCGGGTACGGACGGTGCTCCGTGCCGCTCGAGGTAGGCCGGCGCAGCGACCACGGCGCGCCCGAATTGGCCGATCCGGCGCACAATCAGTGCCTCGTCGGCAATATTGCCGGTACGCCAGGCCAGATCCAGCCGCTCCTCCACCATGTCGGTTACCTGATCGCGTATGACCAGTTCGACCCGTAGACCCGGATGGCGTGCCAGTAGCACGGGCAGCCTGGGCGCCATGAACAACCCGCTGGCGACCGGTACGCCAAGCCGAACCAGGCCGGTGGGAGCGCTGCTCTGACGACCGAGCGCCTCCTCCATCTCGTCTGCGGTCTCTACCAGGTGCCGCGCATGGCCCAGCAGGATCTGTCCGTCGTCCGTCAGGCTCAGGCGACGGGTGGTCCGATGAAACACGCGGGCCCTGAAATGCTGCTCGAGTTGGGCGATCTGGCGGGTTACCGCGGACTGGCTCACCAGATTCTCCCGCGCGACGGCGGAAAATGACCCTGTCTCGACCACGCGGATGAAATAGCGAAGCGCTCCAATCAGGTCCATCATTTCCCCGTTTACCGCAGCAATCTAATCCTGCGGTGCCAAGATTATTTCTCGGCGCCGATAGAGCCATCCCTCTGCCATCGCAAGACGGACAACATCATGGCCGGGCCGCCTGCGATTGGATCAAAACCAAGGTCCCGCGGGGAGGCAGGACCGATAACAGGAGAGAGACCATGATGCTTGCCGCCGTGTTCAGTCTCGGTACCGGAGCTGGCTTCGCCGGCGGCGGCGATAGCCAGGCGCAGAATAGCCTGTTCACCGAGTTTCCCGGTGCGGTCTGCCAGGCTTCGGTGCAGCACGCGCCGGCGATTGCCGCCAGAACGGCGCGACTATCGGCACCTATACCAGCCATCATTCCACCGCCCCAAGGCTGCTCCCGCCTGACCGGTTCGGTGGCAGCGACAACTAACGGTTGAGTTCGGGACCGTTGCGCAATAGGCCGGCCCCTTTCCGTTGGGGCGCTCGGATCAGCGCTGCATCTGCATGATCTGATCCATCGGCATCATGTTCTGATTCATGTGCGCCATGATCCAGAGCGAACCGACAACCACCAAGAAAACGATCAGTACACCGAAGGCGAGCGCCATGACGTTGTTGACGTTGTCGGGGCCGGTCGTGATGTGGAGAAAGAACACGAGGTGGACGCCCATTTGCGCGATCGCGAGAACCGCCAGGGCGACGGGAATACTCGGCTGCCACACCAGCGTGGTGCGCGCGATGAAGAACGACACGATGGTGAGCAGCGTCGCGAGCCCGAGGCCGATCAGGTAACTGCCCAGGCCCTCGGAAAACTCCTCTCCGGCATGGCGCTCGTAGCCCGGTACCGCATCCGCCAGGTTCGGATCGCTGTGCTGCTCGGCGTGGCTCATGCCGCGGCTCCCATCAAGTACACCATCGAGAACAAGGCAACCCAGATTATGTCCAGGGCATGCCAAAACAGGCTGAAGCACAGGATGCGTCGCAGAATGTCTGCACGGTAACCCTTGGCGAATACCTGTGCCACCATTGTCAGCAACCATAGCAGGCCGCCGCTCACATGCAGGCCATGACAGCCGACCAGCGTGAAGAAAGCCGAGAGGAATGCGCTCCGCGTGGGGCCTGCTCCCTGCGCGGCCAGGCCGGCAAATTCCCTGGCCTCGAGGCCGATAAATCCGGCTCCGAGAATGAACGTTATCGCCATGGCACCATAGAACCAGGATCCTCGATGGGCCTGGGCGCCGATGCTGGCGATCCCGCAGGTAAAGCTCGAAAGCAGCAGGCAAGCGGTCTCGATCCCGGTATTCCGTAGATCGAACAGGTCCCGCCCACTTGGGCCACCCGCCGTCTGCCCGACCAGCACCGCATAGCTCGCGAAGAATGCCGAGAACATGATGATGTCGCTGAGCAGGAAAATCCAGAAGCCGTAGCCGACGACGATGCGCTTGGCCATCAACTCGCCGACTGCGTGCTCCGCGCCGTGCAGGCGTCCCGGTGCAGTGCCGCCATGTCCCAGACGATCGGGGCCGCTGTCGCCGGCAGTGCCCTGGAAGGCGCTCATGATGCGGCCTGCGTGCGGGCCAGCGCCTCACTGCGTGTCTGTCGGTAAGCCCGGTCGATGCGCGCGACCAGTTCTGCCGGAATGATGTCCTCGACCCGATCGCGCCAGGCGAAGACAACGAAGGTTGCGTAAGCTCCCAATCCGGCCAGGAACACCATCCACCAGATGTGCCAGATCAGCGCGAACCCCATGAAGGTGGCGAAGAAGGCGCAAATAAAGCCGGTCGCGCTGTTTCTCGGCATCTCGATTGCCGCGTACGCCGGCTCCTGGCCAGGCTTCCCCTCCCGGCGCTCGTGCTGCTTCTCGATCCAATAGGCATCTTCGCCCTCGACGTGCGGCAGCACCGCGAAATTGAATGCCGGCGGAGGCGACGGCGTCGCCCATTCCAGCGACCGCCCGTTCCAGGGATCGCCGGTTGCATCGCGAAGCGCATCCCGTCTGCGAATGCTGACGGCAAGTTGCACGATCTGCAGGATGATACCGGCGAGAATGACCGCCGCCCCGAGTGCCGCGACCAGCAGCCATGGTCGCCATTCTGCGACGTCGTAGTGCTGCATGCGGCGCGTCATGCCCAGGAGGCCCAGGACGTAGAGCGGCGTGAAGGCGAGGTAGAAACCGATGAACCAGCACCAGAACGCGGCCTTGCCGAGCCCTTCGTGGAGCCGGAAGCCGAAGGCCTTGGGGAACCAGTA
>DATAPW010000147.1:0-28544 GCA_036265005.1 Acetobacteraceae bacterium | reverse complement strand
CCCGCACCTGATGGGGCCGTTCGAAGGCCCGTCCGGCGTCCCATGGGGGATAGTTTAGCGGTAAAACTCCCGGCTCTGACCCGGGCATCCTTGGTTCGAATCCAGGTCCCCCAGCCATCGCAGGGAAACGACCAATCCTGTCAGATAGTTCAGCGAATTCAAGGCGTTGAGTGGCCCCGAGTGCTACAAAGAGGGGCTACAAACCGTGTTGCCGGTGACCCGCCCGAGCAAGCTCCCCAAGACCGGCACCCACTTGAAATCGGCCAAGCCGACAGAGCGGACGCAACACTGCGGGACGGGATCCCACTTATCCGCATCCATGACGAGGGGCGACGGACGCACGGTTAAGAAGGCCGACAGCCGCACAGTGCCCCTGCCTCCCGCGCTGATTGCGTGGGTTTCCTGGACTACGCGGCGCGCTGCAGTGGGTCCTTTACCGGGGCCTGGTTCCGGTGACACGAGATTGGATAGCGGGGCGGGATTGGCTCACGCCTCCGCGGTTCCGGATCGGCCCACCGAACCCGGGGCTCCCAAAGCGCTTTCCGCGAGCTCGAATGCGACCTCGCCCACCGGACACGCCACCTTCGCCACGTAGCCTGCCACTACATGAACGAACCGTCCCCATGCCAGCCCCATAGCCGGCGCTCTCGTTCATCGAGCTTGGACCGCCGTGCTTACGGTGCAGCAGCTTTCTGGATCGGCGGTGGCTTCCAGGTGCCGTCGAGGATCGAGGGCGGCGTCTCCTTCGGCCAATAGAGCCGCAGCATGGGGATGAACTTGCCGCTCTGCGTCGTCGGCAGCCAGTTTGTTTCCTTGGCCGCACCAGGGTCGCTTGGTTGAAGATAAAGATCGACCGACCCGTCGGCGTTATGTTTGAGCGCGTTGCGGGCGCTCAACGTGTAGCGGTTCAGCTTGTTCGGCACGAAGAAATACTGGTCGTCATACATCGTCAGTGACCAGAAACCGTCCACTGGCGGAAGTTTTCCCGCCGGGAAGTGCATAACGTAGTGGTTGGCGCCGTCGAAAGGCTTGCCATCCGCATCGACCTCGCCAACAGGGTAAATCGCGTCCTGCGGGCGGTTCGCACCTAGACCGATGGCAGTCGCTAGGGCGCGCAAGCGATACTCCGTGCCGTAGACACCCAACTTCGTGAAGACGTTCCATCCGTTGGTGAGCTGTGTGCTCTTCAGCAGCCCCATGATCGACCCTTGCGCGGGTCGGGGAGACGCCTGAATTGCGGCGGATTGCTCGGCGGTAAGCTTCGCGGGATCGAAGTCCTGGCCGGGGACGAGGCCGATTTTCGCCATGGTGGCTACCATCGGTGCATCTGCCGCCGCTGGCGGGTTCGCCTTCATCAGTTGGGCGAGCAGTCGGAAGTAGGTTGCGCCGTCCATCGCGTCGACTTGGCCGCGCACCGGGTCCTTCGTTTCCCAGGCGGGATTCACCACGCCGGGCGGCGGAGTGTATGGCTTCCCCCACGAGCTGAGCGGGGTCAGCTTGTATTGCGCCTGAATGGCGTTGACGGCGGCATAGTCGGCCGGTGTGCCGGTCGAATAGGTGCGACCGAGCACCCAGACGATGCTCGTAGGCGACTTATATTCCGCCTTAATGCCGGGCGGCAGCGTGCCCTTCCAACCCGGGCCGGTGATAGCGAAATCAGCAGCCGCGGTGCCCGTGGTCCGCTTACCCGGGTCGGCGAACACGTTGGTCCATCCGGAAAGCATGGGCATCAGATAATACCGGCCGTGCTCGTCGGGCACGTGCAGGATGTAGGGCTCCTTGCCGACATCAATCCATGCCGTCGAGTAGAGCGTGTCGGCATTCGGCGCGGTCACACGCTTGTCGGATGCCGCAGGATACTTCGGGACGTTGACGAAGTAACCCATCGGGGCGCTCTTGCCGTCGGGCTCGGCCACGTTGGTAAAGCTGCGCCGAGTCAGTTCCATTGTTACCAGCGGGTATCCGTAGATGTAGGCATCAACGGCGGCACTTTCGATCTCTGCGGGTGCCCCGCGTGCTGGGACGGTATAGGCGCCGATGCCGAGCATTAGCCCACCGACCAACAGAGTGTTGACCACTCGACGTGACTTCATACGGACACCCTCGGTGTTGCGGCAGCTCGTCAGGTTCGTCGGTCTAGGATCAAGCGTGACGTCTGGCTATGCAGTTTCGGCAGGCGAAGCGATTCCCCTGCCGACGTGCTTCCGTTCGACACCGATGGTGCACGCCACCACACCGCGCGCGCTGTCGCCGCGCGTAACGCCGGTCGCGACTTTCCGACGCCGGATGGAACATCGCAGCGATCGCCGCTTCGCGGGGCTTCATCGTCGCGTCACGAGACACGTCGCCCTACGAGGCGGGCCGGCTCAGGGTTGTCAACCCGTGGCAAAGCTGACCCGGCGACGTTATCGAAACCCCGTCCTGAGCGGCGCGCTTCTCATGGCGTCGGGACGCCGATGGATTTGAGCCGCGCATGGGCGCGGCTGGCACGCGCCTTCAGGCCATCGAGATAGGTGCTGACATCGGTGCCGGGCAGGTTCAGCACCTTGCACCCAAGCCGCCAGTACTCCTCGATCTGCGCCTCGGTTTCCGCCGACCCACGGGCAAGCTTCCCGTGCGCGTTGCAGGCCTCCGCTATCCGCCGCACGGCTGCCTTGAACGTCGGGTGCTCAAGCTGCAGATGGACGCCGAGGCGCGCACTGAGGTCCGAGTGGCCATAGGCGATCATGTCGATGCCCTCCACCGCCGCGATCGCCTCGACATTCTCCAGGCCCTCAAGCGACTCGATCGACACGCAGACGATGATGTTGGCATTGGCCCACGGCGCATACTCGGACGCGTGACGGGCGCCATAGCTCCGGTATCCGGTATGCATCCCCTGCCCCGAGATACCGCGATTGCCGATCGGCGGATATTTTGCCTCCCGCACAATCGCGCCTGCCTCTTCGGCGTTATCGACCTCCGAAACCTGCACGCCCATGATCCCCTGATCGAGGATCGCGGGGATCAGGTACGTGAAGGATTTGTGGATACGCACGATCGCCGAGACGTCGGTGGCCTGAAACCACCCGGCGAGATCCGCGATCGTCTCGAGGTCGAAGGCGCCATGTTCGTGGTCGATCATGCAGTAGTCGAAGCCGGAGGCCTCGATAATCCACGGAACGCCGCGCGACGCGAACTCCTTGAGCCCGGTCCCAAGCGCGGGCCGCCCCTCGCGCACCGCCCGCCTTATGCTGTTCTCTTTCATGGATCGTATGAAGCTCCCATCGCGAGACAGATGATTTCGGATTCGCCGTGTAACACGAGTCCAATGATCCTAAAGCCGCCGGTACATCAATCAGCGCATCGTACTCCTTCCCGCCGGCTTCCATCAGGATGACCCTGGTGTTCGCATATCGGCAAGGCGGGTGGCCAGGACGCAGCCGACCGATCCGGTCCCACGATCACGCCGTCTGCCTGCATGGTTTCCCGCCCGGGGTCGTCGTTGATTGTCCGCAGTGTGACTCGGGTTTTTGCCCTGTCCAAGCAGACAAAGGCCACGCACGCGCGCCCGTGGACCGGCCAATCGGTTCACGCTCGACGCGCCGCGTTGACACATCGCGGTCGGGTGTCGTCCGCCCGACCTAGCCCTTGACGGCAGCAGCCGGCGGCACCGGCAGGATGATCTCGGATGCGATCTTCCACTCATCCGACACCCTGACCCAATTGAGGATCATCAGGAACGGCTTGGGCGTGCCGTCCTGCCCGGCATAGGAAACCGTGATCGTCACCGGTGCGTAGGACTCCGCGACATCAGGGGTCAGCCCCACGACTTTCAGTCTGGCGAGGTCGGGAGTGAGGACCACGGGCCCCGATGTCGCGATATCGTGCAGCTTCCGGTTCACTGCGGCGTTGCCCCAGAATCCGGCCCAGTTGCCTTCAGATGGCACCGCACTCTTCGCCACCAGGAGAACTGAGGGCGACTGCCAGAACATCGTGCTCAAGGCCTGAAGATCGTGACGGTTCGCCAACTCCATGAGTGTGCTGAAACGCGATCCGATTGTGCTCAAGGTCTGCGCGTCGAGCGGCTCCTTGTCGGCGTCCGGCGCGGCGAAGACAGAGCCCCCTGAAAGCAGCGGCAGGGTGAGTGCGGCTGCGAGAACTGACTTTTTCATGCTGCATGTCCTGTGGTGGTGGCGGCGCCAATGCCTGTCGAGGCGCAGGTGATGAGGACGGTGGGTTTCACACTCATTGAACCAAGCTCCGGTTGGGTTTATACATGATGGTCGTCATGTTAAAATATACATGACGGACATCATGAATACCGTCAAGTGTGCGGGGGAAAAATCATGAAGGTGAGCCGCGAGCAGGTGGCGGAAAACCGCCGCACGATCCTGAAGGCTGCCAGCCGGCTGTTCCGGGAGCGTGGGTACGAATCCGTTACGGTTGCCGAGATCATGAAGGCCGCGGGACTGACCCACGGTGGGTTCTACGGCTACTTCGCGTCAAAGGACGAGTTGATCGCAGGCGCACTCGCGGACGTACTGTCGAGGCGACCAGATCCCACGGGCGACCTGGCAGACTTCGCGGCCGGCTACCTGTCGGCGGCCCATCGTGACAATCGGGCGGGCGGATGTCCCACGGCTGCCTTGGCCGCCGAGACAATCCGCCTGGCCGGCGAGCCGCGGACGGCGATGACGACCGGCGTCAAACGGCAGATCACACGTCTCAGCCGGATCGTGCCTGGCGAGACAGATGTTCAGAAGCGCCGGGCGGCGATCGGGAGCTGGGCTGCAATGGTGGGCGCGATGATCCTGGCACGCGTGAGCGATGACCCCGCCCTGTCATCTGAAATACTCGAACAGACGCAGAGCTGGCTGGCGGCAAAGGCGAAAGATCAAGGCTGCGCCACCCGGTTGGGCCGGGTTTCCCGCGGACCCAGCCGGAAGTGATGCCCATGTTTGAGCAGCCAGGACGTTCCGATTGCCTCTGAGGGGCGAGGATGAAAGTCTGCTTCTCGTAATCGGTGAACCGGACCATGAGGGTCGACTTCCGGCTGGACTGTTTGGTGGCCCAAGGTATGGGCCGGTGTTAAAGCCGATCTCCGGCAGTGGGATTCTTCGCTACGGCGAGCCAGATTATAGACCTGGTTCGATGATCGCGGCGGTACCGTCCGGCGTCGCCGCTGATCCCTCTCGCACCCTTCAACGCGTAATGTTCGCAGCACTCAGACGATTCCGATGTTCTGGTTCAACCGAAAGAAATTCGCCGGATCGTACGTCCGCTTGATGGCGGAAAGTCTCGCGTAAACCTCCGCGCCGTGCGCCTGGCGCACGAGGTCCGGGTCCTCGCCGTGGCCGGCGAAGTTCAGGTAGAGGCGGCCAGTGGAGTGGCGCTGCATCGCCGACCAGAAATCGCGGGACCACGCGATGTTGGCCCCGTCGTCCTCGTGGTTCGACCAGATTGAATCAATGCTCAGCATGTACGGCATGCTGCGATCGCCGAACGCCGTTGCGTCCGCTGACACACGCTGGACCTCCCCGCCGAAATGCCACACCGAGGCCAGCGACATCGACGACGGGCGCGACGCCCATTGCCCGGTGATGTCAGCAATCACCGCGTCGCCGAGGTTCGACAGGTAGAGCGACTTGAAGTAGCTGCGATCCCGCCCCTTCGGGAACAGCCCGTCGTAGAGACTTTGGATCGCGCAATAGGGCATCTTGCCGCTGAAATCGAGCACCCGCCTACCAAGTTCGCGCAAGGGCCGGACCACCGCTTCGCCCTCGTCCGCCGGGCCGTCGTAGACCCCCGCAACTGCGAGCACGCGCGCGCCGCGGGTTTCGGGCGGAAAATCGTCCGCATCGGGGATCGTTGAGAATTCGACGAGGCTGCAGAATCGTTCGGGAGCGGTCGCCATGAAGTCGCGCCAAGCAGCGATGATCGCCGGTGCGTCGGCTTCCGGATACAGCGGGGCGCAGAACATCAGCTCCGGCGCGATCGGATGCAGTCGAAACTCGAAGGACGTAACGATGCCGAAATTCCCGCCGCCGCCGCGCACGGCCCAGAACAGGTCGGGATGGCTGTTGTCGTCGGCACGCAACAGCTGGCCGTCGGCGGTCACAATGTCCACCGAGACAACGTTGTCGACGCAGAGGCCGTGGGTTTGACGCAACCAGCCGATCCCGCCTGACAGGGTGAGACCACCGACCCCTGTCATCGACACGACGCCACCCGGCGTGGCGAGGCCGAGAGCGGTTGTCTCGTGGTCCACGTCCGCCCAGGTCGCGCCGCCCTGCACCCAGGCCCGGCGTGCCTTTGGATCGACGCGAACGGCGCGCATGGGCGAAAGATCGATCATCAGGCCACCGTCGCACACGGCGTAGCCGGCAACGTTGTGGCCGCCGCCGCGGACGGCGACGCGCAATCCATGCGATCGCGCGAAGTCGATCGAGGTGATAACGTCCGCGACGCCATGGCACTGCGCGACCAGGCCGGGACGGCGATCGATCATGCCGTTCCAGACGATACGAACCGAATCATAATCGGCATCGCCAGGCTGGATCAGCGTGCCTCGGAGCTTCGCCTTGAAGTCGGTGATGTCCTGGGCGCTCGGTCGCATGCCGCACCTCCAATGGGTTCAGGTCGATGTATCGAGCCTAGGCTGTCGACGCGCGCCCTGCTAAAGTCGGAACAGCAGAAATACGGTCATTTCCGCCATGTCGGACGCGTCGCCGCGGATCAACGTCGCCATTCTGGCCGTGCCCGAGGTCACCGCGTCCACGACCTACGCGATGTATGATCTGTTCGCCGGGGCCGGCCGGGACTGGGCATTTATCACCACCGGCGTGGCCGGAGCATCGCGCATGCGGCCCTACATCGTCGCCGCGCAGCCGAACGCGGTCTGCTCGGCCAACGGGATCGGCATCAAGCCCGATTACGCGCTCGATGACTGCCCTGAACCGGCCCTTGTCTGCATCCCGGATTTCTCGCTCCTTCCGGGCACCGGTTGCCATGGCCTCTTCGATGTCGAGGTCGCCTGGCTACGCCGGTGCCATGCCGCCGGCGCGACGTTGGCCAGTGTTTGCACCAGTACCAGTCTGCTGGCCGCGACAGGTCTGCTCGACGGCCTGGACGCCACGATTCACTGGGCATATGCGACAACCCTCAGGCAGCACCACCCTGCAGTGCGCGTGCATCCGAACCGTGCACTGGTCGTCAGCGGCGTTGGGCAACGCATCGTCATGGCAGGGGGCGGTACCAGCCATCTGGACCTCGCGCTGTATCTGATCGGCCGCTTCGTCGGCCTCAAGGAAGCCCTGGAGGTTTCGAAAGCCTATCTCATCAACTGGCACGACGCGGGGCAGCAGCCTTTCGCGTCGCTCCATGTCAGCCAACAGGCAAGCGATGGGTTGATCGCCAAATGCCAGGCGTGGGCCGCGGAGCATTATGCTGGCCCATCGCCGGTCGGGGCGATGACAAAGCTGTCGGGTCTGCCGGAACGCACGTTCGTTCGCCGCTTCGTCAAGGCAACCGGCCTGTCGCCGCTGGACTACGTGCATGCGCTTCGGCTTGAGGAGGCCAAGCAGATTCTGGAGACCGAGGAACTGTCGATCGAAGCGATCGCGGAGCAGGTTGGCTACGAGGACACCAGTTTCTTTGGCCGTCTGTTCCGCCGTAAAGTTGGCCTCACCCCGGCACAATACCGCCTGCGCTTCGGTTCGCTGCGACGAGCGCTGGGCGGTCTGATCGAGCAGCCAGTGCCCCGACTGACGATGCCGGCGGAGGCCACTTCATCAACGGTGGAATAGCCTTCCGGGCATAATTCAACCCTGGCAACGTCGAAATCGCTGGGATTGTCTTGAGTGGAAGTTCGGTGCGCAGCGGCCGATGTGACTGCGACGCAGCACGTGGAGTTTCGAGGATACGCCGTGAGACGCCAGGCTGCCGGCCGGCTCGCCGGTGGTTACGGATGGACCTGGGCATTACTGGTCCTCTCATCAGTCCGAACGCCTCGGCCACCAGCATTCCGCTGAAAGCGTTCCACGGAAGGCCTTCTCAGGCAGCCTTCACTTGTCCTTTCGGCTCCCTTCAGCCGCTTAGACTCCCCTGCAGGATGAACTTCGTTCATGCAAGGCGCGAGAAACTCTCCTTTGTTGGCGCAGCCTTCGCGACCTATCTCGCGTGCGATCGAACGGGAGAACGAGCATGTGGTTGAAGGCGCTGCTTCAATGGCTGGGCCAGCCAGATCAGATCGCGGAGGAACACCGGGGTGATGAAGACTGGGCGGAAGAACAACGATCGCGGCACGAGCGCCGTAAGGCGGAACTACGGAGAGACCAGGTCACCCCGTGGTGTTTGCCGCCGCTCTGAACATCGGCGGCAACCTGGGAGCCCTCGTCCGCCTGGAACGTTATCGGGCTGACCGGAGTTCGCAATCCCAATGTCATTCCGAGGAGCGAAGCGACGAAGCAATCCAGGTCAGGTTTGTGCGCGCACAACTGGATGGGGATTGCCGCGTCGCTGCGCGGCTCGCAATCACAAATGAACGCAGTCAGCCCTCGTCCGCGCAGAGCAATGGTCATCCGCACTGGGATGTTCGCTGTCCGCGCTATTGCGGGGGCCCGGCCTTGCTCGCCTCAGGTCGTGAACGCCTGCCATTCCGCCTGCGCGGCGGTGATCGATCCGTTTATTGTCGGGCAGGTCTGCATGGTGGCCCAGATGGCGGGCGCGAGGATGTCCCTGCCAGCCGCGCTGTCTGATGGGTAGTGAAGCCCCAGCACCTCCCGGTTGCGGGCGATCCGTTGCGCGAGCCTCGTCGTGATGTCGGCGGCCGATGGTACTACAACGACCGTGCCGGCCAACGGGCTGACCACGGCAGCCTGGAGGACCAGAGCAACCGTTGCAGCCTGGGTCGCGTGTGAACTGGGGAACGACGCATGGCCGGGCACCTCGATCGGCGGCATCAGCTCCGGCCAGAGCTGCGAGGGCCGCGGCCTTTTCGGCGATCCGAACGGCAGCATGCACGAGGAAGAAGGTGGACGGATGCGTCGCCTTGCTGAACGACAGCGCGCCGCGGAAATACGCGATGAAGCTGTCCTTTTGCGCCAGGGCTTCGGTCAGGACATTAGGCCGGAACTCGATTGCCTCGAGCAGGTTCGCCCGCTCGATGACAGCGCCCGCGGGACTGATGGCGGGGGCCAGCACCAGGTCCAGGGCCGCCTTCTCGGCGCCGGCAGTCAGCGTCCATTTTTGGGCAAACTCTGTCAGCAGGACGATTGAGTAGTGATAAGTGCTCCAGGCGCGGGGCGGCGGTTGGCGGTTCGGTGTTCTCCGGCGGCCATTGATTGCCTCGGTGCCAAGTCTCGCCCGGCGCAGTGCAGATCGAGGGCGAACTGCCGATCGGACGGATGACAACCGATTGGGCACTGATCGTGCCGACCAGCCCACCGCCGGAGGCGTCGGATGCATCGGTTGCGTCCGACGCATCGGACGCTGCGCACGCCACACCCATCTCGATGTCGTGTTCGCTGCCGGCAATTGCGGTGAGTTCTGTCCGAGCCAACGCTGTGGCGGCCTCGATCGCGGGCCCGGCCACAGCATCTGGGGGGCCAACGCCCACCCGCTGGTGATCACCGCCGGAGCGGTGCTGACCGACGAGACGTGGCTCGGCTATTCCTCGCAGGGCCCCGGTCCGGTGGCGCTGGCGACGCAAAAACCCGATTTTTGCGCGCCCAGCCAGTTCTGCGAGACCAACGATGCTTCGGTACTGAATTCGGGAACTTCTGCCGCCTGCGCAATGACTGCGGGCGTGCTTGCGGCGCTGCGCAGCAATCCGGCATGGGATCAATTCACCGTGACGCCGGCGACCATGAAGGCGGCCCTGATCACGTCGGCCCGCAAGACGCTCGGCCCCGCTTGGAACGAGAGATTGGGCTACGGCATTCTCGATGCTGCCAAAGCGATTGCCCAGTTGCCGCCGTGAGGCTTGTGACTCAGCCTCATAGCGCGCGACGCCATCGCGGCATCGTCTCGTCGGCGACATGACAAGCCGCGACTGCTGCTGTAGTTGCGCAGCATGACGACGCTCCCGCCGGTCAAGGCGCAACTACGGCTGTCAACGCGATTGTCGCTCTCCGGACGGCTGCCCTGGGCACTGCTGGGCGCCGCGTCGCTGGCAATGTTCACCGCGGCCGCGAGCGGCACCACGCGCGCCCCGTTCCTGATCGACATGGCGCGCGACCTGTCCGTCAGCGTACCGCTGGTGGCCAACCTGGTCGCCATCACCTCGATCGCCTGGGGCATCACGTCGATGGTCGCCGGCGCCGGCTCCGACCGTTGGGGGCGCCGCCCGTTCCTGATCGGTGGACCGCTTGCGCTGGCGCTCGCCGCAGCCGGCGTCGCAATGGCCGACAACTTCCTGGGCGTCGCGCTCTGGGCAACGCTGGCGGGCGCCTGCTGCGGCACGTTCAGCGGCGTCATCTTCACCGAGGTTTCCGGCCGCGTGTCCGCCGGACAGCAGGGCCGCGCGCTGGGATGGGTCATGAGCGGCCAGTCGCTGACGCTGCTTGTCGGCGTGCCGCTGGCGGCCTGGGTCGGTTCCAGCATCGGCTGGCGCGGCGTCAACCTGTGCGTCGCCGCGCTGGCGCTGGCCAGTGCGATCGCCCTGCTCGCCACCACCGCCGCGCGGACCGACATCTGGTCTCTCGGCGCCATGCGCGTGCCGTCGATGCGAACAGCTTTGTCGCGACCGGTGCTGCGGTTGCTCAGCATGGGGATTGCCGAGCGCGTCTGCTACGGACTGGTGGCGGTGTATTACGCGACGTTCCTGCAATCCACCTTCGGGCTGTCGCTGAACGAGGTGGCGTTGCCATTGGCTGTGTTCGCCATGGGCAACATCATGGGCACCTTGCTGGGCGGCCAGCTTGCCGATCGGCTGTCCAACCGGCTGGGCATTTTCGCTGCGGCCATGCTGGCATCCGCCGTCGCCGCGCTGGTGCTGTTCGGCCGGCAGGACGACCTGCTGATCTCAGTGGCGCTTGGGTTCGTCTACGTCTTCTTCAACGCCATCGCACGGCCATCGCTGATGGCATCGCTGGGCGACGTACCCGAGCACGTGCGGGGCACGGTGATGGGGCTGAACGTCACCTGCTCCAGCATCGGCTGGCTGGGCGCCGCGGGGCTGGGCGGCTGGATGATCGGCGCGTACGGCTTCGCCGGCTTCGGGCCGCTTGCCGCAGGGGTGGCGGTACTCGGCGCCGGCCTTGCGCTGGTACGGTATCGATGAGGTGACGGGTTTCGCTGCGCTCTCCCCATCCTACGCAGTTGCGTCGGTCATCCTCGACATTCGTAGGGTGCGTTGAGCGCAACGAAATCCATCAGGCCGCCGCCACGGTTTCCCCCGCGCCCAGCGTCAATTGCTCGGCGAAATGGCAGCGCGCGGAGTGGCCCGGCGTCAGTTCGCGCAACACCGGCGCTTCCTGCCGGCAGCGGTCCTCGGCAAACACGCAGCGCGGATGGAAGTAGCAACCCGAAGGCGGCGCCGCGGGACTGGGAACCTCGCCGCGCAGAATCATGTCGGTGCCCGACACCCGCGGATCAGGCACCGGAACGGCGCGCATGAGTGCCGCAGTGTAAGGATGCCGCGGCCGCTGGAAAATCGCCGAGGTCGGCGCAAGTTCCACCAGTTGACCGACATACATCACCGCCACGCGGTCCGAGATATGCCGCACCACCGACAGGTCGTGCGCGACGAACACGAAGGTCAGGCGCAGCGTCGATTGCAGTTCCAGCAACAGGTTCAACACCTGCGCCTGCACGGATACATCGAGCGCCGAGACCGGTTCATCGGCCACCACCAGTCGCGGACTGGTTGCCAGTGCGCGGGCGATGCCGATGCGCTGGCGTTGCCCGCCGCTGAACGCATGCGGAAACCGGTGCATGAACTCCGGACGCAGGCCAACCAGCCGCAGCAGGTCCGCAACGCGATCCATCCGCTCCTTGCGCCGGCGCATTCCGTTGACCAGCAGCGGTTCGCCGACATTGTCGAACAGCGTCATCCGCGGATTCAACGAGCCGAACGGATCCTGGAAGATCATCTGGATGTCGCGCCGCAACGGCGCCAGTTCGGCGCGCGACATCGGCGCCAGGTCGACCACCTCGTTGCTTCTGGTGCGATACAGCACCTGCCCGTCGGTCGGATCGATCGCGCGCAGGATGCAGCGCGACGTCGTCGTCTTGCCGCAACCGCTCTCGCCGACCAGGCCGAGGGTCTCACCTTCCTGCACGGTGAAGCTGACATCGTCCACGGCGCGCACATGTCCGACGACACGACGCAACAGGCCGCGCGCGATCGGGAAATATTTGCGCAGTCCGCGAACCTCGAGCAGTGGCGTCGTCGTCATGCGGGTTCGGCCTGGTCGCTGTGCAGGAAGCAGCTGACCGCGCGCTGCTGCGCGACAGAGTGCAGCATCGGCACGGCCTTGGTGCAGCGGTCCGGCATGATGTCGTCGCAGCGCGGGTGGAACGGACAGCCTGACGGGCGGTTGAACGGGTGCGGCAAAGTGCCCTTGATGATCGGCAGCGCAGTGCGCGTCTCGCCATGCATGCTGGGGATCGAGCGCAGCAGCGCCTGCGTGTAGGGATGCCGCGGCGCGTGGAAGATGTCGTCCACCGGACCCTCTTCCATGACCCGCCCGAGATACATCACGACGACGTAGTTCGCCATCTGCGCAATGACGCCGAGATCGTGGGTGATGAAGATGATCGCGGTGTCGTATTTGCGCTGCAGCTCGCGCAGCAGCGCAAGGATCTGCGCCTGCGTCGTGACATCGATCGCCGTGGTCGGTTCGTCGGCGATCAGCAGCCGCGGCTTGCAGGACAGTGCCATCGCGATCATCGCGCGCTGCCGCAGTCCGCCGGAGAGCTGCCAGGAATACGCTTCGATGCGCTGCTCCGGCATGGAGATGCCGACATCGCGGAACAACTCGACGGTGATGCCGCGCGCGTCGCTGCGGCTGATCGGCCGGCCGTAGCGCTGGCGGCCATGCAGCATGATGGCCTCGACGATCTGGTCGCCGACGGTGTGCACCGGACTGAACGCCGCCATCGGTTCCTGCGGGATCAGCGCGATGTCGGCGCCACGCAGTTCGCGCATCGCCTGGCCGCGCGTCGGGAGTTTGGCGAGGTCAACCGACGGCTGCGCCGCATCCTGGCGATAAAGGATCTCGCCGCTGGTGATGCGGCCCGGTGGTTCGATCAGTTGCAGGATCGCTTTCATCGTGACGCTCTTGCCGCAGCCGCTTTCACCGACGATGCCGACAACCTGGCCGGGGAACACGTCGAAGCTGACGCCATCCACGGCGCGCACCAGCCCTTCGTCCAATTTGAACGAGACGCGCAGGTCGCGGACGCGCAGCAGGGGCGATTCGGTCATGGCTGACACGCCGCCGTCGCCGTAAAGTCTTCCCCCTCCCACAAGGGGAGGGGGAAGTGCGTGCGGCGCCTGCGATCAGTGGCTGTATGGATCCGAGGCATCGCGCAGCCCGTCGCCGACAAGATTGAAGGCCAGCACGGCGACAATCACCACCAGCCCGGGGATCAGCAGCCACGGTGCCAGTGCCAGCGTCTGGATGTTCTGCGCCTCTTGCAGCAGCACGCCCCAGCTTATCGCCGGCGGCCGGATGCCGAGGCCCAGGAACGACAGCGACGTCTCGTTGATGATCATCACCGGGATCGCCAGCGAGCTGGTGGCGATGATATGGCTGAGGAAGGTCGGCACCATGTGGCGCAGGATGATGCGCATCCTGCTGCACCCGGCGAGGTTCGCCGCCAGGACAAAATCCTCCTCGCGCAGCGCGAGGAACCGGCCGCGCACCTCGCGCGCCAAGGTGGTCCAGCCGATCAGCGACAGGATCACCGTGATGGCGAAGAACACCTGGATCGGCGTCCAGTCGCGTGGCAACGCCGCCGACAAGGCGAGCCAGATCGGGATCGTCGGCACCGACTGCAGCAACTCGATCAGCCGCTGGATCACGTGGTCAAGTATCCCGCCGAAATAGCCGGAGATGCCGCCCAGCACGACACCCAGGATCACGCTGAGCGTCACGGCCACCAGGCCGACCGTCATCGAGGTCTGCGTGCCGCTCATGATGCGCGACCACTGATCGCGCCCCAGCCGGTCGGAGCCGAGCAGGAAGATCCGCTGCCCCGGATCGGTGGCGCCAAGCAGATGGATGTTCGTGGGGAACAGTCCAAGGATGCGGTAGCTGTTGCCGTGGGTGAAGAAACTCACGCGCACCTTGCGCTGCGGATCGACGGTCCATTCCATGCGCAACGTCACCGGGTTGCGCTTGCCGACGATCACCGGCACCCATGGGTTCAGGCCGCCATCGTCGAAGAAATGCAGCGTCTGCACCGGGATGAACGCCTGGCGCGCATCGGTCTGTTCCGGGTTCTGGGTGCTGAAGAAGTCGGGGAACAGCACGACGACATACAGGCAGATCAGCACGACGGCGCTGATCATCGCCAGGTGGTGCTTGCGGAAGCGCCACCACACCAGCGTCCAGTTGGAGGCAACGGCGATGCGGTCTTCCGCCGCCGACAGCGTCTGTGCGTCAGACATGGAGCTGGCCTACCCCGCGACCTGTCATTGCTCCTGGCAATGACAGGTGGTGTGACAGGTCGCATTGCATCTCGCTAAGTCTCCATCCGGATGCGCGGGTCCATCAGGGCCAGCAGGATGTCCGACAACAAGGTGCCGACAATGGTCAGGAACGAGTAGATCAGCAGGATACCGCCGGCGAGATACATGTCCTGGTTGATCAGCGCGCGCAGCAGAAGCGGCCCGATATTGGGCAGGTTCATCACGGTCGCCACGATGAGGCTGCCGGAGAACAGCGCCGGCAGGTACCAGCCGATCGTGCTGATCAGCGGATTGAGCGCCAGGCGCACCGGATAGCGCAGCACCAGCCGCCATTCGCGCAGCCCCTTGGCGCGCGCCGTCATCACATACGGCTTGTTCAACTCGTCCAGCAGGTTTGCCCGCATGATGCGGGTCAGCCGCGCCGTGCCGGCAATCCCCAGCACCACCGCCGGCAGCCAAATGTGCTCCAGCAGGTCGGCGAGACGCGCAAGGCTCCAGGGCGCATCGACATAGTCCGGCGAGAACAGCCCGGTGACGCTGATGCCGAAATACGCGAAGGCGATCCACATCAGGATCAGCGCCAGCATGAAGTTCGGCGTGGCGACGCCGATGTAGTTTATCACGGTGAACACATGGTCGATCACCGATCGCTGATGCGTGGCGGAATAGATCCCGGCCGGCACGGCGATGATCCAGGTCAGCACGAACGACATCAGCGCCAGGGCGACCGTGAGGCCGAGTTGCTCACGGATCAGGTCGATGTTCGGCCGCTGGTATTCCAGCGACAGGCCGAGATCGCCGTGCAGCAGGTTTTGCAGCCAGTACAGGTACTGGACGATGAACGGCTGGTCCAGTCCGTACTGGTGGCGCAGCGCCTGCAACGTCTCGGCGTTGATCGAGGTGCCGGACGCCGACAGCGTCGCCACGTACGCCGTCAGGAAGTCTCCCGGCGGCGCCTGGATGATCACGAAGATGACGAACGAGTAGACCAGCAGCAGGAGCGGCAGCAGCAGCAGGCGTTGCGCGATGTAGCGGGTCACTTGCTGAAGAAGAACTGCTCGGTACGCGCATTGCCGGGGCTGCGCAATGGCCAGTCATTGCCGATTGTGGCCGGCACGTTGTGCAGCTTGGTGTTGATCACCACCACGCCCTGGATCATCGGCGTCAGCCCTACAGTGCCGATCTCGAAAACATTGTCCGACCAGATGCGGAACAGCTCCTGCGCCGCCTTCACCTGGCCATCCGGGCCGACGGTGCGTGCCGTATCGACCAGTTGCATGATCCGCTTGATCGGCTCGATCGGCGCCACGCCATCCTTCCCGTTGCTCGTCAGCCACTGGTAGTACAGCGGCCCCATGGTCAGGATCGGCGAGTTGCGCGGATCGAACTTCGCATTGCCGGTGAACGGAAACGCCGTGGTGTCCTCGTTCCAAACCTCGGTCTGCAGCTGGTTGGCGTCACGCATGCTGAACTGCAGCGCCCGCTCGCGGATCTGCACCACCGCCTTGATGCCGACCGCCTCCCAGTCCTTGGCGACCAGCTGAGCCACGTCGGGCCAGGCGCCGAATGCCGGCACCACGCTGATCTCGATCGATAGCGGCTTGCCGTTGGCCATCAGCCGGATGCCCTGCGCGTCACGCTTCGACAGCCCGAGCTGGTCGAGCATCTTGTTGGCTTCATCGCGCTTGAACTCGGTGTACTTGGTGGCCCATTCGGCACCGGGGAAATACGGATGCCACGGCGCCGGAACACCCTGCCGTGCCTCGCCCAGCCCGAGGAAGACCGATTCCTTGATCTGGTCGCGATTGATCGCGTACGACAGCGCGATACGGAAATCCTTGTTCGCCATCAGCTGGCCGAGTTCCGGATCGGCCTTGTAGGTGGTGTTGAAAGCAATCACCGCATCCGAGCCGCCGAAGGTCGGCCAGGTGATGACACGGTACTTGCCGTTCTTCTCCTGCTCCTTCAGCACCGGATAGTTGGTCATCTGGATGTGCCGCTCCTGCATGTCGAAATTGCCGGCGATCGCCTGCAGGTTCAGCGCCTGCACATCCGCGAAGTAAGTGAACCGGAGCTCGTCGATATAGGGAAGCTGGTTGCCCGCGCTGTCCACCCCGACGTAGTACGGATTGCGTCGCAAGGTGAACACCGGATCGCTGACCCGCGTCACCGACATCCATGCCCCCATCGTCGGTCGATCCGGGTTTTCCGGCGGCATCGCGCGCGTGGTGAACAGCTCGGTCCAGGTCTTGAACCCCGCCGCCGATACCAGGCGATCGATGTCTTCCTTCTTGGTGTAGGCCGGGTGGAATTGCTTCAGGTAGTGCGCCGGCTGGAACATCGCGAATGTCCGGTCGGCGCCATCGGCATTGGCGACCGCCGTCAGGAACAGCGTCGCTGGTTCGTTGTAGGTGAAACGGACGGCGTAATCGTCCACCTTCTCCACCTTCGCCGGCGTGCCCTCGGCGTTGCGGATCCAGCCTGGCAACGCCGGCGTCAGGTCTTTGTTCAGCGCGATATCCTTGTACCAGAACAGGATGTCGTCCGCAGTGAACGGTGCCCCGTCGGACCAGCGTGCACCCTTGCGCAGCGCGATTGTCCAGACCTTGAAGTCGGCCGACGACTCGGCGCCGGCGGCGAGCTTCGGTTCGATTTTCGCGCCATCGGGCGAGAAGCGGAACAGCGCATCGTAGAGCACGCGCACATAGTTGTTGGCATCGGCCGGACCGAGGAAGGCCCGCCGCCAGACGCCGCCGTACTCGCCGGCCTTCTCGGTCACCGGCACCACGAGCGGTTGCTCCGGCAGGCGCTGGTCCACCGCCGGCAGTTTGCCGGCCTTCACCTGGTCCGCCAGTGCAGGCGCTTCATGGTATTTGCCGGATTGCGCCGCCGCGGGCGCGAAGTGCGCGCTGCTCAACAACCAACAGACAGACAGCGTAGCCGCGACTGCCGCAAAGCGCCTCATGGCCGATATTCCCCACATTGCGGCGCATTTCTTGCGATGCACCGTCCGCTGGATGTTCGGCCAGCAGATCGACGACGTCAATCTGCTTGCCCGGCAATTTTCTCGGCAACTTCACCGGCTGGCAACGGGAAACTGCCTTTACGGGCTGTTGAGATATTTGGTCCAGAACGCCCTCGGTGCTCACTGGAGGCGTCAAGCGTGCCCACTGATCCGCGCATGCCGCCCCACGTGATCGTGCCCCCGGTGTTCGGCCGCCGTGGCGCGCTGGCCAGCGTTGCCACCGTGGCACTCGCCGCCCTCGTCGCATCGACGCGCCAGGCGCAACCGCGCCAGCCGGGAGTCCTGCGCCTCGGCGGCACCGGAATGGCGCTCGCCACCATGCACCAGATCGGCCAGGCCTTCGTGGCTACCCGGCCCGACCTGAGGGTCAATGTGCTGCCCAGCCTAGGTACCGCCGGTGGCCTGGCCGCGGTGTCGGAGGGTGCGATCGACCTGTCGCTGTCGGCCCGCACGCTGAATGCCGCCGAGGACGCCAGGGGACTGCGGAGCCTGGCATACGCCCGCACACCGGTCGCATTCGTCACCCACCTGGCGCTCGGCGTCACCGGCGTCACCCTGCCCGAGGTCGCGCGGATTCTTGCCGGCGGCATCCCTGCGTGGCCCGATGGCACGCTCATCCGCCTCGTGCGACGGGAGCCATCCGATGCCGACTGGACCATGCTGCGCAGCCTCTCCCCCGACATGTCGGCCGCGGTGACCACCGCATTGGGGCGGCCCGGCCTGCTGACCGTGGCGACCGATCAGGAGAACGCCGACATCCTGGAGCGGCTGCCGGGTTCCTTCGGCATGATGTCGATCGGCCAACTGCGCGCCGAGACCCGTGGCGTCATGCCGCTGACGCTCGACGGTGTCGCGTCGGACGTCGGCGAACTCGCGGCCGGCCGCTACCGGCTGTCGCGCACATTGCATGCCGTGTGGCGAGAACCACCTATGCCGGATGTTGCAACATTCCTGGCGTTCCTGCGTGGCGCACAGGTCAGTGAACTGCTGTCGCGGCTCGGCCACATCCCGCTGGCCGGCGACCTTGTATGATCGCTCGCGGCGATACGCTGGACCCGACGCTGGCGCGCATCGTCACCGTATTCGCCGCCGTCATCGCAGTGGCGCTCGCGGTCGCGCTGCCCACAGCGTATTTCGTCTCGTCGCACGCGGTCGGCTACGCGGCGATCGAGGCTGAAGCCAAGGTCGCCGCCGTCAGCGTGTCACAGTTGGCCAGCCGGAATCCCGACCTGTGGGTATTCGAGAACGTCCGCCTGCTCGGGCTGCTCGCTATGCTCGGTCCGCCGCCGGCGTCCGAACAACGCGAAGTTTTTCAGCCAATGGCCGGTTGATCGCCAGCCAGGGCGAGGCACAGCTTTCGCCGAGCATGGTCGCCGCCAGCCCGGTGTACGATTCGGGCGCCATCGCCGGCCGGGTGGAGATACGACGTTCGCAGCGCGCGTTGATGGTGATGACCGCGATGATTGCCGTGCTGGCGGCCTCACTCGGCGCGATCGCATTCGCCGCACTGCGACTGGTGCCGCTGCGGCTGCTGCAGCGCGCGCTTGCGCGCTCGATGCACCTGGCGACGCATGACTCGCTGACGGGCCTCCCCAACCGCGCGTTGTTCCTCGACAGGCTCGAGCAGTCCGTGGCGTGGTCGCGACGGGAGAGCGCGTCGGTGGCCGTGCTCTACCTCGACCTGGACCGCTTCAAGGAGGTCAACGACACACTCGGCCATGCCGCCGGCGATCGATTGCTGGTCGGCGTGGCTGCCCGGCTGCGCACCTGCGTGCGCGAGACCGACACGCTGGCGCGGCTCGGCGGCGACGAGTTCGCCATTGCCCAGGCCGGCGCGCGCAATTCGCCGATACCGAGTTGCTGGCCCAGCGCCTGGTTGACACCATGAATGACGCGTTCGACCTGGGCGGCAATCAGGTCACCGTCGGCGCCAGCGTCGGCATCGCCCTGCGCAGCATGACCGACCTGGTGCTCACACAGAGCGACGCGGGGCTTTTGCTGCAGGAGGCCGACGTCGCGCCGTATCGCGCCAAGGAGGAAGGCAGGAGCACCTACGGCTTCTTCGCGGCCGAGATGAACCGTCGCCTGCTTGAGCGCCGGGCGCTCAAGGCGGACATGATGGAAGCGCTCGAGAAGGGCCAGTTCCGCCTGGACTACCAGCCGCAGGTCAACCTCGCCACGCGGCAGATCGTCGGCGCCGAGGCGTTGCTTCGCTGGTGCCATCCGCAGCGTGGCGAGATCGCACCGGAGACATTCATTCCGTTGGCAGAGGAGACCGGGCTGATCGTGCGTATCGGTGATTGTGTGCTGCGTGAAGCATGCCGGCAGGCGGCGGCATGGCGGGGCCTGTGGTGCATGGCGGTCAATGTGTCACCGGTGCAGTTCCGCCGCCCCGGGTTCATCGAGCAGGTGCAGGGCGCGCTGCACCTCGCCAGGCTTGACCCGGCCAGGCTGGAAGTGGAAATCACCGAGGGCGTCCTGCTGAACGAAACCGAAGAAACCCTCGGCACGCTGCGCCGCCTGCGCAGCATCGGCGTAGCCGTCGCGATGGACGACTTCGGCACCGGCTATTCCAGCCTGGGATATCTGCAGAAGTTCCGCTTCGACAAGCTCAAGATCGATCGGTCGTTTGTCCGCAACCTGGGAACCGATGCGCACGCGGCAGAGATTGTCCGAACGGTGGTGCGGATGAGCCATGCCATGGGCATCCGCGTCAACGCCGAAGGCGTCGAGCACGAAGAACAGGCCAGCCTGCTGCACGATGAAGACTGCGAGGAGGTGCAGGGCTTCCTGTTCAGCAAGGCCGTGACGGCCGCGGTGGTCGGCGACCTGCTCGCGCACGGTCCACCGCAACGCTTCGATGGCGACGCCGTCGCCGTTGCTGCGCAGCGTCAGCCGCGGGCGGCGCCCGCCTGAACCTTCGCGCCTGCCTGAACCTTCGCCCCAGCCTGAACCTTCGGCCCCGCCTGAACCTTCGCCCAGGTATCGCGCAGCCCGACAGTGCGGTTGAACACCAGCTTCCCCGGAGCGGTATCCGGATCGGCGCAGAAATAGCCCTGCCGCTCGAACTGCACCGCCTCGCCGACCGCGGCATTTGTCAGCGCCGGTTCCACCAGGCAGTCGCCCAGCACCTCCAGCGAGTCCGGATTGAGGTCGGCCATGATGTCGCCGTCCGCGCCAGGATCGGGCCGTGCGAACAGGTGATTGTACAGCCGCACCTCGGCCGGCCGTGCGTCGGCTGCGGCCACCCAATGCAGCGTCGCCTGCACCTTCCGCCCGTCCGGCGGCGCATTGCCGCCGCGCGTCGCCGGATCGTAGGTGCAGCGCAGTTCGACCACCTCGCCGGCGGCATTCTTCACCGCCTCGCGACAGGTGACGAAATATCCGTAGCGCAGGCGCACCTCGCGGCCCGGCGACAGGCGGAAGAACTTCTTCGGCGGGTTCTCCATGAAATCGTCGCGCTCGATGTAGAGTTCCCGCCCGAACGTGATGGGACGCGTGCCGGCCGACGGATCCTCGGGGTTGTTGATCGCCTCCAGCGTTTCGGTCTGGCCCTCGGGCCAGTTCTCGATCACCAGTTTCAGCGGACGCAGCACTGCCATGCGCCGCGCCGCCGTCTTGTTCAGCACTTCGCGGATGGAATATTCGAACGCCGCGTAATCCGTCACGCTGTTGGACTTGGTGATGCCGCCACGGCGCACGAAATCACGCAGCGCCACTGCCGGCACACCGCGCCGCCGCATCCCCGCCAGCGTCGGCATGCGCGGATCGTCCCAGCCGGCGACCCTGCCCTCGCCCACCAGCCGCGTCAGGATGCGCTTCGACATCACCATGTAGGCGATGTTCAGCCGGGCGAATTCGTACTGGTGCGGTCGAGCGGGCACCGGCAGGTTATCGATCAGCCAGTCGTAGAGCGGCCGGTGATCCTCGAACTCCAGCGTGCAGAGCGAATGCGTGATGCCTTCGATCGCGTCCGACTGGCCATGCGCGAAGTCGTAGGTCGGATAGATGCACCACGCGTTGCCGGTGCGCGGATGCTCCGCATGCAGGATGCGATACAGCACCGGATCGCGCAGGTTCATGTTGGGCGACGCCATGTCGATCTTCGCGCGCAGCACGCGGGCGCCGTTGGGAAACTCGCCCGCGCGCATGCGGCGGAACAGGTCGAGGTTCTCCTCCACCGAGCGGTAGCGGTCGGGTGAGTTTTGCCCAGGCTCGGTCAGCGTGCCGCGCTGCGAGCGCATCCGGTCGGGCGGCGTGTCGTCGATATATGCCTTGCCTTCGCGGATCAGGTGCTCGGCCCACTCATAGAGCTGCTCGAAATAGTCCGAAGCGTGAAACAGGTTGTCGCCCCAGTCGAACCCCAGCCAGTGCACGTCGCGCTTGATCGCGTCGATGAATTCCTGCTCTTCCTTGGTCGGGTTGGTGTCGTCGAACCGCAGATGGCAGCGGCCGCGAAACTCCTCCGCCACGCCGAAGTTCAGGCAGATCGCCTTCGCATGGCCGATATGCAGGTAGCCGTTGGGCTCCGGCGGAAACCGGGTGACCACCTTCGTGACGCGGCCGGCGTCCACGTCATCCTGGATGATGTCGCGAATGAAATCGCGGCCCACGTCGGCGGTCGTTGTATCCGGTACCGTCATAAACAGGCTCCAGGCAGAGAACGGCTGGCAATCTACACGTCGCGGCGCGTTTGATGAAACGCCATCGGGCGCCGCTTTAGCGCCTGCGTCTCCGCCGCGACCCGGCGCGTGTTCCGGCCGGGCTCACGCTGCGAGGCAAGAAAGCATATTCAACCGCAGATGAACGCAGATGGACACAGAAATGATTGTGCGCCACGGGCACAAGCCGCTGGGATCGCACTGATCCGACCGGGCTTATCCAAGTTCATTTGCGTTCATCTGCGGTGAATATGCTGCTTTTACTGTGCCGACCGTAGCCGGCGACACCGAGCGAAGGCTCGTCAGCGCAGCACGGGCCGTTCAGCCCACGCCGGAGATCGCCGTATCGGGAAATTCCGCCCGCGCCCGCGGATAGACCTCGCGCGCGAAGGTCTTGATCCCCAGCACCGTCTCATCGTGCTCGAGGAACCCCGCCTGGCCCATGATCAGCAGGTGGCCGAAGCCGCCGACGTGGTCGTACAGCCGCTTCATCTGCCGGTGCACCTGGTCGGGCGTGCCGGCGAACATGATGCCGGCCTCGATCGCGCCCTCCACGGTCGCCGCGCGGCGAAAGGCGCTCAGCGGATGTTCGGCGCCGCGCAGCATCGCCACATTGGCCTGCACCGGCACATAGCCGGGCGGATTGGCGAAATGCGGCGGCACCTTGTTGGAGGTGACGTACCACAACAGCTTCTCCGCCCCGGCGCGGGCGTCCGCCTCGTTCGGTGCGGCGTAAACCAGCGCGGAGTAGGCCAGCCGGTCCACCGGCACATCGTTGCCGCGCCCCGCCTCGCGCCAGCCGCGGCGATACGCATCGTAGATCGCGCGCGTGCCATCGAAGCCGGTAAGGAACGTTGCCTGGATGTAGCCGCGCGCGCCGACCCGGGCCGCGCCGCTCGGGCTGGTGGTGCTGATCCAGATCGGCGGGTGCGGAAGCTGGTACGGCCGCGGCCAGATGTTCACCGCGCGGTAATGGAAGAACCGGCCCTCGTGGCTGAATGGGCCGTCATGGCTGGTCCACGCCTTGACGATGAGGTCGAGCGCCTCCCACTGGCGTTCGTTCATCCGCACCGGGTTGCTGTTCGCCGGCAGCACCTCGTACGGCACGCCGCGCACGAACCCGGCCTCCAGCCGGCCGCGCGACAGCACGTCCACCATCGCCATCTCCTCGGCCACGCGTACCGGCTGGCGACGATTGGAGATCGGATTGCCGAGGATCAGCAGCCGGGCCTTTTTCGACAGCCGCGCCAGCGCAGCGAGCACCAGCGGCGCCGCCGGATCGACGCAGGTCGCCGTCTGGTGGTGCTCGTTGAGCATGATCTCCATGCCCTCGTCTTCGGCGATCAGCCATTCGTCAAGGAACCGGTCGTACAGCGCGGCGCCCTTCTCCGGATCGTAGATGCGGTTCGGCAGGCTGACGCGGATCGATTCGTATTCGTCAGCCGGCGGCAGATACGGATAGGCGTTCTCGCTGAAATGCCACGCCCTCATGACATCGCTCCCGCATCGAGGAAACCAAGCGCTGTGCGCGCGAATGCCTCGGGTTGCTCCACCTGCGGCGCATGGCCGGCGGCCGCGATCGTGTCGATGCGCGCGTTCGGCAGCAGGCGTGCATAGGCAGCGAGGTATTCGGCCGACACCAGTCCGTCGCTCGCGCCGCGCAGGAACAAGGTCGGCGCCGACACGCGATGCAGCCGGTGGCGCAGTTTCGGATTGTGCATGTACGGCTCCCATGCCAGCAGCGCGAGCGTCTCGCGATTGCGCACCGAGATGGCAAGCTGTTCGTCGGTGAGGTTGGCAGGATCCATGCGCATGCGCTCTGGGTCATGGAACAGCAGCCGCTCCATGTCGCTTTGCGGGGTGGCGAAGATGTCGGGAATGTCGAGCCTGTCGATCGGGCCTGTCTTCACGCCGACCGGACCGGACAGCACCAGGCGGCGCACGGCGGACGGCGCCTTGGTCGCGAGTTCGGCGGCGATCCAGCCACCGATCGAACAGCCGACCACGTCGAGCTGTCGGACATCCAGCCGATCGAGCAATTCGAGGTAGATGTAGGCGATGTCGTCCACCGTATCGATCCAGTCGGGCAGGCTGGACCTGCCGAAGCCCGGATGCGACGGCGCGATCAGCCGGCGTCCGGCCGACAGCATGCGGACATAAGGCTGCTCCGGCACGAAGCCCTGCGCGCCGTGCACGAACAGGAGAGGTGGACCGGCGCCATCTTCGAACAGCTCAAGCTCGACGCCGGCGATCGCGACCATTTCGCGTGGCAAGGGACGTCCTCCTGGTTTTGCCGGAATCCTAGCCGCGAACGCATCGCCGGTCACCCGAGCCAGGCGAACGCAGAATCCCCCCTTGCGGGAGGAGTTACACCAACGCTGGTTGAGAGCGACTCCTCGTGCCACCTCTCCTGGCCCACCTGTCCTGGCGGACGTGTCCCGGCCATCCACGTCCTCCCCGTATGTTTGGAACCTGAGGCCTGGATGGCCGGGCCCAACCCCGGCCATGACGGTCGCCACCGCATGGCGCAATGGGCCTGTTCCGTTTGACATTCTCTCTAATTATCGTTAGTATAACTGACCAATCCCCGCGGAGCCTCGCATGACCCAGCCCTACCAGGACAGCATCCCTCAGGATCCGCTCGACCCCAGCTTCACCGACGACCTGCTGCACGCCCTCGCCGCCGCGCTGCCATCGCCCGAGCAGGAAACCGACGTGAACAAGCGTCGCCGCCAGGCCGCCGCCATGGCCGTGCTGCGCTCGTTCGACGCCCAGGAACCGGCCGAGGCCATGCTCGCCAGCCACGTCGTGCTCGCCCACCAGTTCACCCTGGAGTGCTATCGCCGCGCCGCGCATGCCACCACCGCATCCGGTCTCGACACGAACCTGCTCGTCACCGCTGCGATGCAATCGCGTGCGATGCGCCGCGCACTCGATGCGCTCGAGCGGTGGCAGGATGAGCCGGTCTGGATGAGCCGATCCGACGACGTGTCGCCGCAGCGATAGAACCCCATGCAAAGCGGTGGTTCCCGCCGGGTCATGGGGCGCTGCCCGTGGCGGTGCCGCTCGCCTCGGCACAAGCCGCTCAAGGTCACTTTACACATGTAAACAAATGATCGGATCCAAACAGCATCTTGCAAGCATTTGGCAAATACAGAACGATGGTCCTGCCAATGGACCTGTGACCGAAATGCCGCAAGCTGCGGCTGTTACTCACTGACGCTGCGATGACGTCTCTCGCATCGACTCTGTCTTATGTTATGTTGTGCATGAATGGACTGTGGCCCGGTGTTGGATTGAACTATGTGGTTCTTGCCGCAACACCCTGCGATTCTCGCTCTCGGCTGCACGATCGCCATGTTGGCGGCCTGTGCGCCGCCGCCACACACGATCGCAACGTTCCATACTGAATATGAAACAATATCCCTGCAGCAGGCACCCAACGGCGGGGCGTATTCGGTAACCGTCGGCGCAACCACGTCGCTGTCGCTCGACAACTACACCAGCGCTCGCATCGACGGCATCTGGGCCGTTCCGGGCGCCAACCTCGTCATCATCAGCGGCGCCGACGCGGATTGCCCACAGCGCTACGCGCTTGTCGTCGCGATAAATGGTTCAGCCAGCCTGCATCCGATCGGCGAATGCGGCGACGCCTACAGCTTTGCCCGGGACGGCGACGCCCTCGACATCCGTCAGTCCGGCGTGCGCGACCCCATCGTCTGGACCTTCAGGGATGGCGAGCTCGATGGCCCGACTGTCGAGATCACCCCCAGGCCGCACCACAGGCGGCATGCATCGGCATCGCACCCGGTCGACCATACCGGCGATGATCCGCCCGAACCTGCAGCACCAGCCGTGAGCCCACCGGTCGGCGATGAGGTGATCCCTTCGCCGGTCGGCAGGTCGGCTTCCTCGGGCAGTCGAAGAAATGATGCACCCCTCTTCTGACCTCGCACCGATGCCAGGCACGAACCTCCCGGGCACGAACCTCCCGGACACGGACCTCGGCGTCGCGCTGCCGGAGGACGCGGTTGACCGCCGGCCCGAAATCGCCGGCATCGAGGCAGCGGAAACACCGCCGCGCTATGCGGACCATGTCATCCCGTTGTCCGCCATCACTGCGGCTTTCCTGGTAGCGGGTCTCGCCTTCGCCGCCCGGCTGTTCGATGCCATCGGCAATCCGATCAGCGGACGCCAGCTCACGGCCCTGGCGGCGTGGGGATGGGGCTTCGCCGGCGTGGCACTCACACTATTGGTTTGGGGCAGCATCATCCTGCCGCGGGCGCATCGCAGCCGATGGCCCTTGTGGCAGACCGGCGTTGCCGTGCTGCTGTCGGCGATCATCTGCTGCGAAGCGGTCTACCTCGCTGGCCCCGGGCTCACCGAGGACCTTGCGGATCGCATGAGCACCACGGGGCGGCGCTGTGCGGTGCAGCTCCGTGTACTTGCCGAAGCGCGGCAGGACGATGCCGCGACACCATCGCTCCAGGGCATCCAGGCTGCGCTGCTTCGCGCGCCTTTCGCCGGCCTCACCTGCGATGCCGTCGCGGATGTTTCACGGCAGGCGCTCAGCCAGGCGTTGCAGGGCCTGGTCGCGCGGCAGTTGGGTACGGCCGAGCATGAGTATGACACCGTATTCATTCCATCGGTGCGATCGCTGCGGGATGCTTACAACGAGTACGTGGTCGCACAGCTCCGGCTGGTGGCGGGCATCAGCGACATTCGCAGCCAGCAGGCGCGTGCCTGGCAACAATATCTCGACCGCCTGGCGCACGCGCGCCTGTCGCCCGCGCGCGTCAAGCGGCGCGACCGGCCACGCATCGAAGCCGAGGTGCGGGACATGGGCGTGCAGGTCCCGTCGGGCTGGAATCCAACCGACCAGTCCACCTTCATGGAGGCGGTGGCGACGGCGTCGCGTCAGAGCGCCGATGCCGCCTACAACGATTTCATCGAGCAGCGCTTCCAGGAGCCGTTGCCCCCGGGATTGGGCTGGGACAGCTTCTGCAGCCAGCCGGGCATCCAGAAGCACTGGCGAGCGGCGATCGATGCATCACCTGAAACACCGCTGACTCCGAACATGGGGTTCGCCGCCTATCGCCAGGCGGTCTACCAGCCTCGCGTGGAACGGCTGGTGCAGCCGGCGTTGAACAACCTGATGGCGTCTCCCAGCGCATTCGCGCCGATCGGACGCCAGGGGGAGGCCGCGCATGCTGCCGCCTACTGGGTGATCGTCCCGGCGCTGCTGATCGCCGTCACCTTGGGCGGCATCCTCTGGCACACCACGCGCCTGGTCGGTCTGTCCTGGCAGATCCTGCTGCCGCGCGGTGTCGCCTGGAAGCGCTGGGCGACGGAGGCTTGCATCGCCGCCGTCGTGGCAGTGCTGCTGGCCTGGCAAGTGCCAGGGACATGTTTCGATCTCGCCGGAAGCTGCCGCACGGGCGTCGTCGAGCATGCGCTCAGGGCAATCGGATCAGGATTGCGGAATACCGTCTTCGTCGGGTTCGATTTTGGCTACAGCCCCCCCTCGGCGCGCGACCTGAGCGGCACGAGGCTCGAGCCGTTGCTGCCGCCGCTCCCCTCCGGGTGACAGGCGCCCCCTTGCGCCGCTCGGCCAATCGCGCTTGAACGCGCGCCCTCGCGCGGAGCGGCGGCATGGTCCAGGCAATCGGCGTCGATTTCGGCACCACCAACAGCGTGGTCGCCTTGCTGCATGACGATGGCAGCGTCACGACGCGGCGCCACGCCGGCACCGCGGCGCAGTTGGACGTGTTCCGCTCGGTGCTGTGCTTCTGGCACGAGGAAGGGCGCGGCCGGAACGTGCTGCGACAGGCGGCCGGGCCGGCAGCGATCGCCTCCTACCTGGAGGATCCGCTGGACAGCCGGCTGATCATGTCGATGAAGACCTACCTGGCGCAGAAAAGCTTTACCGAGACGCGCATCTTCGCCCATCCCTTCACGCTGGAGCGTCTGATCGCGACGTTCCTGCGCGCTCTGCTGGATGGCGTACCAACTGCCCCGCGCGTCGTGGTGGGCCGGCCGGTCCGCTTCGCCGGTGAGTTCGTCGATGACGCGCTGGGCGCCGCGCGTCTCAGCGGCGCCTATGCCGAGGCTGGCTTTCCCGACGTCGTCCAGGCACTGGAACCGGAGGCCGCCGGCGCCCGCTTCGCTCGCACCCTGGCCGAGCCAGCCACTGTGCTGATCGGCGATTTCGGCGGCGGCACCAGCGACTTTTCGGTCC